>JAUIAG010000043.1 GCA_030425355.1 Verrucomicrobiia bacterium
CCTGGATCGGCATCAGCGACTGTTCACGAAGACTGCCGGCTCTGCCATCCCAGAAGAAGCTGTCGGACCAGGCGAGGTTGAAGAGGGGCATGGCGTTGCGAAGTCCTGGCAGCCCGTCAACTCCGATGCTGAAGGCCCTGCCTGGATCGGAGAACGCGGCGCGCACGTCATGGCAGCCGGCGCATGACTGGACGGCGCCCTTTGAAAGCACCGGATCGTGAAAGAGCTGACGCCCCAGCTCAACACCCGCTGTGGTCAAAGGATTGTCCGCCGGGAAATTTATCCGGGGAAAATGATCCGGAAGGTCTACAAAATACCGGGTATGGCCTTCCGGTGCCCTGCTTTTGCGTACAACCGCTGCCGGGCTGCCAGCACCGGGGTTCAGCAATGCAGCTTCCGTGCGAACAGCCCTTTTGATGCGGGACTTCAGTATGCCGGTGACCGGATCACCGGCGCGGGAGTGAGTTGAAGACTGTCCGGCAAAGGGATCAAGGCTGCCACTGCCGAGGAAGAGTTCCTCCAGCTGAAGCGTCACTTCGATATTCAGAGTCCCATCGATAGACCTGAGATTGCGCAACTGCTCCGGGATTTCAGTTTCGATCCACAGCTCATTCCCGTCATTGGCAAGATGATAGGAGAACCCCAGCTCATGCCCCGTCTTTTTGTGGAGCACATGGCCTTCGAGGGCAGCGAAAATGAAGCCACCCATCCACCCCCAGTGCAGGTTATTGACCGAAGGATTCAGGGGATGATCCGCAGGAATCGTGGCCGGATCGAGTTTGTTGGTGGCCGGATCGACTCCTATGGCAAAACGGATGCGGTCGAATTCCCCTTCGGGCAGCGAACTGATGGATACTTCCCTGCGCTGCTCGCCGGCTGAAATGAACCCATACCATCCCGGCAGTGAAAGCCACTCACCGCTGCTGTCCCGAACAGCCAGATGGCTGAGTAGGAAATCGGCGCGGGTCCACCGAATTTCCAGGTGTTCGAAAACGGTTGGAGACAACTCCAGTGCATCACCTGAGAAGGAGATGTTCAGGGACGGGCCGCGCTCCTCATCGGCGGCCGAATGAACACACAGTCCGGCAACAGTCAGGCATATTGCCAGAAATGCCTGACGCAAGTTGTTGTGGGATATACACCACCAGCCATATCCCGCAACGGGGCAAAAAATTCTATGACCTGAAACTGATTCCACCTCGAAATTCTCCGGTCCCTTGTTTGGATGCGGTCGGGAAGCCAACCTGCAATTACCGTGGATAATCGGTTGGAAAGGAAACCCGTTGAGGGGGTGGAAGCTGTGCCGCACGGGTCGCGCCATAGCCCTGTGGAATCACTCACGACAGCGCGGATCCGGAGACTGGGATTTCATCTTTCACAAACTCCTCCCAGTCAGAAACTTTCAATTCCGGCACCTGTTCATCATTCCCGATCGATCCCAGGCACAGACTGCCGGAGACGGTGGAAAAAAAATTTCAAAAGCGATGAAATGGAAAAAGGCCATTCCGGTTAAACAGAATGGCCTTTGAGGAAATGGAGAAATTAAGTGTGCGGATCAGTGGATCAGTTGCCTGTGGCGAGGCGGTCGGCGAGTCGCTGCGGGAGGCCGGCATCCATGATCTTCTTCTGTGCCTTTTCAATGTCGTAGTCCAGTCTGCGGAGTTCGACGCTCTTGTGATCCATGTCAAAGATGCCGTAAGCCGCGCGGGGATCCCCGTCACGGGGCTGGCCGACACTGCCGATGTTGATGAAATATTTCTTACCGGGTTCGATGGAAACCTTCTGGTATTTGCCGCCACGGATTGTCCCGCCTGCTTCGCGGATGAAGGCGACCGGGACGTGGGTGTGGCCGAAGAAGCACACGCTGGTATTCTGGTAGAGGAAACTGGAGGACGCGTCGAGTTTGTTGAAAACATAGGGCCAGCTTTTTGGCTCATCCAGCGAGGCATGGACGATGGAAAAGGTGGTCACCAGGCGGAAATACTTGAGTTCGCGCAGCCACTTCCGGTCTTCCTCGCTCAGCTGCGTCCTTGTCCAGTCGACAGCGGCTGATGCATAGGGATTGAAGCCCACCGCTTCCTCATCGGTGGAGCAGTATTCATCATGGTTGCCTTTGACAACCGGCATTCCCATGTCGCGGACTATATCCAGACACTCTTTGGGGTTGGCACCATATCCGACAACGTCTCCCAGACAGGCATAGTGAGTACAGCCCTGATCCTTGGAGTCCTGCAGGACCACCTCGAGGGCCTCAAGATTTGCATGTATGTCTGCTATGATCGCAAATTTCATTTATCAATCACCCACAACAATGGGTTAATTACCTGATGATTTCAAACCCTTTAAAATGACCGGTAGCGTCGTGCCAGTCCACATCCATCTCGCGGATGTGGCTTCCCAGTTCAGATTCGACGATGGCTTTCAGAAAGTCCTCCAGCTCATCACGGGCGCCTTCCGCCCTGAGTTCCACACGGCCGTCGTCGAGGTTGCGGACCGTCCCGGTCACAAAAAACCCCTCCGCCAGGGCCCTGACCCGGTATCGGAATCCAACACCCTGAACCCGTCCGGAGAAATAAACCTCCAACCGAACATGTTTTTTCATAGCTGGCTGGTGCCTGAGCAGGCTGCGAAGGCAGATGGGAAGTTAATCATCCTGAGGAAATGATTGGCAACCATTTATTGATCACTCCGCGGTGGGAGGTCTCCGGTTTCAGGATTTGGTCTGAGCATGTCAGGTGGTAATACCGCCACGGACAGGGAACCTTACAGAAAATCGTTCCGATGATTGGCCGCAATATGTGATCACGATGAGGCGGCACTTTTCCGGGCGCTTTTGCGGGCTTTGACAATTTTTGCAATCTCATCGGCCATGGCTCCGCACAGGATTATTCCACCGATCATGATAAATTCATAACGGGTGGGGATCTGCAGGATATTGATGGAGTTGTAGAGCACTCTCATGATGGCGGCCCCGAGGATGACCCCGAGGATGGACCCTTCACCACCGCGGAGACTGCATCCCCCGAGCACGGCAGCCGCAATCGCGTAAAGTTCGTACCAGTTTCCGAAGGTATTCGGGGCCACAGAGTTGAAGTCCAGGGCAAAGAGAATTCCGGTGAATCCGGCGAGGAACGAACAGATGACATAGGCGGTGACCTTCATGAAATCGGTGTTGACGCCACTGAAGCGGGCGGCACTTTCGTTGTTGCCGAGGGCCAGCAGATACCGGCCATATATGGTCTTGTTGAGAAAAATATGGGCGATGATGCCGACGATGATCAGGAAGACCAGCGGGAATGGAATTCCCTCCGGAGAGCCGGCGGGGAGCTTGCCTGTCGCCAGGAACTTGAGGGCCGTGAATTCCTCCACACCGCCGAAATCCTTCTGGTCGTCCCGGGTAATCACCCGCGCTATGCCGCGGTAGAGCATCATCCCGCACAGAGTCACCACAAAAGGCTGCAGTTTCAGTCTGGTGATCAGCAGTCCGTGTATCAGACCGATTGTGCCCGCTATTCCCAGGACGATGATGAAGGCCAGAGCGGGATTCCATGCCTTTTCCGTCATGAGTATCACCGCGATGGACGCCGACATGGCCATCAGGGACCCAATGGAGAGATCGATGCCACCACTGATGATGACAAAGGACACTCCGATACTGATCAGACCAAAGAGGGCCGTCCATCGCAGAACATTCTGGATGTTGGCCACCTTGAGAAATGCAGGCTGCAACATCGCCGTGATGATCACGACTCCAGCCAGAAGCAGGATAATTCCCAGATTTTTCTTCATTGTGCTACAAATTCAGGATGTGACACTCCGCGGATCAGCAGCCCCGCCTGTGGCCAGGGTCATGATCTTTTCCTCCTCGAACTGATCGCGCGGCAGCTCTCCGGCTATCGAGCCTTCGTGCATGACGAGAATCCGGTCCGACATGCCGATAATCTCCTCCATCTCACTGGAAACGAAGAGGATGGCGAGACCATTGGCGGACAGTTCGTGCATCAGCCGGTAGACTTCCTGCTTGGCGCCGATGTCGATACCCCGTGTCGGCTCGTCCATCAGCAGGACGCGCGGTTCGGTTGCCAGCCATTTTCCGATGACAATCTTCTGCTGGTTCCCCCCGCTCAGAGTCTGAACCACCTGTTCCCGGCCGGAGACCTTGACCTTGAGGTCACCGATCATCCGATCGACCGCCTCGACCTCCTTCCTGGAATCAACAAAACCCTTCCGTGCCTGACGGCCCAGCGAAGGCAGTGATCCATTTTCACGCACACTCATTTCGAGGACAAGTCCGTCATGCTTGCGATCCTCAGGGACCAGAGCCAGCCCACTGGATATGGCATCGCGCGGCGATTGGGGAACAACCTCTTTCCCGCAGATCACCAGACGGCCGCCGGCAGACTGCCGCACTCCGAAAATCGACTCAACCAGCTCGGTCCGTCCGGCTCCCACCAGTCCGGCGATCCCGACAATCTCACCGGCGCGGATGGAGAAGTTGACCGGTTTGTCCGGATGGGCGTCACTGAGGAAATCCCGGGCTTCCAGCAGCACGTCGCCGGGGGAATGGGAAACACGCTGATAAAACTGGGAGATGTCGCGCCCGACCATGAGGCGAACCATGTTTTCGTGGGAAATCTCATGGCGGTCGAGCTGACCGGCGTATTCCCCGTCCCGAAGGACCACCACCCGGTCGGCGAGGCGCTGGACTTCGCCGAGCCTGTGGGAGATATAGATCATGCTCACTCCCTGATCCTTCAGCTGATCGATGACTTCATACAGGCGGCGGGTTTCTTTCGCAGAGAGGCTGGATGTGGGCTCGTCGAAGATCAGGATCCGAGCCTCGGCGGAGAGGGCCCTGGCAATCTCGACCAGCTGTTTTTTTCCGATGGGAAGATTGCCGACCAGCTCATCCGGCGAGCAATCCAGCTCGATACGGGCAAGGGCCTCCGCGGAGCGCCCGCGGATCTGCCGCTGGTCAAAGAAACCGAAGCGCGAGGGTTCCCGGCCCAGAAACATGCTGGCCGCCACAGTCAGGTTGGTGGGAAGATTCAGTTCCTGATGGATGAGTGCAATCCCCTGCTCTGTCGCCTTCTCCACCGAGGTAAGATCAGCCGGGGACCCTTCGATGAGAACCTGTCCCTCGTCCGCAGCCTGGACTCCGGCGAGGATCTTCATCATGGTCGACTTGCCCGCGCCATTCTCCCCGATGACAGCCAGCAGCTCCCCGGGAAGGAGGTCAAAGGAAACGTCCTTCAAAGCCTTCACACCCGGAAAGCTCTTTGAGATGCCCACCGCGCTGAGTATTGGCCTTGCCTCAGGATTCGATTCCATGGGGACGGGAATAAAGGAATTCTTGATTTGGGCAGACGGCGGATCGGAGCGGGCCGTCGTGCCTGTTTTCCGGTATGAGTGAGAGTGAGGGGCGGTTATTGTGCGGAAGGCGACTGGCGCAGTTTCTCGACCTTCTCCATGAAGGGCACGACATTGTCCTTTTTCACCACCACGATGGGCACTTCGAGGTATTCGTTTTCAGGAATCGCGCTTTGATCGCCGCGGGCGAGAGCCGCGAGAATCCTCACGCTGTGATAACCGTATTCGTAGGGCTGCTGGCTGATGGTTCCGTAGACTTCGCCGCTCTTGATTCCCTCGAGTGTCATCTCGTTTTCATCAAAACTGACCAGTTTGATGTCGCCGGTCTTGCCTGCCTGCCTGAGAGCCTGAAGGCAGTTGGGGATATTGTAGGCAAAGAGCCCGACCATGCAGTCCAGATCCGTGTAGGCGTTCACCGCATCCTCGGCATTGGCTTTGGCACGGGCAAAATCAAACTCATCGGTGCGGGTATCCAGTATCACATATTTTTCATTCCGCACCGGGCCGCTGTTGGGAGTGATGTCTAGGCTGGCGCTGCTCTGCATGGGCATGTCGAGAATTTCGTCGATGACTCCCTGCCGGCGCTGCCGGGCATTCAGCTGGTCGAGGCGTCCAACGAAAATCATGATCTGTCCGCCATCGGGCAGAACTTCCTTCACCAGCTTCCCGGCCTCGCGGCCGGCCTTGTAATTGTCCATGCCCACGAAAAACAGACGGTTGCTGTCCGGCGCGTCGGAATCGTGGGTCGCCAGAAGTGTCTCACTGGCATATTTCTGCAGGTCCGGATTCTGGGCTTCCGGTTTGATCGGACTGATGGCAATGCCATCCACACCGGTAATCAGCTTGGTCTCGAGAAATCGCTTCTGTTCCTCGATGGATCCGGTGGGAGGCATGAAGACTTCAACCTCGGCTTCAAATTCCTTCCCGGCGGCCAGTGCCCCGTTTTCAGCGATGTTCCAGAATGGATCCACTCCGTTGGTCACGTAGACGATGCGTGGTTTTTTGGTTTTTCCGGCGGAGTCGCTGCCGCCTTCGGCGCCGGAGTCCCCGCTCTGGTTGTTACAGCCGCCTGAAAGCAGTGCGACCATGGCAATGAGCAGAAATCTATGGATTGCTGATGGGTTCATAGGAATCGAGATTGTGAAGGTTCTGAAAAAAAAATCAAGCTACTGTCAGTCCGCCGTTCACGTGGATGTTCTGCCCGATGACGAAGGATGATGCATTGCCGGCAAGGAATACCACCACGCCGTCGAGGTCGGCGGGCACACCCCATCGACCGGCAGGCACAGTCGGCAGATAGGCATCCTTCCACTCCTGCGGCTCCTTTTCATGCCTTTCGACAGGGATCCATCCCGGTGAAATCATGTTCACATTGATGCCGTAGGGGGCAAGTTCACGGGCCATGCTTCGGGTCCATCCGTTCTGGCCGCCCTTGGCGGCAACATAGGCACTGAATTCCGGCACACCAAGATGGAAAACCTCGGAACCGATGTTGATAATCCGTCCCCACTTCGAGGCTTTCATGTGCGGCAGAACCGCCCGCGAAATCAGGAACGGGGATTTGATGAAGAAATCGAGCATGCTCTGATAGAAATCCCACGAATAGTCCTCGATGCGATGATGGGGCTGATCGGGAGTGGCGTTGAGGACGACAATGTCCACCGGCCCGAGTTCTGCGGCGATGTCCGCAATCATCCGGTTGACGTCGCCTTCATCCACAACACTGGCCTTGAAGAGCCCGCCTTTCAGCCCTTCGGACCTGAATTGTTCCAGGGTGTTCCGGGCGCGTTCGTCGTTGTTATGATAATTGATCGCGACACTGGCACCGGCACGGCCGAGCGCAAAGGCCATGGCTTTGCCGAGACCGGTGGTGCTCCCGGTTACCAGTGCCGTCTTTCCTTCCAGTGAAAAGATATTTTCTGAATTCATGGTGATGATCCGGTGGAAAGTATCCGCGGGGAAAGAGTCTGCGGCAATGCTAAGATGCGGGCTTTCCGGATTCGCGCCGGAGTTCAAGGGCGAGGTCCTCCCGGCTGATGGCCGGTTTGAGGATGAAAAGTCCCGCTGCCATCATCAGTCCTCCCCCCCACAGAGCCAGCTGGGAATAACCCGCATACTGCAGCACCCAGAAACCGGCAAACGGCGCCAAGAAACCGCGAATCCCGGTCATGAATGTGTGGACTGACATGTAGTCCGCCGCCCTTCCCGGCGGTGCCAGGCGGGTAACCCAGAGGTTCCATGCGACATCGCCTCCGGAATGGGCGATCCCGAAGAGGCTGCTTGAGATGATCAGTGCCCAGTAGTCACGGACATTGAAAAAGACCAGCACGTGCAGGGCGAAGATGAAATTCAGGCCGATGCGGAGTCTGAAGAGGCTGACCGAATCGAAAATGCGCCCCCACACTGGGACGAAAAGCAGCCGCATCACCCCCGGAACCACGGCTGTGATAATCGCCACCTGGTCCGGCTCAAGCCACAACCCCGATTCCCGATCGGACAGGTATTCAATGCGAAGCGGGACCATCATCAGGTTCCCGAAACCCATCACCATCCATGAGACAAGTGTCCAGAAGAACAGACGGTCCTCGCGCAGCCACCGGAACCCGGAAAAGGGGGAGTGAAATTCATTCTGGTCCAGCAGATGGCGGGGATAATGGCGGAAGCAATAGGCCATGCCGGCAAAACAGAGGGCAAAGAAAAGTGTCACGACTCTCCATGGGCTGTTCTCCAGACCGAGCAGCAGGCCGGCCGCCCAGCTCACCAGTGCCACCGAAACAATGCGGATCATCATGATCCAGGCAAAAAGCCGCCCGCGACGGCGCGGCGGGAAAAAATGCTGATGAAATGAACTGATCAACGGGATATTCGCCGAGGAGCAGGTCATTGCCAGAACACTGAGGAAAGCAAACCACAGCGGATTCGAGGAAAGACTGAGCAGAAGGAACAGGACTGCACCGGATGCGGAAATCAGGCCCGAAGCGCGGCGGACAGCTATCTGCCGGTGCTGAACCCAGTAGACGGCCAGCGGACTGATCATCAGGCCAAGGCTGCCAGCCGTCGCCACCAGACTTTTGGGCCACTGGGATAAATCAAAGTACCGGACCGCGATCAGCAGCAGCACAGTCATCCCCGCCGATTCTATGGCTCCATTGCCGGCTGACCGCCAGCATTCCCAGCGGAAAGTCTGCCGGGTTTCAGGCGGGAGATCTCTCATGGACAGAAATGGAGATACTCAGGCTGCTGGACCCCACAGGGAAGGCCCCGAAGTCTGTCGTGGAGACCGGGGCGCTGAAATTTCGGGGCAGGGCCTGAACCGTGTCGGAGTTGCTCTGGCATGTCACACGCGCAGCATAAAACCGGAATCCGCCCCGGGCCATGCCTTTCTGACGGATTCGTCCGCGGCTCGATGAATCCGGCCGTGAAAGTCAGGTGACGGGCAGCAGGATTGCCACCTCGTGCTGATTCTTTGCCGGCGTCGGACGGATGTGTATCGATCCGAAATGGCCTTCGATGATCTTTTTCGCAACTGTCAGGCCGAGTCCAAGACCGGCAGGCCGGGTGCTGAAAAACGGCTCAAAGGCCTTTTCAAGAGCACGGGGCTCAAATCCGGATCCCATGTCGCGGACGATGATCTCAATTCCCTTCGGATCATTCGGCGACATCCGACGTTTGACTTTGACCAGGAACTGGGGGTTTCCCG
The DNA here is from genome assembly GCA_030425355.1 of Verrucomicrobiia bacterium. GTDB lineage: Bacteria > Verrucomicrobiota > Verrucomicrobiia > Limisphaerales > JAJOIW01 > JAJOIW01. The sequence goes on from JAUIAG010000043.1 coordinate 9,071, forward strand.
AATTCGCCTGCAGGGCATTCAGAAAGACTTCGGCCAGCGCGAATTTCACCGCCACCTCCTCGCATCGAATGAGAGCCGGGTTCGATTCGTCCAGCAGTTCAAAAGATGCCCGTGGATCCTCGTAATTGTCGGCAGCTTCCTCGAACGCACCCTCGACAAGTTTTTTCCAATCCACCTGTTCCGAGAGGTCATACTGCTGCCGGACCATGTAGGAGAGCTGCCTTGAGAAGCGCTGGAATCGGTGAATACCGGTGCCGAGGACTTCGCGGAGAGAATCCCGGAAATCCTCGTCGTAGTGCCCGTGGTCGAGCAGCTGCGCATGCGTGGAGAGAGGAACCAGAGAATAATGGATCTGCCGTGCCAGCTTGTCGTATACCCGGCGGGAGAAGCCTGACTGATCCGGATCACTGCCGTCAGTCTGAAGCTGAGCACCGGAGTCTTCCGATGGCTTGTCCTCTTTGACAGCCGCATTGGCCGGGGGGCTATTCGGTTCGGCCGCCGCTGATCCGGATACCGAAGGCAGCTGCTGCGATGATTCCCTGATCCGGGCAGCTGATTTCAATTCTTCAACGCAGATTCCGACGACCTTCCGGCCGGATGAGCCGGCATTTTCCACGGGATAAACCCGGCAGCGCAGCAAACGCACTCCCTCGGGATCCATCCTCACGATGAGTGGCTGACCGTCATCCTCTCTCCGGAAAACCCTGCCGATGCGTTCACGGAGACTTTCGGGAAGCGCCGCGGCGGAAGATCGGGTCCCCTCCCCGGCCGTTGTTGGAAAGTACCGTCTGGCCTCCTCATTGGCTGAAAGAATCTTCATGGAGTCATCCACGAGGAGGAACGCCGAAGGCATCGCCTCAATGGAATGGCGCAAAAGCTCGATGACCGGATCACCTGCCTGTCCGGCAGGCCGCGCGGAATGGTCTTGGCGGGATGACGACGACGTGGAACGGGCGGCGGAGCCTGGACGACGGAGATACATTCCAAGATTCTCCAGCAGGTAGAACAGCAACAGAAGTTCCTGCCGGTTGAGCACCTCGCCGGTGACCCTGCCTCCGACCATGACCATGCCGAGGATGTGGTTGTCGGCAACAACCGGAATGGCTGCATCAATTCGCAGCTCCCGGAAAACCCTGGAAATTTCCCGGTCGTTCTCAACGGCCACACTGTCAAACTGGAGTATCTGACCGCTCTCAATCATTCTGGCCCCGAGTCCGGTCGTAGTGGAAAGTTCAATTCCATCGAGTGTCTCGCGCCCGACTCCGTAAGCCAGTTCAAGTTTCCATGCCGCCTGGGCATTCATGCTCGGGCGCCGGAGAAAATACAACACCACCCGTCGAAAACCCGTCATCTCACGAAGCAGGGTGAGGGTCTTCTGGCAGACCGCCTTCGAAGAGCCCGCAAACCGGGGCACCTCGAGAAAGCTCCGGGCTATCTGCAGCATCCGGTTCTCCTGATCCCTCACCATCGAATGACGAAGGTCCTTTCTGGATGGGGAAATCAGCAGGCTTTCCTCATCACCGTGACTGTGATAGCGGCTCAGCAGTTCCGCGACAAGATCGCCGCTGACCGGTTTCTCCAGAACCTGAGCCGCACCATTCATCAGCGCATCGGACTCAAGGGCCCGCGTCAGCCCGTCCACAAGAACAAACACCGGAGTCCGGCGCGCCATACCGGTCACATCACGAATCTCCTCTGCCGGATCACTCCCAAGGGCTGCCGCGTCGAGAAAAACGAAATCCACATCGCCGTTTGACGAAAAGAGAACCTGAGCCTTCTCGACGTCCTCCTCGCGGCTGAACTGGTAATGGCTGCTCCCAATGGACTGCATCAGCCCTTTGAAAAGGGACTCATCCGGGGATATGACGAGAATTTTCTTCATATAGTGCTAGTTTTGATATCGGTTGAGTCACCTCGTCCGGCTGCCCGAACTGTTGACCATGAAGTGCTCACGCCCGGGAATCCTCTTCCGGTCCCGAACCTTGTCTTTCGGCCCGTCAGGCTTTCGCCTGCCCGGAGCTCGCCTTGATGGCTCCATTCTCATCGACCGCTTTCTGGACACCTTAAAAAATCCTGTGTGATTTCGGGACAGTGGTGAAAAAGGTCCGGGGCTGAAACACACAGCACTCAGTTTTTTCTGGTGAATCACGAACAGACGATTAGGTTTTCCATTTGGAAAAGAACATGGCAGACCAGCACTCCAGTCACTACGAAGCAAAAGGCTTCGAAGTTCTCGCCGTTTTCTTTCTCTGTTACTCCCTGATGACCCTGCTGGGATTGACGGTGGAAAGAATTCCCGTGTTCGCCGAGTCTTCCGAATCGGCCTTGTGGACCACCACCATCCGCACCATCGCCTTCCAGATGGTGTTTCTGGTTTCACCACTCGTCTGTTATTTTTTTCTCAAATTTCCGGCACCGGAGAATCTGGGGCTCACCCGCGGACCGGCCCTCAAGATCCTCTCATGGACCCTGATCACCACCCTGGTGGCAATCCTGGTCTGTTATGTGATCAACAAGGCCCTGCATGTCCTGCTGGAACTCAACCACCTGCCCGTCGCGGAACAGGTCGTGGTGTCCAATCTCAGGGACTCCACCAATACCAGCATCGTCTATACCATGATCGCCACCATCACCGTCCTGGCCCCTCTCGCCGAGGAGCTTTTTTTCCGCGGTCTGCTCTACCACCTTCTGCAGAAAAGGGGCAGAATCATGGCCTGCGTGGTCATATCCGTCCTCTTTGGCCTGATTCACTACTCGTCGAATGATAGCTCAGTGGCGGGGATTCTCTCAGGATTGATACGGACAGTGCCGATGATGGTCTTATCCGGCTTTCTCTTTGCTGCCTACATTGTCACCGGGAATATCCTCGCACCTGTCGGCTGCCACTTTCTGTTCAACCTTTTTGGAGTCATCGGCATCAAGGGCCTGCAGTTCCTCTAGTGCAGCTGTCCTCCGCCGGATTTCTCGAAAGACTACATGACTGAAAAAGAAATACTCGAACTGATCCTCCCCGGACTGAACGGAAGTTCCTCACTCGAAATCCCTCCCGGTGATGACTGCGCGGTCATGAAAATACCCATGGCCGGGACAGAAGGTAACAACCGCGCCATTCTCAAGGTCGATACAATTGTCGAATCCATCCATTTCAATCCGGACGACGATGCAGAAAGGGTCGGGCACAAGGCTCTGGCAAGGCCGCTCAGTGATTTCGCCGCCATGGGTGCAAGGCCTGCTGCAGCCCTCGTCTCACTTTCACTGGCCTCCCCGGCCGATGGAAATTGGATCACCGGCTTTTACCGCGGTCTCAACCGTCTGGCGGAAAAGTTCGGGGTCTGCGTTGCCGGAGGAGAAACGACAAGGGCCATGGAAGGCAAGTCCATCTCGGTCTCGATTGTCGGTTTCTGCGGAGATGGAGGCTATGTGTCTCGACACGGATGCCAGGAGGGGGATGCACTGTTTGTCTCCGGTGAACTCGGCGGATCCATTCAGGGTCATCATCTCGACTTCATGCCCAGGATTGAAGAAGCGGCATGGCTCCGTGAGAATTTCCCCATCCACGCCATGATGGACCTGAGTGACGGGCTCGGCTCGGATCTCCGATCCATGCTTGACCCGCTGGATATGGGCGCCGATCTGCTTCGGTCGGGAATTCCCGTTTCCCGCGCTGCCAGAGCCCGCGCGCGCGAGGGACTGACCTCAAAATCGCCTGTCGAAGCGGCCCTCACCGATGGAGAGGATTATGAGCTGCTCTTTGCCGTTGCCCCGTCCATGGCCGTCAAGGTCAAGGACGCCTGGAAAGCCGCTTTTCCAGAGGTCCCTATTGCCTGTATCGGCAAAGTATCACCCAACAAAGGCATCCGGATTCAGACCGAAAAAGGCTTTGAACTGCTTCGACAGAAAGGGTTTGAACACTTTGCCACACCTGAGCAAAACGGAACCGCCAGCGGGACAGCGACAAACACACCGGATTCGGATCCTTCACGCCAATAGACACCATCTCCGCAGTGAGCCATGTGGATTCCCGGCAAAACCGATTCCCGGATCATACGGCATTAGTAAAACGAAAGGCACGCCCGGGGGCGTGCCTTTTTTGAATGATGATTAATTCAGGGACTGTCCCGGGTTACTCAGCAGATGACAGCCCCGGAAATGACTCAGGTGCATCGCCAACTCCATCAGGGAGTTCGCCGGTAAGTGATTTCAGAAATGCCACAATATCAGCGATGTCCTCATCTGAAATTTCCTTCCCGAACTGGTGACGCCCCATCATGCGCACCGCCTCCTCCAGTGTTTTGGCGGAAGCATCGTGAAAGTAAGGGGCCGTTTTGGCAATGTTCCTCAGGCTGGGAACCTTGAACATCATTTTGTCTGCCTCATTCTTGGTGAGGTCATAACGACCCTGATCTTTCTGGTTCGGCCATGGTTTGACAGTGCCGACTTTCTGGAACATGGTCCCGCCCAGAAGATTGCCGTTGTGGCAGGCAACACAGCCGTTGGTGACAAATTTGGTCAGACCCCGGTATTCCTTCTCAGTCAGTGCGTCGTGATCCCCTGCAAGAGCCTTGTCGAAACGCGAAGGCGTGACGAAAAGTCTCTCGTAGGCACCTATGGCCTTGCCGACATTGTCGTAATTGAGCGGATTCCCGTCCTCCGGAAATGCCTTCCTGAAGAGGGCCGGGTAACCGTCGATGGCTGAAAGTTTTTTGACCACTTCATCGCCCGAGGGCATTGCCATTTCACCCGCCGCGAGGATAGGGCCTTTGGCCTGCTCCTCAACATCGGCTGCACGGCCATCCCAGAACTGGCTCACGTGCATGAATGCATTGAAGCTGGTGGGGCTGTTACGGCCGGTCAAATGGTCTTCAAAACCAACGCTGAAATCCTTGCCATCAACGCCGAACTTTTTGGTGTCGTGGCAGGAATTGCATGAAATGCTGTTGTCGCGGCTCAGTCTCTTCTCAAAATACAGCACCCGGCCAAGCTCAACCCGGTTTTTCTCCACCTCACTCAACTTGGTGGTGTCGACCGGCTTGAGCGGCTGACCGAACATGCCCAGAAACTGCTTGCCGTCCTGACCGTTAGAATTCGATAAGGCGAAACTTATCGAGACTACGATGAATGCTTTTTTCAGGTTACTCATGGAATGAAATCACGTATCGATTTTATCAACGGACACCTTCAGGGAAGCCACCCCGGAATGCAAATTTTTCAGCATCAAAATTTTCGCAGAAATACCCTTTTCCCCGGCAACGATGCGGGGAATACGGGCACATCCACAGCTTATCATGAAACTTATGAATCCTTCCTTTCGAGATAGGTCTTGATGGACAGGATAGCCTGGGCGTGGATCTGGCAGATCCTTGATTCGGTCAGGCCGAAAATGTCGGCAATTTCCCGGAGCCGGAGATCCTCATAGTAGTAGAGCATAAGGACTTTCCTTTGCATATCGGGCAGCTGCTTGAGGCGCTCGCCAATCAGGTGAATAACTTCGCCGCGGTGGGTCTCGTCAAACGGGCTCACCTGAGTGTCATCAGCAAGACTCTCATAATGACTTGGAGAGTCGTCGTTGTCACTGGACATGGGAGCGTCCAGACAGACAAAAGTAGCAGGCTTGATCTCCTCCTGAAGGCTTTCGTATTCCCCTTCGGAAATGCCGAGCCGGGATGCAATCTCCTGATTCTTCGGAACGCGCCCCAGTTCCTGCTCCAGTTCCTGAACGATTGCCTGAACACGACGGTTTTTGCTGTGCACCGAACGCGGCACCCAGTCGATCTTCCGCAATTCATCAAGAAGCGACCCGCGAATCCTGACGCGTGCATAGGATTCAAAGGAACTGCCGCCTTCAGGATCGTAATTCCGAAGGGCATTGAGCAGCCCTATCATCCCCACGCTTCGCAGGTTGTCGACATCCACGTGTGACGGCAGTGATGCCGCCAGCCGGTTAACGATGGCCCGGACAAGCGGAATATAATGTTCCACCAGTTCGGCCTCTCGTTCGCTGCCCGGGGTAATCCGGGTCTCAATAGAAACTTTTTTCTCCGCCGGGGATGACTCCAGATCCTCGGCAACTACCTGTGTTTGAGTTTGGGCATTAGACATCTGCATTCCTGATTGTTGATAGACCAGCCGGGTGGACCCGTGCTGCCCCAATCAGTTTTCTGCCGTGTGCCCTGTTCACGATTGAAAACCATGTTGATATTTTTTCTTTTTATAGACTCCTGTGAACTCCTCATCCCTTTCTGGCAAGCCGTTAACTTTAGCTATTTCCCATTATGGATGATTTTCAATCAATTCACGCTTTCCACTAAAGCAGCAGCAGTGCCATCTTCCCGAATAAGCAGAGTTTTATTCATTCAGGTCCCCATGGCAGTTGCTCCCGCCCGACATTTCACCACCAGCCCATGCGGAAAACCATGATATGACAGTCATTTATAGTGATGAAAAATCTTAAAGCTGTTAACCGATCTCCTTTTTCAGCCGCATAATAGTTATACACCGGCTATCAGAAAGCGGAACACCCGCCTATGAGACCGCTCCCGCCCATCCCGCTTCCGGACAGTCACTGGACAAATGTGTCACAACCGTCGACATTGCTCATTTCACTCATTTTTCATGCATCCGATCTGTTGACACATCCATTCTATATATAGACATAATCCGGGAAACAGTCACCGGGCTGCACTTGTATTGCACGCAATGCAGTCTCAATGGAAAAAATCGGGACCAGCTTACTGACGAGGGCTCAACATACCGGAACAGAAGCCGTTTCACAGGGCAGTTCCGGATCCTGCCAAAGTGGAACACACAATCCAGACAGATATAAACATCTCTCGGCCAGCATCTTGCACACTGCTTCCGGAATGGATCCGGAACCGGAAAATCCCGAAGAAACCGTCACGCCTGAACCACCGGGCATTAAAAAAATGCATACCGGCCGCATAACGACCGACTCTCACTGAGAGGGCCCGTTTTTCCCCTCGAAATACTGGGTGTATATTTTCCTGGCCGTCTCGTCGACCAGACTGTCAGATGGGAAATCCGGATCATTAATCAGCTTCTTTGCCTGTTCAACCTTCCCCGGTCGTACTTCACTGCTGTGACTTCCACGCTTTTCATGACCAGGGTCAATCGTAACCCTGAGTTTGACCGGACTGTGATTCTGTTTTCGCTTATCAGGCATGTCGAAGCCAGTTTCTTGTTTCCATGGGATTCATGGTCTCCTTCTTATCGAACAGGCAGTCGATTCTTTAAGGACAATCTGTCACAAATGTGGACACCCGGCTCCTCAGGACCTGTTTCTGTACCAGCTCACCTTGGCTGCATCCACCTGACTCAGAGTGAATTCGGGCGGGAAAAGAGCCTTCCCCATGAAGCAGCGGTCATTGCGATACTGCATTGGACTGTGTACAGGGCTTGAAGCGGTCATGTGATAGGCCGGGGCACCAACTTCACGACGGATCCTGTCAAAGTTGCGTGAGTTGATGCCGCACCCCGCCATGATCATGATTTTTCCCGACGCCTGGGTGACGAGCTTCCGAAGCATCTCGGATCCTTCCAGCACCGAGGGTTCTCCGCCGGAAGTCAGGACCCGATCAAGACCCATGTCAATCAGGTCAGAAAGGGATTCCTCCAGATCGCAGGAGACATCGAATGCCCTGTGAAATGTCACCTTGCAGCGTCCATTGACTCTTTCCAGCAGCCGCGATGTCTTTTGCCGGTCAATACGGCCCCCGGCAGTCAGCAGGCCGAAAACCACAGTGTCCGCCCCCCGCTCAATGGCCGCGTCGATATCGCGTTCCATGATCTGAAGCTCATCCTCAGAATAGAGAAAATCCCCTCCGCGTGGCCGGATCATTACCGCAAGCTCAATGCCGATTCGCTCTCTGGCGATTTCAATTGTACCAAGGCTTGGAGTGGTGCCTCCCTCAAAAAGGTTGTCACAAAGCTCCACCCTGTCGGCTCCACCCTCGGCAGCGGCTTTGCAGGAGGCAACGGAATCCAGACAGATCTCAAGTTCAAATTTTTCTGACATGATCGCGAGAGTAGTGAGGCTTCCCGGCACCGGCAAGACTTATGAAACTCACCACGTGGCGGGCGGGCAACTCGTTGATCAGCGGGCATTGGATTTTACTTTCCGGCCCTTCAGGGCATCTTTGTCCCTGTGCTCGACTTACGAACCATTTCGGAAATCCACCGGAAACACCAGTCAGGCTTTGAAAGCCCTGTCGGCAGCTTTGACCTGGCCGGGAAAACCTGGGACTGGCAGACCCGGAATGCCATCATGGGAGTCATAAACCTGTCCAGAGATTCATGGTATCGGGAAAGTGTCTGTCTGAATACGGAAATGGCCCTGCGCAGAGCACGCCTTTTAGCGGCTCAGGGCGCCGATGTGATTGATATCGGTGCCGAATCATCCCTCAGTCATGCCGAACGCGTCACAGACAGCGATCAGCTCAAATCACTTCTTCCAGTCATTGCCGGATCATCCGAACTGGCCGCGGTTTCCGTCGAAACATATTATCCCGCTGTCGCCGAAAAGTGCCTGGATGCAGGGGCCAGCATCCTCAACCTCACCGGAAATGTCTTTAACGGTGATATTTACAGGATCGCCGCAGAGAGAGATGCAGCGGTCATCATTTGTTTCGTCCAGGGTGAGAATGTCCGGGAAGTCGGTGACCTCTCCATCCTCGATTCCCCGCTGCCGGTTCTTCGTGATTATTTCCGCAGAGCAACAGATTTGGCCGGAAAGGCGGGAGTCACCCGGATTTTCATCGACCCGGGACTTGGATTCTACTACAGGAACCTCCAGGACTCCGCAGAAAGGATCCACTACCAGACAAAGGTTTTTCTTCTGGCCGGATCCCTCAGAGATCTCGGCTTCCCGATTTGCCAGGCACTGCCCCACGCCTTTGAATTCTTTGCAGAGGAAGTGCGCTCAGCAGAGCCCTATTTTGCCGTGCTTGCTTCCCTTGGCGGCACAAGCCTCTTGAGAACCCATGAAGTCTCCAAAGTGAAGGCCGTCATGCAAACCATGGCCTGCGTGAAGCCGGCGGACCTGCTCCGCTGATTGATTTTTCAGGCACAGCTCCGCACTTCTTTCTTACATTCATGCCGCCCCCCTGCCCGCCTCCCGGTCGGGCACACGCCGGTAGCTGTAAATCGGATCCGATGCCCCAAAAGCTCCAACCCGATGGCTGACCCGGCTCCGCCGTGGATTAAGCTGACCACATCGCGACCGGTAGAACTCCTGAACAAACTCTCTGCTTCCCAGAACAAGACCCTCACTGAAGGATCGAATCCTTCGCCCCATCAATCGCACCGTATCTCTCACACCAGTCACCGGAACACAGCCGGCTTCCGTGCTGGATTCATTTTCACTAATTTGATCCCCGGCCTGAACACCGCCCCGAATAAACTGAAGATAGCCATCCACCGCCCCTTCTCTTCCGGGCCCGAATCCATGTCCGGCAAGGAGTTTTTCCACACCCCGCACCGCCGCCTGGTGACCGGCCGCCGCTTCTGATACTGAATTCCACACATAATCCTCCGGATCCCCCACAATGCCGGCCCTCACCGGGTTAAACTCAATATACGCCGCCGTTCTCAGCAACGCCCCTTCATTCCCCTCAACCAGGACCGCTCTGAACCGCTCCTCCCACAATGTCCCCTTGCGCTCCCGCTCCCGGTTGAACCACTTCGAGAACCGTAGTTTCAACTCTTTCACATAAGCGGACAGATCAAACAACCGCCGGCCGATTCTCCCGCGAAACTCACGCACAAAAGCCTCGTCGCCTGCTTCTTTCCTCTCCTCAAGTTCAATTTTCATCCCTTCAACGGCCGCCGCAGAATAAATATGGGACATCCTCGACCACAACTCCTCCTCGCTGATCTCCGCCCGCCGCTCAGGAACATGCAGCAGCAAATGAAAATGATTGCCCATAACACAGTACGCCAATACCTCCACCCCGCTGAACGCACTCTGCCGGCGCATCATCCGCACAAACATCGACTTCTCAACCTCACCAAAAACCAGCCGACGATCCACAACACGACTTATCACATGAAAATACTGTGACCGTCCGCCATCAACAACAACGCTGCGATTAACCCGCATACCCCCATCACATCCCACCAGCCCCCAATAGTCAAGCATAATGTACCTGGAACTTTATTTACGCGGGGTGGCGGTGGGCTGTAAGCCGAATTCTGTCTTCATCGGGAAACGATGGAGGGGATCATTTATCTGAGCGGTCTTACCCGGAACCTTTTCCGTCCCTTTTGGGGGATGAAATCGGGGCGGGCCGCCCCTGGGTTCCCTATTTGGCCTTGCACCGGATGGGGTTTACCGTGCCCCGTTGATTACTCTTCGGGCGGTGGGCTCTTACCCCACCTTTTCACCCTTACCTGCCGGTGGGCAGGCGGTTTATTTTCTGCGGCACTTTCCGTCGACCTGGTCTTTGGACCGGGTCTCCCGCGTGTATCCCCGGCTGTTGGAGCCGGGGTTACGCGGCATCCTGCCCTGTGGAGTTCGGACTTTCCTCCCGGGGTCAATGGATGATCCATTGAGCACCGAGCGATCCCCCGCCCATCCGCCATGGTGAATGTATTGGAGAGAAGCGGATTAATCCAGAGGAAGAATGGAATTAACGCTTATCGGGATAGATGAGGGTGGAAGGACATCGGGTATGCGAGGCGGCGGGTCGGCGGGTCGGCGGGTCGGCAGGTCAGCGAATTCAGGGGCTGAGAGGCGATGGTGGCACAATGAGCAGGCGGAGTGTCATACGCTCCGGTGAGCGGACCAACCGGCGCATATTCCTCAGTGACTGGCGCGAATACCGGTCATCATCAGGGAAGATGAAGAACTAACAAAAACAAGCAGCAACAAACAGTTGTCGGGGCCGTCGACATATTCGTAACCTCTTCGTAACAATTACCGTCCTCTGGAAACAACCGGAAAAAGTGAGTGGGAAAGTGCCTGAAGAAATGAACAAAATGAAGAGTGGGACTCCGACAGTGGGTGGACTATGGGAAAGACGGACTCCTGCCGGCATCCCTTATGACACTTATGACAGAATTTCGGAGATCATAAGAGCCGTGAGAGTAGTCGGGGCGGGCCGTGCAGGGGTTGGCCTGTGTCGGGAGTCATGGCGGGGTCAATGGCCTGTCTGGATGGTGATGGCCTGTCTGGGTTTGGTTTGTGTCGAGATCCGTGGAGCCGTTGTGATCAATGAGCTGCTTTATCATGCATCGGGCGGTTTTGAGGAGCTTGAGTATGTTGAGATACACAACTCTGGAGACCGCACCGTGAATATGGGGAGCTGGAAATTCACGGAGGGCATTGAATTTGAGTTCTCTGAAAGAAGCTTTCTGGAAGCCGGGGAATACCTTGTGATCTGCCGGAATCGTTATTTTTATGATCTCATTTATCAGTCCGCAGCAATTGGTGAATATAAGAAATCCCTGAGCAACGGAGGGGAAAGACTCACACTGGTGGATGCGGCCGGAAATGTGGTGGATTCGGTGGAATACGGGGACGCTTTTCCATGGCCGGTCATCGCTGACGGCTACTCGAGCTCACTGGAGCGCATCCACCCGGATGCGCTGTCATCGGCACCATCAAGTTGGGCGGCATCAACACCGGCGGAAGATTCTGACGGTCCCCCGGGCGGAACACCGGGAAAGAGGAATTCTGTGTTTCTTGAGGAAATCCCGCCGGCGGTTCTCGAGGTGGTTCATGGCTCGAATGTCCGGAATGCCGGCGAGGAAATCCCGGTGACAATCATCACCGGTGGCCCCGTGCGGGAAGGATGGATCAGGTGGGCAATACACAATGGCCATCCAGGAGAGACGATGGATCCAATTCAGCTGGAGCGACAGGGACCTCAGACCTATTCGGGAGTGATCCCCGGAGCGGACGCTCAGTCGATAATTCGATTTTCTGTCGAGGTAACCGGCATGAACGGAGCGGTCCGTCGGATGCCTCATGAGCATGATCTTCGGCCATCCTATTCCATTTACGTGAAGGGTCCGATGCCCGACGCCACAGTGTCGGTGGTGAATTTTATCGGCATGGATCCTGAAACCATCCGGCATCTGGACGAATACCGGAGGACACATTCGGATGGAACCGGAGGATTCAACGGTCGAGGCCCCGGACCTGGATTCGGTCGCGACCGCAACGGACCCGACCAGGAATTGATGCGGGCGCGAAGTGTTCTGGAGACTTTTCTCAACGAGGATAAATTCGCGGTGACATTCAGCGAACTCACGTTGGATGGGGACATTCCGACGGCGGCGGTACTTGAGGTGGCCCGGGTCCTTGACAGCGGAAGAAAGAATGCCCGTGAGCTTCTGGATCGGAGCCGGAGAAGCGAATCTCCTGGAGAACTGAGAGGCAAATTTCGGCAGGAGGCCGAAAAATTACTGAGCGATCTGGCGCGGGACCTGGCGGCTGTTGAAGTGGTCAAGCAAACCAGGTCAGAACTGAGGCGTTCTCTGCTCGAGAATCAACAGAGTCAGGGACTGGAACAGATCTTCTCCGCTTTTTTCAATATCGAGGGGCACTGGTTTGATGTTCTGACCGGGACGAGTCCGGATGAAGGGACAATTACTGAACTCAGGGAACTTCACCGCATGGCCAAAAGGCATCGCCGGGAGCTCCTGGCACAGACCAACAGAGAAAACATCCGCCAGCAAATTGCCAGGTCGAGGGAGTTAATGGACCAGCTTGTCGGTGAATCACAAACTTTGACGGGAAACGAGCTGGTTAATCCACAGGGAATTCCCGGCAGGCCATTCGGTCCGCCTCAGGGGCCAGGCCGGCGTGGCGGGGGCCGGTTCGGAAGCGATGGGACCGACTCAACACCCGTTCGACCTTCGGGCAACGCCGCCTTTATTGCCATGTCTCCGGAAAGGGATGAAGTCTTCTTCGCCGATTTTGTGAACATCACCCCGCGCAAAAGCGGCTACAAAGTGCGGCTGCACAAGGACCGGCCCTATCATGGAATGACCACCCTGAACTATTTATTTGAAAGGGAACAGGCCACTATTCTCAATGAATCCATGGCGTATGAGCTGTATCGCCTGGCAGGAAATGCAACACCTGAATCCGGCTACGCCCGTGTCCTCATGAATGATAAACCGGCCGGATACCACTTATGGTTCGAGCAACCCAATGGCAATTTCTTCTCGAGGAATGACATCGACAACGATGGTGAACTCTACAAGGTAATCTGGCAGGGAAACAGCCAACCCAGTAAATACACGCCGAAGGACCTGATGCCACGAAGAGAAGATATCGCCTGGCGATACGAAAAAAAATCAAAGGAACACAGCGGCTTCAGGAATCTCACTGATCTCATCGAGAACCTGGAGCGAACTGAAGGCAATTCGGTGGAAACATGGCGTGTCATCGAACAGCATTTCGATGTGGACCAGATTATCAATTATTATGCGGTCAACCTGCTGCTTTCGCACTGGGATGGCTTTTTCAACAATTACTTCCTCTATTACGATGAGGGCGGCAGGGGGAAATGGAGCCTCTATCCATGGGACCAGGATTCGACATGGGCTCAGCGCGGAGGATTCGGCGACGACCTGCATCGCATGCCGCTCAATTATGGAGCAGCCGATGCACGCCCGGCCGGCGGCGGGTTCAGCCGGGGTTTTGGTGGACGCGGCGGACAACCGTGGTGGCGGGATGGAGACTCCATTTCAAAGCCGGTGCTGGCCAATGCTGAATTTCGCAGGCGCTATCACCAGCGAGTTAAGGAACTTCTGGACACAGTGTTCACTGAGCAGGTGTTCGGACCAAAGCTCGAGAAAATGAGGCAGGAACTGGATCCCGAAGTCCGTCTCCGAGCCGTTCTGACTGACTCGGATCCTGACAATGCCTCGAGGATACTGAGAAATACCACTGAATCCATGCTGAACCATCTCCGTATGCGTCGTGAATTCCTGCTGAATGAACTGGCGGTGGTTCCGGACCGGAGATGATATCCATGCAATTCAGCGTGTCACCGGACTTTCACAGCCAAAGAAATCGAACCTGAGAGAAAAGCTATTCATGAATACAGGCAGGAGGACGGAACCGGGCGAACCGGACGGGATGGCGTCCCGTGGGGTGAATATTCCCTTCGAGCCCATCCCCGTGCCATGGAAAGTGAAGTTCCGATTGTTTCGCACGCGTGTTGTGCCGGCCGGCGTTTTTCTGCTTTCTTTATGGGCCCTGGTCATTTTATGGCGGGGAATGCTGGCGGAGAAATCTGAAGACCCCGACCCGGTTTTGCTGGGCCTCCCGGAATCAATAGTGCCTGCAGGCATTGAGATCACAGGGGATTCAACCCGCAGACATTGAAGCGCTCCCGGCTTTCAGTTATTTGAGGGAAGCTCCATTCCCGGGAGATAGTACAGGATACGACCGCAGTTCGTGCAGGTGGACATTTCATTGTCACCCCGGGCTGAAAGCACTGACTGGGTAGTCAGTTTCATGTGGCATCCCCCGCAGACGCCACGGTCGACACCCACCACAACCGTCCCAGGCTTTCTTGAGAACAGCCGATCGTAAAGCGAGAGTGGTTCACTTTCAATCTTCTCCCTTTGAGCATCCCGACTGGCTGTATACTGTTCCAGAGTTGTGATGAGGTATTTCTCGCGCTGATCAGCCGCTTCAATTTCGGCCTCCACATCGGCCTTGAGCCGTTCGGTTTCCCCACG
>JAUIAG010000405.1 GCA_030425355.1 Verrucomicrobiia bacterium
CAAGGTTCGCAGGAACTGCGGGAGGCTCTTGGATGTGGGGTATACCGCTGGGTCGTGGAGGCGGACATCCGGGCATTCTTCGATCACGTGGACCACAGCTGGCTGATTAAAATGCTCGAGCAGCGCATAGCCGACAGCTCACTGATCCGGTTAATAGAGAAATGGCTCAAGGCTGGAGTCATGGAGGAAGGAGAGGTGATGCATCCGGCAACGGGCACGCCTCAGGGCGGGGTCATCTCACCAATCCTGGCCAATATCTATCTGCACTTCGTCATGGATAACTGGATCAAGAAGACAGTGAGCAAACAAAGCCGGGGCCGGGTGCTCTTCCGAAGGTATGCCGACGACAGCGTCGTCTGTTTCCAATGGGAGGAGGATGCCCGCGCCTATCTTGAGAGCCTGTCGGGACGACTTGAAAAGTTCGGACTGAGTCTGGCCGATGAGAAAAGTTCATTGGTGCGATTTGACCGCAGTCAGGCGGATCAGAGCGGGAAGTTCACCTTCCTGGGCTTTGATTTCTACTGGGGGAGATCGCGGCAGGACAAGAGTCGGACTTACATCAAGCGCCGGACAAACAGGAAGAAATTCCGATCAAGTCTGCTGGCGATGAAGCAGTGGCTGAGGAGGAAACGCTGCGGAAAGCTGAGCGAGCTGCTGGAAACCCTGCGGCGGAAACTGCAGGGGTACTGGAACTACTACGGAGTGATAGGCAACTCGGCCATGCTGGGGAAATACCAGCGTGAAGTGAACCTGCTGCTGTTCAAATGGTTGAATCGCCGCAGTCAGCGACGGTCAATGACCTGGGAGCAGTTTGGACGCCGGCTGCCCGGCTGGCGACTGCCGCCACCCCGAATCGTGGAAAAGCCACTGAACAGCTGATTGCAAATGACCGGCAAATCTGCACAATGAAACCCATGAACCACCCCCAATTCCAGCGAGGCACTGGCTGCGCGTCCACCGGGGAGCCCGGTGCGGTAATTCCGCACGCCGGGATCTGCGAGGGGGGGGCCGGGCAACCGGCGTCCCTACCTTAATCGCCAGAAAGAAATCCTTCGATGAGACGCTCAAAGTCGATCGGCTCGCTTCTGCTCATCATCGCTCTCGGCAGTATGTCTCCGGTGCTCGCTGATGATGTCGCAGGTTTCAGCGATTTTCGCGTCGCCGGGTACTTGCCGGATTATCGGTTCGCTGAGTTTGACATCAAGTCAGCACAGGGCGTGACTGATTTGATCCTCTTTTCCGCAGAACCAACAGCAGACGGTGGACTTAACCTTGAGCGATTGCAGGACTGTCCGTGGCAAGAACTGCTTGCGTTCAAAACAAGGCATCGCGTCCGTTTGATTCTGACCATCGGAGGCTGGGAGCGATCGACTCATTTTGCACACGTGGCAGCGGACGCGCAGCGACGAAAGGCATTTGCAGACGCGGTCGTTCGTGTGGCGCTGCAACAGCGGTTGGATGGGATCGATATTGATTGGGAGCATCCGAAGGACGCCGCAGAGCAGTCGGCATATGGTGAGCTTCTTGCCAGCCTTCGTTCGGCATTTGAACCCCATGGGTTGATGCTCACCGTGACCATTGCCGCTTGGCAACACCTTCCTGTCTCGGCGGTAGATTCCGTCGATTACATCCAAGTAATGGCCTACGACCACGACAAGGAGCACTCGACATTCGAGGGTGCCAGGCGTGACATGCAGACGCTCATCGACGCAAAATTCCCGGCAGCAAAACTCGTCCTTGGATTGCCATTTTACGGTCGTGATGTTCAAAGTCGGAATGCGACAACATACCGTGAGATTGTCGCCAAGTTTCGCCCCGAACCGACGATCGATCGGGTCGGGCAGGTCTACTACAACGGGCCGGAGACGATCCGGCGTAAAGTCGAATTGGCGATTGACGCTCAGCTTGGCGGACTTATGGTTTGGGAACTCGGACAGGATGCTCAGGGTGACCAGTCCCTCCTGAAATTAATTAGGACTGTCGTATCGCGACGCAGCCAATAACTTGACAATGGCGAACAAGGCGGTGAACCCGAGCGTAAGCGTCTAATCAGTGGCCCTCTTCTCTGACGGGACTAGCCGGCTAAAATCTCCGGCATGTTCGATTCACACACTGATACCCGCCAGTCCGCCGTCAGACGCAGAAGGTTTTCCGATGCCCAGAAAATCCAGCTCGTCCGGGACTGGGAACAATCCGCTGAGACTAAACTCGTCCACGCGCGGAAGGCTGGGGTGCATGTGGCCACCTTCTGTACCTGGGTCCGAAAGTTCGGGACAAAGCCTTCCCGGCAATCTCCGGTTTTTATCCCGGCCGAACTGGTGAGTTCCCCCACCGCTCCTCAGTCTCTAAAAATTCAGTTGCCCGGCGGTGCTTCCATAATGGCTGGTCCCTCTTCGGATATCGATACACTGGTGCTTTTGCTCCGCAAACTGGAGGCCTCAGGATGCTGAGCCCGATGCGGGGCACCCGCATTTTTGTGTGTGCCCAGCCCTGTGACATGCGTCTGGGCTTCAATGGTCTGGTGACTCTGGCTTCCAACCTCCTCAATGCCGACCCATATTCCGGCGCCCTGTTCCTTTTCACCAACAAAAGAAGAAACCGGCTCAAAATTTTATATTTTGACGGACAGGGTTTGTGGGTTCTGGCAAGAAGGCTCGAGAAGGGTACCTTCAGGTGGCCGGAATGTATAAGCGATGATCCGCCCCGGATTGAACTGTCTCATCAGCATTTTCATATGTTGATGGGCGGTGTCGATTTCAAAGATACCAGAAAACGCGGGTGGTACGAGCATCCACTGCCAGAGGCGTGATTTTTTCTATTTAATACAAAATTTTCCTGGCACATTTTATGTATTTATTTATATTTATTTTCAGTGAGCGACGGAACAACAGAACAGGTAGAAGATCTCCGCCGGACAGTGGAACTGTTGACCCGTCAGCTCAAGCTGGTTGAGGAGGCTCTTGAAATAGAAAGAGAACATTCGAAGAATGTTGAGGAGAAATACAAACAACTGGCTGAGCAGTTCCGTCAATTGAGGCAGGCCTATTTCGGCCGCCGCAGCGAGAAGCTCAATGACCCCAACCAGCTTTGGCTCTGGGGCGAGGAACAGCCTGAAGAAATCAAACCGGCAGAAGAAACGGCCGAAGAAGAGGAAGAAGAAAAACCGGGGAATAATAATAAAAAGGGGCGGTATTCAAGAGGAATCAGAAAAACCAGAGAACTGCCGGTCATCGTCAATTTACTGATCCCTGATGTCGTGAAGCAGAATCCTGAGGATTATGAGAAATATGATGAGACTGTCTCCGACAAGCTTGAGTACAAGAAGGCCGAAATGCGGATCATCAGAACCGTGCGTCCAAAGTACAGGCTTTGTGCCGACCGCAATGCCGCGCCTGTTCAGCATCCGGCCCCGAAGTGTCTGCTGGAGGGTGGATATATCGGGGACAGCATCGTGCTGGAAACCCTGATCG
>JAUIAG010000044.1 GCA_030425355.1 Verrucomicrobiia bacterium
CGGCAGATCAGTGACGAACTGAATCTCCGCCCTGCGGGCTGCCATCTCATGATCCGAAGCAGCCTTGATAAGGACTTCAAGAGGATCCATTTCCTCACAGTCGAAGGGAATTCTTCCTGATTCCAGCCGCGAGATTTCGAGGAGGTCATCGACCAGATCCTGAAGGCGGTTGGACTGATCATTGATAATCCGGAGGAAGTGGTTTCTTGTCTCCTCCGGCATCTCCGGATCCTTGAGAATTGTGGCAATGAATCCCTTGATCGAGGTGAGCGGTGTCCGCAGCTCGTGTGAGACGGAGGAGACGAAGTCGGTCTTCATTCTCTGCACTTCAAACTCCTCCTCGACATCTCTGAAGACAATCAGAATTCTCGAATCGGTGCCGAATCCTGGCTCCATGCGTTTGAACTGCCAGGTGACACGCCGGTCACGCCCGCGGTAATTGGTCAGGATGAGGGCAGCCTGCAGATCGAACACATCTCCGGTGACGAGGTCCCCATCGGGGTGCTGACTGCCGGAAAAATCCAGATCAACCGCCTTTCCGTTCAGTTCGGTGAGACGAATGAAGTCCTGCACGGGGCGGCCTACCGCGACCCGAGGGGACAATCCGAAAAGGCTCGCGGCCGCCTCATTCATCAGCTCAATGGTTCCGTCACCGGAGGTGGTCAGGACGGCCTCTGAAATGGACGCCAGAGTCAGTTCAAGGAGGTCCTTTTCCCTCTGGATTCTCTCCGCGGATTCCTTTTCATGTGTGATATCCGCTTCAATCGCCATATATTGAGTCACAAAGCCCTTTTCATCGTGGATGGGCTGGACTTCGATCTGAACCCAGTACGGGCTGCCGGACTTGCTGTAGTTGATCAGTTCTTCCCTGAAGCCCTCACCGGCATCGAGGTATCGTCGGATTCGTGCCACCACATCCTTCCGGGTAAGCGGTCCCTGAAGGAAGGATCCCGGTTTCCGGCCTGCCACTTCCTCCAACTGATAGCCGGTCATCCTCGAAAATCCCTCGTTGACCCATTCGATCTGCCCGTTTCTGTCGGTGATGATGACCGCATTTTTTGTGCGGCTGGCGACGAGGGCCAGTTTCCGTGCTTCCTGTTCTTTCTGTCTCAGCTCCAGTCGTTGTTTTTTGAGTTCCGAGGCCAGTCTTGTCAGGTCATTGAGGGCAATTTTCTGGTTCTGGAGCAGCTGCAGCATGTCCACCACCGGATCGTAGGTTGCAAAATCCCTGATGCTCAGACCAAATGACCTCATCTGCTGTGAGGAGGTCAGCCACGGCGAACCAATCCAGAGAAAATGACCATTCTCCATCAGAATGACTTCACCCCGCAACCGGCACTCATTCGCGCGGTTGAAAAACAAAAACAGGGTGTTCCGACTCCTTTCGAAGACTTCCAGAGACATTTCAGTGCCCGGGCGCTCCATCTCCAGCAGGTCCCCCAGTCTGGCACCCTCTCTGATATCCGGAATGATCTTCGAAAGGCTGATGCCAAACTGAACCACACCGAGTTCCCGGTCAAAAACGATATGAAATGGGAAAAGTGACTCCAGCTGTTCGGAAGTAAGGGCCAGCCTGTTATTCATAATGGGCGTCTCTGGACTATGGTATTCGGACTTTGATTCTCCACCTCATCTCACGTATGCGGGTAGGGAAATGATAACCTCATGGCCTGTCGATTGCCAGCATTTGCCTCAATCCGGATTCATCCAGAAAATCCTCCATGAATACCTGAGTGCCACCCGTCACTATTTTATCCGCCAGTGAATATCAAAGTGGCACTTGAAAGGAATTGCCGCTGAAGTGGCTGAAACTGGCCTGCCCCGATTATGAGCCTGAGGGTGACTGCTGCCAGTGTCTCACGTCAGCCGGTGCAGGCTTGTACCTGTCCCTGTCTTCTGCCGATGGATCCTTCCCTTTTGTCGGTTTGATGATTTTTGCACGGCGCAGTGCGCAGAGGAGTTTTCCGGATTATTCATAATCAGGATCATGATCAGGATCAGAAGGTCTCATGCAGGACGGGCAGATCGAACCACAGACCATTGAAGTCCATCTGGACAGTTTTCATATCCCAGTCGACGGAACACAGGTAGATGGAATTTTTCATCTGCAGGAGGGATTTGAGTTCCTCGAAGTCCTCTCCGCGAAAAGCTGTGATGTGGTAGCGGTTTTTTCTCAGTCCTGCCTTTTTCATGGCCCTGAGCAGTTCTTCTGCCTCGAGCCATGATTTTTTTATGATCCAGATTTCCGCGGAGGGGACCTTGACGGCGAGCCGGTCGAGTTTGTCCACCGCGCAGTCGCCGCACTCCCCCCAGAAGGCAACGTCGAGCATGAAGTTGAACTGCACCAGGTCGGGCACATAAAGGATGTCATCGCGATGGACTCTCTGTTCGATTTCCATCCTGTCGCGGTAAAAAAGGACGAACCCGAAGGCCTTGAGGAGGATGTGGTTTTCCGTTTCCGAGGGTTTCATGCCGACCATGATCTTGTCGGGCAGCACCCGCTGCGGGTCGTCGCTGGAGAGATCAAATCGGTATCGACGGCTCATTGAATCGGTATCCGGGTGATTGTTTCATTCTTGGCAATTCCAACACAGCGCTTAACCTTAGGGCTATCCGGAAATTTGCAATGATGACGCGGTTTTTGATGAAATGCATGATCATGGCTGTCGCACTGTCCATGGCGGTTGGGACCAGTGCACAGGATAATCCTTTTCAGGCTCACGTGCGCCCCACTGATCCACTGACACCCGCAGCTCAGAGGGGGACTTTTGTCCTGCCCGACGGTTTTGAGATCAGCCTGGTGGTGTCAGAGCCTCATATTGCCAAGCCGATGAACATGGCCTTTGACCATCGCGGGCGGCTGTGGGTCACGACTTCCGATGCATACCCGTGGGAAATTGAGCCGGGCCAGCACCATCGGTTCATGGATTCGGTGGTCATCCTCGAAGACGAAAACGGAGACGGAAGCGCGGATCGCATCACCACCTTTGCGGATAATCTCAATATCCCCATCGGCGTCTATCCCTACCGTGACGGGGCCATTGTCTGGAGTATCCAGAATATTCTCCATCTCGTGGATACTGACGGGGACGGAGTTGCCGACCGCCGGGATGTGCTCTACGGCCCGCTCGGCAGGCCCCGCGATACACATGGCATGCAGAACGCTTTCCGCCGGGGCTATGACGGGTGGCTTTATGTAAATCACGGTTTCAACAATGACTCGGTTCTTCGCGGAAGCGACGGGTCGGAAATTCATCTGAATTCCGGCAATACTTATCGCATCCGTCTGGATGGTTCACGCGTCGAGCAATATACCTGGGGGCAGGTCAATCCGTTCGGGTCGTCCTTCGACCGGTTCGGATTTCTTTACACGGCGGACTGTCACAGCCAGCCGATATACCAGCTGATACCGGGAGCGTATTACCCCAGTTTCGGGAAGCCGCATGATGGTCTCGGCTTTGCTCCGAAGGTCATGCAGCACAGCCACGGGTCGACCGCCATTTCCGGCCTCGTGATAATGGACGATCCCATCTGGCCCGAGGCGTATCGCGACAATCTTCTCGTGGGGAATGTCATGACCAGCCGCGTCAACCGCGACCGCATGCAGTTCAACGGATCATCGGTCAAGGCGGAGGAAGTGGATGATCTGCTGAGCACGACAGATCCGTGGTTCAGGCCCGTCGACCTGCAGTGGGGACCGGACGGAGCCCTTTATATCGCGGATTTCTACAACCGCATCATTGGTCACTACGAGGTGCCGCTGACCCATCCCGAGAGAGATCGGAACCGGGGGCGCATCTGGCGTGTCACCTACCATGGCCCGGATGGACAGCAGCGTTGGAACTATCCGGAAATCGACCTGAGCATGGATGACCTGCCAGCTGTCATCCGCGAACTCGGGAGTCCAAACCGCACCCGCCGCGGACTGGCCCTTGATTTTCTGACCGACCGGTCTCCTGCGGCAGCAACAGAGGCTTTCGCTCAAATCCTCTCCCGGCCGGCTGCCAATCCGCATTCCAGGGTGATGGCTCTCTGGGGACTCGAAAGACTGGATCAGCTCTCGGACGCCAGGCTGGTTGAGGCGGCATTCGACCCGGAAGAGAATATGAGAGTGCAGGCATTTGCCATCATGGCCGGGCGCCCGGAACTCTCCGGTATTTTGAAACCCTGCATTTCCCATGGATTGAATGACCGCTCCGCAAGGGTCCAGCGCCTGGCTGTGCGCGTGCTGTCCCGGCATCCGGATCCCCGGTGGATTTCCAGACTTCTCGCCATGGCTGAGGAGACCCCGGCCTCCGATGATCATCTGCATCACCGGATCCGCATGGCTCTTCGTGATACTTTTACCGCCATGGAGGACCTTTCCCCGCTGGATGAACTCCGGGAATTCCCCTCCAGCAGGGCGATGGTCGACAGTATTCTGCTGGCGGTCAGGACTCCGGCGGCTGCCTTGTTTCTGGCATCCCGCCCGTCAGGGAATCAGGCATCCCATGAGGAGCTGGAGTTCCTTTCCCGCTATCTGCCCGACAACCGCCTTGATGCCCTGGTTCCCTTTCTCGCAGAGCCATCCAGGCAATCCACGACCACCTGTCTCAATCAGCTCGGCGTGATAAGGCAGGGACTTCAAGCCCGCGGGCTGTCCGTTCCAGCCGGGCAGACGCCGCTTCGCCAGTGGATGGACTCAGTGTCCCGAATCAGCCTGACGAATTTGACATCCCTCCCGGTAATGGATTTTGCATTTGTTCCGGATTACGGAAATGCCCGACGGGACATTCCGTGGATTTCCCAGCAGCGTGATTCCGCTGACGGCGACAGTGCATCACTCTTTTTGTGCTCGCTGCCGCCGGGTGGTGAATCATGGACGGGTACAATTATCTCCCGAGAATTTGAGATCCCCGGCAAGCTGTCGTTTTTCATGGCTGGGCACCGCGGGTATCCTGATCGCGATGCTCATTTGCTGAATTATATTCAGCTGGTGGACGCCTCGACGGGGCAGGTTCTCAAAAGATCATGGCCTCCACGCCATGATACTGCCCAACCCTACACATGGGCGCTTGAAGAGCATGCCGGGCGCCGTGGCCGCATTGAGGTCCACGACGGGGATACGGGGGATGCATATGCGTGGCTGGCTGCCGGTCGTTTTTCCCCGCCTGTGGTCAGGATCACCGCGCCCGGGCCGCGTCAGATGGCCGAGCGTGTCCGCGATATTCTACAGGGCGTGGATGGGCTCCAGAGCGGGGAGATTTTCCGGCTTCTGAATCAGCTGGTCCTCCGCCGGGATATACCCGTCCCGTCGCGGCTGGATATCGCTTCGGCACTGGTCCGCCTCAGGAGTGATGAATTTCTCTCCGAACTTCCTGGTTTGATGGATCGGTTCAAGTCAGAGGATCCGTGGTTTTACCGGGCCATGATCGGTTGGATAGCCGGCAGATCGCATGCGGATGGACTCCGTATGGTGAGTGAAACTTTTCCCTCGGCGTCGCTGGACTGGCAGGTGCAGTGGGCAAAGGCCCTGGGCTCTCATTCGGATGGGGCGAAACTGCTTGCCGGTCTGATTGATTCCGGCCGTGCATCCCGCCGACTTCTCGCCGACAAGGCCATCGCTGAAAAGGTCCTCGAAGCTTCCGACGGCGATCTCAAATCGCGACTCGGTGAACTGGTGAAGAAAATCGGTGTGTTGGACCCGCCGGGGCCTTCCATCGATCAGCGACTGGTCTCAATCCGCAGCATTCCGCCCGATTCAGCGGCCGGAAACACAATCTTCCAGTCCCATTGCGCCGTCTGCCATCAGAAAGACGGGGAGGGGAACCTCGTCGGGCCGCAGCTGGACGGGATCGGCAGTCGCGGTTTCACCCGATTGATGGAGGACATCCTGGATCCGAACAGCAACCTCGATCAGGCCTTCAGAATCCGGCAGATTGAAACTGTGGACGGTTCGATTTACTCGGGACTGTTTGTTGGAAAGGACGGATCGACCCGCAATTATGTGGATGCCACAGGTGAAAAATTCTCACTTCCGGAATCATCGATCGTGGAGGACAGAGAGCTCAACCTCTCTCCCATGCCATCTTCATTTGGCTCAGTGCTTTCCGACCGCAACCTGGCTGACCTGGCAGCATTTCTCATGAAGGAATAACCGGCCGGCAGGTCAATCCCCTGTCCTTGACAATTTAAGATTTGTTGAACCAGTGCCGAATAGCTGAAAGTGTGAAGTGTGATGCCAGGTGAAAATCCGGATCCTCCAGCGTGGCAGGAGGCCTTGATCCACTGGAAGCATGTCGCCCGCAGCGCTTTGTCCCTGTGGTGCACCAGGAACTGTCATACGAAAACCGAGTCAGACTTCGCAGGAAAAAAATGAAAGTTGTAGTTACAGGAGGGGCCGGGTTTATTGGTTCTCATATAGCGGAGGCATGCTGTCAGCGTGGATTCCATGTTGCAGTCGTGGACAATCTGAGTTCCGGGAAGGAATCAAATCTTGATTGGAAACAGCCGGATCATGCACTGGAATTCCACCGCGGGGACATCAATGACTCTCAGCTCATGGAAAAGCTCATTGAAGGTGCCGACTGGGTCTTCCATGAAGCAGCCATGCCCTCGGTGCCCCGTTCCATCAACGAGCCCGTAACTTCCAACGACGACAATCTTACCGGCACAGTCCGTCTTCTGGATCTCTCAGCACGGGCCGGTGTCCGGCGTTTCCTCTTCGCCTCCTCCTCGGCGATCTATGGCGACCAGCCGCAGGAGCCGAAATCCGAGGATCTGCCGCCAATGCCCATCACTCCATACGGACTTCAGAAATATGCTTCTGAAAAGTATGGCCAGATGTTTTACGAGTTCCACAATCTCCCTACTGTCGGACTTCGATATTTCAATGTTTTCGGCCCGAGGCAGGCCTTTGATTCACCTTATTCCGGAGTAATCGCCAAGTTCTGCACGGTGGTTCTGGAAGGCGGCACGCCAAGGGTTTTCGGCGATGGCATGCAGACCCGCGATTTCACCTACATTGAGAACGTGGTTGCCGCCAATATCGCGGCAGCCGAGGCTCCTGCCGATCAAGTCGCCGGACAGTACTTCAATGTGGCTACCGGCAGCAGCATTTCGCTGCTGGATCTTCTCGAAGAACTGGGAAATATTACCGGACGCACAATTGAGCCCGAGTTCATGCCTCCCCGTGCCGGCGATATCAGGAAATCGTCCGCCGACATCTCCAAAGCCATTCAGGCCTTTGATCTCAAAACCCATATCCCATGGCGCGAGGGACTGCGTCGCACATTCGACTGGTACAAAGAGTCCATGGTTGAGCCGGCTGGTAGCATCTAACCTCCACAGTCCCGGGAGAGCATACGATTTATCAACTGAACGAAAAAGGCCCCGGCTTACACCGCGGCCTTTTTCACTTTGAAATACATTTCGCAGGTTTTCAGCTCCGCGTTTCTCCCGGGCGGCGGCTCAGTGCAAAATAGATGACATAAAACCAGGAGAGGAGCCCGGCTATGATAGCCCATAGGATGGATTTATTCCTTTCCCATGAGCACACAACCGCAATGGCTGAGCCGAGGCCTATCCCCGACTGGGTCACTGTATGGATGTGGCTGCCATCGGTATGGCCGAGTAGCGGGCTGCTCATGGTTGACTGGAGAATCTCAACTAAAGGCATTTTATAAACATGAATATTCAGTCCGCTCTGGTCAGCGCCGTGGATCTGCGGAAGCCGTGTCCGGCTCGGGCAGGTAGTCGGTATCCATGGGGACTCTGAAACCGCCTTCGACAATGATCAGCCCCTCCTCATTTGTCCCGAGACTCGGCCTTGCCGGAGCGGCCTGGTAGGTGAGGCGGACCATCAGGTCCCCTTTGGGATTGTAGACGTTATAGGTGAAGTAGGAGCGGCCATACTGGCACAACAGGTGGAGGTTGCTGCGCTGGTCGATACGGGCCTCGGGCTTTGAAAATGAAACCATCCGGCACACCGGCACCGAGCGCACTACCTTGCCGTAGTCGGTGTCCTTGATCTGGACCACCAGCCGCCGGCCGTCCTTGCCGGCGCAGGAGATCAGACTGTAGCTGTGCACTTCCTGAGATCCATTCTCGTCCACAAGCATCGGCGAGGAATAGTCCATCGACCACAGCAGTTTGCCCTCGACTAGATCAAAGTGGATTTCATTGCTGGAAAAGGCGGATTCCCAACCGACTATCCGCAGGCTGGTCTTTATCTCGTAGCGTGCACGTTTGTTAAGGACGTATAGATCAGTCACCTCGAAGGGAATTTTGAATGACCGGCCGGACTGGATCTCGACTCCGTCAGTGGCTGAAAGACTGCCCAGGCGGGGAGTGACGCCGCCACCCTTGCTTTCCACAGTCACATCCATCCATCCCGGGAAGTTGCCTATGGTGACCGGTTTACCTGCGTTGTTGGTGACTTCGACCATGGCAAATACCGGTTCGCCGATCACGAACTGGTCTCCGGTCATGGAAAGCTCGACTTCGATCTGGGCACGGGCCGATGAAAGACTGCCAATGGCCACCACCAGAAAGAACACAACCCTGAAAAATCCTCTGCGATCTGTTTTCATACCAATTGAAAGATCCATCATGGACGGATCCACGTCAAAATCAAGAGACCATTTCTGCGGTCATCGATGAGCCGGTGCATGGTTGGATAAACTTAGTAACCTGCAGGCGGGATGGTGTGATCGGACAGCGGGCTGCCTGTGGCGTCGATGAAGCGGTAGGTCAGGCTGACCTGGTAGCGGCGGACTGTTTCACCGAACTTGTCCGGCCCGCTGACCGTCGATTCGAGGAAATCACGGGTCTCCTTGTGGATGTCTTCGACTGGCGGGTTGTTGCGGATGTCGTTGCCGAGGGTCATGTCGATGAAAAAAACCCTGTTGGTGTAGAAGGTGCTGTCGAGGCGGGCGCGACTGTTGGTGAGTCGGTGAGGCAGACGGTCCTTGATCTGGTCGGTGAACCCGACAAAGGTCTTGCTGAATGTCGCCTGATCAAACTTTGTCAGCCCCATCGATATGAGCCAGAAGGCAACACAGATCAGGATGATCCTGAAGATCCACTCGAGGAAGGTGGCCGCAGCATTGGAAACGGACGAGCTCATGCAATAATCAGGTAAGCGGGCGACAGTCCCCGCATTGGCGCGGAGTCATTCACTGGCATCGCCCTTCATTCTTATGAATGAACAGGACTTTTGCCGCCGCGTCCACCCCTGATGCCTTCAAAAAGGGCGTTGAGGATTTACTGTGCCCTTGATCGGGATGCGCTGAGGATCCGATTGATGTCGGTGCCCAGCTCTTCGACGATCTCCGGATGCCGGGCGGCGAGGTTCGTGGATTCGGAAGGGTCTGCATCAAGTCTGTAGAGCTGGGATGCCGGTTCACCGGGTTCCGGCTCGATTTTCCGGGGCCTTGAGAATCCGCCGGATCCCAGTCCCCGGATGAGTTTCCACGGTCCCTTGCGGATGGTCATGAACCCGCCTCCCGATTGAACCAGCAGGGGGGATCGGAAAGGAGCGGAATCCCGGTATGCGCCTTTCAGAAGTGGAAGAAAGCTGACGCTGTCGGGGCCGGCATCTGCCGACAACTCGATGCCGGTTATGTCGGCCAGTGTGGCCATGACATCGACAAACCCGATGGTGTGGTCACACACACTGCCGGGCTCGACAACCCCGGGCCACCTGACTATGAAGGGCATGCGATGGCCGGCTTCCCATGCATCCGATTTCATACCCCGCAGTCCGCCACTGGAATCATGCCCCAGTCTTTCAACATCCTCATCATACCAGACCGGGCCGTTGTCAGAGGTGAACAGGATTATGGTATTGTCGGACAATCCCTGGTCCTCGAGGGCGTGCAGCACACGGCCAATCATGGCATCCACCATCACCATGAAGTCGCCGTACATGCCGGCCCCGCTCTTTCCCCGGAATTCATGCGATGGCAGCCATGGTGTGTGCGGTGCCGGATAGGCAAGGTACAGAAACAGCGGGGATTCACTTTTTGCCGATGAAGCGTGGCGGTCAATGACAGCGATGGCTTCATCGGTGAACCGGGGCAGCACATCCGCCAGATCAAGCCCGGGGGCAATGCCTCCTGCTCTCCAGAAAGCACCCTGAATCGGAGACCACCCGGCCGACTGGCTGGCTTCAATGTGCGCTGTCGGCGGCTCAATCGCCCGATTGTCCCGAATGTAAAAGTATGGCGGAATGTCCGTGGATGCCCGTATCCCGAAAAAGGATTCGAATCCCCGATCGACCGGGCCGCCGGGCAATGGTTCCGTGTAGCTTTTCTCATCAAATCCCAGATGCCATTTTCCCACCATGGCAGTCCTGTATCCGCCTGAACGCAGAAGGGACGCAATGGTCGTGCGGTCGGGGGCAATGGTGGCTTTCCGGGGCCATGCCCCTGGATCCGCACGGAAAGGGTATTGTCCGGTCAGCAGCCCGTAGCGGGAGGGATGACAAAGGGCCCCGGCCGCATGTGCGTCTGTGAACCGCATGCCGGCGGCTGCCAGCGAGTCGATAGACGGTGTCGGGATGCGCGATGCCGGGTTGTAGCATCCGGGGTCACCGTAGCCCATATCATCCACCATTATGAGCAGAATATTTGGCGATGTCGGAGTGGCCCTTTCAATGCCTTCACCCGGCCATGCCGTGGATATGAAAACGATGGGGATGAGCAGGATAAGGTGGTTTTTCATAATGGAACTTCAGGTGCTGCTGTCTGTCAGAAGGATGGATGTGCGCCCTGGATCAGTTTTTTCCCACTGACCCGGTCAAAGCCATCGGGAGTTATGGCATCGCGATCCGGCATGGAATCCCCGGTTTTTTCCACCCATGTTTTGAGAAGGCCACGCATCTGCTGCAGCGGTTTGCGGTAAGCCTCGAGGCCGGCAAGGTTCTGCAGCTGGTGTGGATCCATCTGCACATCATACAGTTCCTCAGCCGGTCTCGGTGTCAGGAAACACCCGGTCTGATGGCTGTTCAGATTTCCGGCGTGTAGAAGCCGGCGCATGGAAGCCCATGTGGGTGAATTGAGTGCATCGGCTGGCGGTGTCAGCGGCAGTTCAGGCAGGTCATTGCGGATGTAAAGAAAGCGACTTGTTCTGGCACTGCGTTCGCGCGCTCTGAAGTCGTGCCAGTTGTGTTCGGCGAAAGCCGCGTCCCTGACAGACGCATCAGCATCCCTGAGAACAGGGACGAAGGACACTCCCTGCATATCCCCGGGAACGGGAATTCCCGCAAGCTCCATTACGGTCGGGGCAATATCCACGGCGCTCACCAAAGCCTGTGTCCTCACTCCGGGCGGCACGGATCCGGGATGGTGGACGACGAGTGGAGTTTTGATGCCGCTGTCATACAGCGTGGTTTTGCAGCGCGGGAAAGGTCTGCCATTGTCCGAGAGGATAAAAATGACTGTCTGCTTCAGCGTGCTGGTTTTGGTGAGTTCGTCGACAACCTCGCCGACGAACCGGTCAAAGCGTCCGACCTCGTCGTAGTAGAGGGCCATGTCGCGGCGGATTTCGCCGGTATCGGGCATGTAGGGCGGAAGGACCACCTCTGACGCGCTGTGCGGCGGCTCCAGAGCTCCCTCCGCATACCCCCGGTGCGGATCGGAGGCGGCCAGCCAGAGAAAAAACGGCCTGTCACCCGGAGTATCACGGACTGCTTTCACCCATTCCTCACAGCCGCTGGGGCCGCCGCGCTGGTAGATTTTGTCGAAGTCATCCCGTGGAGCCGGGCCGAGATGCCATTTGCCGGCGGCCGCCGTGTGGTAGCCGGACGATTTAAGTAACTTTGCGACGGTGGTGCGGTCATCGGGGAGTGGAAGGTGCAGCTCGCCGGCCCCGGTATTGTGGGGATAGAGCCCTGTGAGGATGCTGCAGCGGCTCGGACTGCACGAGCTGGTGGTGAGAAAGGCGTTCCCGAAAGTGAGCCCATCCCTTGCCAGCGCATCGATGCGTGGCGTCCGGATGGTCGGATGCCCGTAGCATCCGAGGTCGCCGTCTCCAAGATCATCGGCGATCATGATGATGATATTCGGTGCATCAGCCTGCTTCGCAAAGCCGGAAGCCGTCGCGAACAACAGGGATGTCAATAACAGCCAGGCGGTTACAGTTGTTCCTTTTCTTACCATAATTGCGAGGATAACTCATCCTAGACCCCGTCCACAGGGTCGGAAAGGCAAAACAATGGCCTGGCATTCTATCGCTGGCCTGATGGTCCCTGCTGCTGAAATCATTTTATCGGCCCTGACCCTGTCTGATACCATATATCATGCAGGGAAAAGTGGATCCGCATGACCCGGAGCCGGGCATGAGTCGGATGACGAGGCATTTATTCCTCCCAGCACTATGAACTCTACCGCACAGAACCTCTTTGATGACATCTCCGCCAGGCCGTTTCGCCATGCCGTGGAACTGACCCAGTCCGGTCTGGATTTCTTTCAGGCCGTCATGTGCCTCGAATGGAATGGCGGGCAGAAATTCATCGTCCTCCCGGAGGGCCATCCTGAAACGGACCATCTGATTTCCCAGCTGGACTGGGGACGGGATGCCTCATGGCGCGAGGTGGGGCAGGGGACACACCTCCTGGCTGATCGGCTTCAGGACTCAATATGCAGCAGCCCGGCCTGGGACAATGACGCGGTGCCGCCACACTGGCAGGCCGGAGGCCGGCTGGTTCATCTGGAGGACCTTGAGGTGCTTATCTGCGCAGCCGGTGCCGTCCATGGAAACGGGGCGGAAGCTGCCGGACAGACCGGCCGGCTTCTCAATGCTTTCCTCAATCAGCTGGCCGACCTGATTCATCTGCACTACCAGTTCGCACAGCAGAAGCATACCGAAGTCGTGCTCCGCGAAACCGAGGCCAAGTACCACAACATTTTTGACAACGTGGTCGAAGGAATTTACCAGACCACCCCCGACGGGCACTACCTGGCCGTCAACCGGACACTGGTTGAAATCTACGGATACGATTCCTCGGAAGACCTCATCAGTGCCATCAACAACATCAAACAGCAGCTTTATGTTGACCCCGGGAGACGCGATGAGTTCGTCGAACTCATGGCCGCCAATGAAACCATCACCGGATTCGAATCGCAGATCTTCCGCAAGGACATGTCAAAGATCTGGATTACTGAAAGTGCCCGCAAGGTGCTCGACCTCGATGGCAATCTCCTCTACTACGAGGGAACAGTCCAGGACATCACTGCCGAACGCGAAGCCCGGGAGGCACTTGAAAACTCCGAAGCACTCTACCATTCCCTCGTCGAATCGCTTCCCCAGAATATCTTCAGGAAAAACCGCATCGGGGAGTTCACTTTCGCCAATGAGAATTTTGCCCGTGCCATAGGCCTGCCCATCAACCGCATCCTCGGTAAAACCGACTTCGATTTTTTCCCGGAGGACCTCGCCCGCAAATACCAGATGGACGACCGTCACATCCTCGAGACTCTCACACCATTCGAAGCAATTGAGGAATACCGCGACTCCTCGGGTGAGCGGAAGTTCGTTCAGGTTGTCAAAAACCCGCTCCATGATGCCCAGGGCAATGTGATTGGAATTCAGGGGATCTTCTGGGACGTCACTGAGAAAAAGCGAATGGAGGAGACGCTGCAGTTTGAGCGCCATCTCCACCAGGCGCTTCTCGACAGCAGTCCGGACCGCATCTTCTTCAAGGACACCGGCTGCCGTTATCTCAAGGCCAGTCGTGCACTCCTCACCCACTACGGTCTCACCTCCCAGGACCAGATTCTCGGCAGGACGGATTATGAGTTTCTTCCGTTTGAACTCGCCCAGGAGCTGATGCAGGAGGAGGACAACATTATCCGGACGGGAAGGCCGCTGGCCAATAAACTGGAGGAGTCGGCGGACAGCGAAGGGAACAAGTCATGGGTTCTGGTAACCAAATTTCCAATTTACTCCTCCCATGGGCGGATAACCGGAATCGTCGGACTAGCAAGAGACGTCACACCGCTCAAGGATGCCGAATACGAACTGCAGCGCGCACGGGATGCCGCCCTCGAACTGGCACGTGTCAAATCGGAGTTCCTCGCCAATGTCTCCCATGAAATCCGAACCCCGATGAATGCGATTGTGGGAAACTGCGACCTCCTCAAGGACTCGGTGCTCAATGCCGAACAGAAGGAACTTGTCCAGACCATCAGCCAGAGCGCGGATACCCTGCACTCCATGGTCAATGACATCCTCGATTTCTCCAAGATGGAGGCCGGCAAACTCCGCGTGGAGGAGATTCCCACCAATATTAGGGACCTCATAGGGGAGACAGCGGAGATCTTCGGAGAAAGGAGCCATTCCAAGGGACTGGAACTCATCCTGGAAATTGATCCCGAAGCTCCGGCGGTGGTCTACGGCGATCCGCTGCGGCTCCGTCAGATTCTGATCAATCTCATCAACAACGCCATCAAGTTCACCGATCACGGGAATATCGTGGTCGGTCTCAAGGTGGCCAGACGATATGGCAATTATGCCCAGATGATTCTCGGTGTGGAGGACACTGGTATCGGGATTGACAAGGAAGCCATGACCCAGCTTTTTCAGGCCTTCACTCAGGCTGACGGGTCCATGGCGAGAAAATACGGAGGCACCGGCCTCGGTCTCGCCATCATCAAGAATCTTGTTGAACTGATGGGCGGGACCGTTGGAGTGGAAAGCGAGCCGGGCAGAGGATCCCATTTCTGGGTTGATATCACCTTTGACGTCGTCGGGGAAATGCCCCCGGCCGCGGCATTCGGAACTCCGGCCATCAGCAAGGCGGTGCTGTGGGGAACCAACCCCCGGTGGATCCGCGCAGTGCAGACGCTTCTGGAATCCAATGGCGTTGAAGTCCATCCCTTCGAGCGCCCAAGCACTCCGCAGGCCGGGGAGTTCAGTCCCGATACGTATCTTTTTCTCGGAGTGCCCCCTGGATCCGGGGAGTGGGAGGCCATGGATCAGATTCAGGCACTTCTGACTGGTTGGGAATCCTCGCGGGTGATTCTCATAACGCCGGTAAAATCCGAACTGGTCGTCAGCGAATGGACGCCTCCGGAGACCCGCAAGCTGTACAAGCCGCTTCAGGAGAGCCGCCTCCGGGCCATGCTCTTCCCCGAAGCTGCAATAGAGACCGCCGCAGGGTCGGGAGCGGACCAGACTCAGCCCGACCGCCGCATCCCGCAGCCATCCATCGATCTCTCCCCATTTCACATCATGGTGGTGGAGGACAACCCCTTCAATACCGGCCTCGCCAGAAGGCAGCTCAAACGATACAACGCCAGGAACATCACCTTTGCCATCAATGGCAGGGACGCCGTCAGGGAGTGCCGTCAGACTGACTTCGATCTCATCCTGATGGATTGCCAGATGCCGGAGATGGACGGATACACCGCGACGCGTGAAATTCGACGGCTCGAGGCGGAACGGGGCACGGCACACGCCACACCGATCATCGCCATGACCGCCAACACCATGGAGGAGGACCGGGAGAAATGCGTCGCGGCAGGCATGACGGATTACCTCGCCAAACCGGTGAGACTCCCAAGCCTCGAGGCCGTCTTCCGGAAATACCTGCTTCCCCGGGCGGCGGAAGGGGCACCAATCGAGGGGCATTCCGGAGCCGGAAGCATCTCCGAAAACCGTGGCACCGCCTCACAGCCGCGCGAAAGCGGCGTGCTGGCCAAGTCAGTGCTCGAATCCGATCTGGTTCCATCCGGTGGCGTTGCCGAGGATGACAGGGAGATGGTTCAGCATCTGATCAGTCTGTTTGTCCGGGATTCTGAACTCCGTCTCAAGTCGCTAGAAGGCTCACTGGAGACTCAGGACACCCAGCAGGCTCTGAAGGATATTCACACGCTCAAGGGGTCCTCGGGGAACCTCGGAGCATCAAGGCTTTCCTACCTTTGCACAAGGCTGGAAAAATCACTGAAGGACGACGGACTGGACGCACTCATTTCCGAAAACCTTGATCCAATCCGGGCCGCTTACAATGAAGTGCTGGCCGAACTCAGGACCCGCGGCGTTGAACCAGGACCTTGAAGCGCTCACCGAAAAACTGGGAGGACACCAGCGTCATGAATCGCCTCCTGTCCGCCGCGGTCCAGAAATCGCCACTTTCCTCAAGGAACCCGACATGGCTCTGAAGGATTCCCGTCAAATACCGCTGCTGCGTGTCAGCAAATTCCTGCTGCCAATGGATCGACGAACCGACACGGACCAGATCGTCAAAACAGACATCCGCTGTTATGTCCACTTCTCCCGGATGACTCAGTATGTTGTTAACCCGTCGATGAGTATGGAATCCACGAAGTGACCCCTTGAGCTGTTGCGGTTTGAGCCAGTGGTCGGCGAATGCGCCGTAATCCACGGTCACGATATACCCTTCGCAGAGTTTGCCCGCCACCCGGTCCATGTAGGAAACTGCAGCAGGGGAGACTTCGATACTGAAACCGTCAGGGATAACCTCGCGGATACCGGGAGCCAAAGCCAGCCTGTCACGGATGACTGAAGGCATCTGCTCTGCCGGTGTGCCTGAGCTGTCTCTGACCCACTGGAAATCCCCGTCCCGCGAATCCAGTCCGACAAGCCATTCGCCCCAGCACTGTCCGGCGCTGTCCCAGTAAAGGCACCTCACAGGCATCGCATCAAACAGCTCGTTGCTGATGAAAATGGCACGGGAGCTCTGTGGTAAATCGTGGATGCCTTCAGTCCAGCGGATCACCGTGTTGAATTCGGACAGTGTGGAGGATTGCCGGATGCGTCTGTTCGGTGACGGTTCGATAATGACATATTCGCTGAAATCCCCGAGATGTCCGAGTTCGCTGAGGGCTTCAAGAATATCCAGGGCGAGCTGGCCGTTGTGGGCCCCCGCCTCCATGATCGAGACTCCTTCCCCATCAGGCAGGGACTTGCGGTAATCGATCAACTGCAGTGCCAGCAGCCGGCCGAAGGTTCGCCCAACCGACACACTGGTGATGAAATCCCCCCTTCTTCCGACCGGGTCATCACCGGCTTTCTCGTAATACCCGCAGACGGGATGATAGAGCGCCGCCTCCATGAACTGATCGAATGGAATCGGTCCATATTCCCGGATGCGGGCCTTGAGGTGCTTCTCGATTTCGGTCACCTTGCCACCATAATCCAAAATCCATTCTCAGAGGGAGTTGAAATCATTGGCGGTGCAGGCACAATCGGATCATGAACCCGCCACAATTTGAAGATAACTGGCTCGATGTGGTCATGAAGGCATCGCGCGGACTCGGACGGCCACTCGATGTGCCTGGCGCTCAAGCACTGGATGAGGACAATCCACCCGGGGATTCGGTACTTCATCAACTGGCACTGCATCTGGACCTTTCTCCGGAAGCTCTGGTGAATCTGGCACGGTCGCCGCAGGGTGCCGGGGCTGCCGCTGCACTGCCTGCCGGCGTCACCATGGTTTCCAGCTCATGGCATTCCATGATCGTCAACTGCTATCTGGTCAAAACCGGGCAGGGGCGGCTCATGCTCTTTGATACCGGTGCCGATGAGGCCGCACTGATCAAGGCCATTGAGTCGGCCGGCAACTGCCTTGAGGCCGTCTTCATCACGCACGCACACCCGGACCACATCGCCTGCCTTGACAGTCTCCGGAGACAATATGACTGCCCGGTCCGCACCAGCCGAATGGAACCGGTGGAGGACGCCGAACTCATTGAGCCGGGGGAGCAATGGCAGATTGACAATATCCGGGTGGAATCACGATCCACCCGGGGACACAGCAAAGGCGGCATCACCTATGTTCTGCATGGACTGACTGGAAGCCCGCCGGTGGCTATCGTCGGCGATGCCATCTTTTCCCTCTCAATGGGTGGCGGCAAGGTGGATTACCAGGCCGCACTGGAAACCAACAGGCGGAACATCCTCTCTCTCCCCGACAACACCATCCTCTGCCCGGGCCACGGCATGCCCACCACCGTCGGTCACGAGAAACGCCATAATCCATTTTTTGCGGCGCCATAGTTCTGGCACAACCACTCCCTTTGATGTACTTTCTGTTTCATGTCGAAAAAAACAGGATTTGTCGGAGTCGGGCGGATGGGAGCCAACATGGCCCGCCGTCTGAAGGATTGCGGAGAATCGGTGGTGGCGGTCTATGACCGTCATCCGGAAACCGCCGCCTCACTCGCTTCGGAACTCGGATGCGCCGCTTCGCCATCCGTCAAGGACCTCGCCTCCGCCTGTGATGTAATCTTCACCGTGGTCACCGATGACGAGGCGATGCGGACCATCTTTTTCGGTGACGGCGGGAATCTTCTTGAAGCCGGTCCCGGCAAGGTTTTCATTAATTGTGCCACCCTGAGCCCAGCCATCCATCTGGAGGTTGAAAAGGCGGCCGGGGCAGCCGGCTGTCACAGCCTGGAGGCCTGCATGGCCTCCAGCATTCCTCAGGCGCGTCAGGGTACACTCTACCTCATGATCGGCGGTAAAAAGGAGGTCTTCGATGCCCATGAGGAACTTCTCGCCAAACTCAGTGCTTCCATGCGTTATGTCGGCCCTTCCGGCACCGCCGCCCAGGTCAAGGCCCTGGTCAACATGGTCATGAATATCAACACCGCCGCCCTGGCCGAGGGGCTTGGGCTCGGCAAAGCGCTCGGACTGGACCTCGCCATGCTGGTGGAGGTCTTCTCGCAGACAGGGGCCAATTCCAGGGTGCTCGAAACCGACAGTGAGGACATGATCAACCGGGATCACGACTGCTTCTTCTCCGCGGCCCATGCCGCCAAGGACTCCGGTATAGCCCTTGATCTCGCTCGGAATCTCGGACTGGAACTTCCTCTCGCCAGTGCCACGAAACAGCAGTTCGACCGGCTTATTGAGCTTGGGCTGGGTGAGCTGGATAAATCCGGGGTGGCCGAACTGACCTTCCCCGGTCGCAGTGTCTCCTGATCCCACTCCATTCATGCTCAGATTTCCATTCGAAGTATTCCTTGCACTGAGGTATCTCAGACCGACACGGAATTTCATTTCTGTGATAACCCTGATTTCCGTTCTCGGAGTGGTCCTTGGTGTGGGGGTGCTGATTGTGGTGATCTCGGTGATGTCCGGTTTTGACCGTCAGCTCAGGGAGACTCTTCTTGGCTTCGAACCGCATGTCCTCATTACGGACGGCTATGGACAGCCACTCTCAAACTATCCGGAGGTCATGGAGAGGATTGCTGATTTCCCGGGAGTCAGGGGGGCTGCCCCGGTTATCATTGGTCCGGTGATGATGGAAATCTTCCGCTCCGATGGATCGTCCGAAGTGTTTGCCCCTTTTGTTCGTGGCATTCACCCGGATTTCGAAAAGACGGTATCCACCATCCATGAGGACATGCTGGGCGGGGCAACCATGAATTTTCCCGGACGGGTTGTCTATATTGGCCGTGATTTGGCGAGGCAGGTTAATCTCGCTCAGGGCGACACCATCGCGCTGCATTCCTACGGGAACCTCAAGAAGATGCGGGAAGCCCTCGATTCCGGGGAAAAACTGGCCATCTTCCCCGATGAGTTCGTAATCGATGGAGTATTCGATGTCGGCTACTACGAATTCAATTCCAATTTCATTCTGCTCAGTCTGTGGGATGCCCAGGACCTGTACGGCCTCGGGCGCAAAAACCTGGTTCATGGAGTTCAGGTCATGGTCGAGGATCCGATGAATGCCGGTGCTGTCCGCGACAAACTCGCCG
The DNA here is from genome assembly GCA_030425355.1 of Verrucomicrobiia bacterium. GTDB lineage: Bacteria > Verrucomicrobiota > Verrucomicrobiia > Limisphaerales > JAJOIW01 > JAJOIW01. The sequence continues at coordinate 19,707 of JAUIAG010000044.1, forward strand.
ACCACCTCGGCAAGGACTACTACCTCACCACATGGACTGAGAGAAAAGGCGAACTCCTCAACGCCATCATGGTTGAGAAGAATGTCATGTTCTACATTCTGTTCTTCATCATGCTGGTGGCGGCCTTCGGCATCATGGGAACCCTGATCGCCTTCGTCATTCAGAAAACCCGCGAGATCGGCATACTGAAAGCTCTGGGAGCCGGACGGGCACAGATCATGGGGATCTTCCTCTCACAGTCGATTTTCGTCGGTGTCATCGGTGTCACTTTCGGATTCATGCTCGGCCTGGCGATGGTGTCGATCCGCAATGATTTTCTCAGGCTGATGAACTGGCTGACCGGCTTCGAGCTTTTCCCCGCCAGCATCTATCAGTTCACCGAACTCCCTGCCCTGATTATTCCGGGCGATATCGCCATCATCTGTGGAGGTGCCATGCTGATGTGTCTCCTCGCCGGCATCGTCCCGTCGTGGAATGCCGGCCGCCTCAAGCCCGTCGAAGCACTGCGCCATGAATGAGAATCCAGTCAGCTCCGCCCCGGCAGCCATCCGGACTGTCAGCCTGGTCAAAACCTACTCGCTCGGGAAAAAGAATATCGAGGTGCTCAAGGGTGTCGACATTACCGTCAGCCAGCGGGAAATCGTCGCCCTGCTTGGCGCATCCGGAACCGGCAAATCCACGCTGCTTCACATCATCGGCGGCCTCGACACACCCGACAGCGGCACGGTGGAATGCGGCGGCCACCAGCTCCATGCCATGAAGGAGCGGGATCTGAGCGGGTTCCGCAACCGCTGCGTCGGCTTCGTGTTCCAGTCCTACCATCTGCTCCCTGAACTGACGGCTCTCGAGAATGTATGCCTCCCAGGCCGCATTGCCCGGAGGCCTGCCGGAGAAGTCCGTGACAGGGCTGCCGGGATGCTGGAAAAAGTCGGGCTCGGTCACCGCCTCGACCACCGCCCCTACGAGATGTCCGGAGGGGAACAGCAGCGCACCTCAATCGCGAGAGCCCTCATCAATGACCCGCAGTTCCTCCTTGCCGACGAACCCACCGGGAATCTCGACTCGAAAACCGGTCGCGGGATCTTTGAACTGATGGTCGGTCTCCGGGATTCACTCGGACTGACCATGGTTGTTGCCACTCATGACCGGTCGCTTGCCGGAACCACCGACCGCATCATCTATCTGGATGACGGACGCGTGGACACGGGGACCCTCAGTTCTGACGGTTAAGGGGCAGAATCTTCATTGATCGATGGCGGGCCGTGCCTATACTGGTCGCTACTTTTATATGAAGGTATTTCTCAATGGTGAACTGGTTGACCAGAATGACGCGAAAGTCTCGGTTTTTGACCATGGTCTTCTCTATGGCGACGGTGTTTTTGAAGGTATTCGTGCCTACAACGGCCGTGTGTTCAAGCTGAAGGAACACATCGACCGCCTTTTCTATTCCGCCAAGGCGATTCTGCTGGATATTCCCATGACAGCGGATGAGATCAGCCGGGCGGTCGTCGAGACCTGCCAGGCCAATGGTATCCGCGATGGATACGTCCGCCTGGTCGTGACCCGCGGTCCGGGCACACTGGGGCTGAATCCGTTCAAGTGCAAGAATCCGGTCGTCATTATCATCGCGGACAAAATCCAGCTTTATCCGGAACAGATGTATCGGGACGGCATGGACCTCATCACGGTGCCAACCACCCGGAATCATCAGAACGCCATCAACCCCGCGATCAAATCACTGAATTATCTCAATAACATCCTCGCCAAGATCGAGGCTGTGAATGCGGGATATGAGGAGGCGATCATGCTGAACCCGGCCGGTTACGTCGCCGAATGCACCGGTGACAACCTCTTTATCATCAAGGGTCAGTCCATGATGACCCCGCCACTCGAGGCCGGGGCCCTCTATGGAATCACCCGCCAGACCGCCATCGACATCGCAGTGGAACTTGGACTCACTGTCACCGAGCCCAATCTCACCAGATATGACCTCTACAATGCCGATGAATGCTTCCTGACAGGCACCGCCGCGGAAGTCATGCCTGTCGTCAAGATCGACGGCCGGACCATCGGCAACGGCCAGCCCGGGCCATACACCCGCCGGATCGTCGACCGGTACAGCGATTTGACATCCACTACGGGTGAGCCACTTTAACTTCGAATGAAGTGTTGCAGTTGCGAGAAATCAATTGCGATGGTCCACTTGAGCTGGATGTGCGGGGAAAAACTGAAGGTGGCTGACCTCTGCTTCAGATGTGCCGGAGACAGCAGGACCATCGACGATGCCTATGGTCTCAAACTCCTTCAACTCCTCCACGACCTCCATGGCAACATGAGTCAGAGTATACGGACCTGTTGCCGGGAGGAGCTTCAGAAGTGTCCCGTCTGTCAGTTCCCACTCGAGAAATTCAAGAAAACCGGCCTCGTCGGCTGTCCCGAGTGCTACACGCATTTGTGTCAGGACGAACTGGACGCCGCGCTGCAGCTTGCCCACCGCGGCCTCATCCATCAGGGGAAGGTCCCGGGTGGTAATTCCGATACCCGGACAGGTCCTAAAATTAAATCGAAATCAGCCGAAAACGATTTAAGCTACTCAGTGTGATCCACCAGGCGTCGACCGCGCCCCCACCATGAAACTAGACGATTATCTTTCAACAGTCGCCGACTCCTGCAAAAAGCAGGGACCCGAGCAGACTATTGTGCTCTCCAGTCGCGTCCGGCTTGCCCGCAACGTCAAGGGTTACTCGTTCCCCGGATGGGCCAAGAAACAGGAACGCATCCGCCTCTACGAGAATGTCCGTCCTGTGGTCGAGGGCCTCGACGACATGAAATCGTCTTTTGCCGAGTCCATGGAGAACCTCTCCCATCTCGAAAAACAGATACTGGTCGAGCGCCATCTCATCAGCCGGGAACATGCGGCCAAGAACTCCGGCAGCGGAGTGGTTCTCAGTCGTGATGAGTCCCTGTGCGTCATGATCAATGAGGAGGATCACCTGAGGATGCAGCTGATTCAGCCCGGGCTGCAGCTGGATAACGCATGGGCACTGATCGATGAAATCGACAGCCGGCTGGAGGAACAGCTGCCTTATGCATTCTCGAGGACCCTCGGGTATCTGACCGCATGCCCCACCAATGTCGGCACCGCCATCCGGGTATCCGCCATGCTGCACCTTCCAGGCCTTGTTCTGTCCGACCAGATCAACCAGGTTGTCCAGGCCGTCAACAAACTCGGCATGGCCGTGCGCGGCCTCTATGGCGAGGGAACAGACGCCCTCGGCAACATTTTTCAGGTTTCCAACCAGATGACCCTCGGAGAATCGGAAACCGATATCATCAACCGCCTCAATAAAGTCCTCAAGCAGATGATTGAGCATGAGCAGAATGCCCGCGCCATGCTGGTGGAAAAGAAACCCAAAGTCGTTCTCAACCAGGTTGGGCGGGCATACGGCATTCTTTCCAACGCCCAGAGCATCACCTCCAAGGAGACCATGAACCTGCTCTCCATGATGCGGCTCGGAAATGATTTCGGACTCTTCTCCAAAATGCGGCGGTCACTGGTCGAGGAACTGTTCATCTCCACCCAGCCGGCCCACCTCCAGAAAAACGTCAAGGGTAAGCTTTCCGCTGAGGAACGCGATCTGATCCGCGCCGATTTTCTCCGCGGGAAACTCCGATCCGTTCCAAGACCCGCCGACAAGTTCTCCGATGAATTGACCGGCCAGGACGAGAACGCCGATTCGTCCGATTAATTTCCATGAACCGATACCGATGACTGCTGTCCAAAGTCAAAGTATTATATCTCACACACGGAGCCGACTGGTGGACGGGTATCAGGTCCCTGTTTCATCCCACCGGACACGATGACACCGGCAGACCCTGTCATCTCAGGCGGAAACGCCCTGCATATGTTCCTGACAGAAAGGGACTTGGTATCAGCAGACACCAGCAGAAGGGCGTTAATTCGGGCTTATCCCGGCTAAATCCTTCACAAACCCGGATCCGTGCCGATTGACTTTATGATTCACACCGGCTGAATCCTCTCCAGTCATGAAAAATGACGGGA
>JAUIAG010000406.1 GCA_030425355.1 Verrucomicrobiia bacterium
TAAAGGAGTTGTCTCAGGAATCCGTTATGAAGGGAGTGGTTCCGGGCTGACCGGTACCGCCTTGCAATGACAATCATTGATACAGGATTCTGTGTATAGCGATTTTTATGGATTTGAGAAGCAGCCGTTCGGGAACACCCCGAATGCGCAGAGCATGTTTCTGACCCGGCAGCATCGCGAAGCTCTGAATCACATGCTTTACGGCATTGTGAACCGGAAGGGTTTCATGCTTTTAACCGGAGAGATCGGAGCAGGCAAGTCCACGGTGTGCCGGGCTGCCCTGGAGAGACTCGGGAGCGATTATGAGACGGCGTGGATAGTCAATCCGAGTGTGGAGAAGGACAGTCTGCTGAAGGCGATTGCCATCGAATTTGAGATGCGGGTCGATCGGGATGAGCCGCTTGAGATCATGCACAAGCTGAACGGATACCTCGTCGACCGGTATCTGGAGAACAAAATTCCCATCCTGATCATTGATGAGGCGCAGAATCTGAGTGTGGAGAGTCTCGAGCAGGTGAGGCTGTTGTCCAATCTCGAGACCAATCAGGAGAAGCTGCTGCAGATTGTGCTGATTGGTCAGCCTGAGCTGAGGGATACCATCAATCAGCCGTCATTGATTCAGCTGAAACAGCGCATCAGCATCGCCTACCACATAGACAGGCTGAAGACCCCGGAGATTGCGGATTACATTCAGTATCAGATTGACCGGGCCAGCCCGAAGCTCAGTCCGCGCTTCACCCGGTCGGCGATCTGGCGCATCGCCCGGTTTTCCCGCGGTATCCCCCGTGTCATCAACGCTGTCTGCGATAAATCCCTCCTTGCCGGGTATGTCTACCGGAATCCACAGATTGATCTGGGCATGGTTTTAAGGGCCATCCGTGAAATTTCTGGAAAGATTTAGGCGCCGGCACCGAACTATTAGTTAACAGGAATCGACGAGTAGAAGTTATGGGACATGTCCAACAGCTGATCAGAAACGCCGAACACGCCAGAGTTCGCGGCCCGGATCACCTGCCTGATTACGCAATCAGGGATCTGCGACGGGGAAGCCGCAGACCCCGCGGAGTCGGGATTTTCCTTTTTCTGGCCATAATCTTCATGGCCCTCGGGGTCTATCTCATCTCCAGAGCCATGTGAGAGTCTCTGGATCCCGGTGCGGCCTTCCATTCCTTTATCCGTTTTCCAGTCTGTTGCTGAAGCTGCTGTGCTTTTTTCATTTTGCTGCCTGCCCGGGCGGCTTTCGTTTTTGAGGGTGGGGGGAATTCATTCCGGATGTGCGGGCGGTGTTGAAGGAAAACGCCGCCATTGGGTTGATTAGTGGTTGGGGTTCCATTAAAAAGAGAGGTCCTGTATTTTATGGAACGCAAGCAGATGTCACCTCTTGAGGAACTCCGGCATTCCGCGGCTCACGTGATGGCCGCGGCAGTGTTGCGGATCTGGCCGGAGACCAAGCTGGATATTGGCCCTCCCACCGACCAGGGATTTTATTACGACTTTGACTGCCCCCGGCGCTTCACTCCCGAGGATCTCGAGAAGATTGAGTCGGAGATGAAGAAAATCATCAAGGAGAACCAGACCTTTGAGCGCCGCGAGGTGGACCGCGATGAGGCGATACGCTTTTTTGAGGAGAGGAATCAGCCTTTCAAAGTGAGTCGGGTGGGGGACATCCCGGAGGGTGAACCGATCAGTTTCTACCAGAATGGTGAATTTGTGGATCTCTGTGCGGGCACCCACGTCCGTTTCACCAAACAGATCAAGGCCTTCAAGCTTCTGAGCATTGCCGGTGCCTACCACCGGGGCGATGAAAAGAACGCGCAGCTACAGCGGATTTACGGCACCGCCTTTCCGAGCAGGGACGAACTTCAGCAGTATCTGACCCAACTGGAGGAGGCGAAGAAACGCGATCACCGCAAGATCGGCCGCGAGATGGGTCTTTTCACCTTTGATACGGACCAGGTGGGCCCGGGTCTTCCGTTGTGGCTGCCCAAGGGCACGGCAATGGTGGAGGAACTCGAAAAACTGGCAAAGGAAACCGAATTCGATGCCGGATACTTTCGTGTGCGGACTCCCCATCTGGCCAAGGAGTCACTGTATCTGACCTCCGGGCATCTGCCCTACTACAAGGACTCGATGTATCCTCCGATGGAATTCGAGGAGGATGAGGGCGGGGAAACCGTGCGGTATTACCTCAAAGCCATGAATTGTCCGCACCATCATAAAATATTTGATGCGGAGCCCCGGAGTTATCGGGACCTGCCACTCCGGCTGGCTGAATACGGAGCCTGCTATCGGTACGAGAAGAGCGGCGAGCTGATGGGACTGATGCGGGTGCGGTCAATGCAGATGAACGACGCGCACATCTACTGCTCCGAGGAGCAGTTCGCTTCCGAGTTCCGGGCCGTCAATGAGATGTATCTCAAATATTTCAAAATCTTCGGGATTGAGAAATACCTGATGCGTCTGTCGACCCACGATCCTGAGAAACTCGGGCAGAAATACGTGGACCAGCCGGAGCTTTGGAAAAAGACCGAGGCCATGGTCCGGGACGTCCTGGTGGAATCGGGGATCAACTTCGTCGAGGTGCCCAACGAGGCGGCTTTTTACGGACCGAAGATTGACGTGCAGGTCTGGAGCGCGATCGGACGTGAATTCACCCTCGCCACCAACCAGGTGGATTTTGCGGTGCCGGCACAGTTCGGACTGGAATACACCACCCGCGACAATACCAAAGCGACGCCCCTGTGTATTCATCGCGCCCCGCTGGGCACCCATGAGCGCTTTATCGGGTTCCTGATTGAGCATTTTGCGGGCGACTTTCCTCTGTGGCTGGCTCCGGAACAGGTGAGGGTTCTGCCCATCACCGATGACCAGGCGGACTACGCTTCCGAAGTGCATCGACAGCTTCGGGCTGACGGTTTCCGCGCCACTCTCGATCACCACAAGGACGCCATTGGTGGAAAAATCCGCCGTGGCCGGCTCGACCGCGTTCCTTACCTGCTGATTATCGGGGCCAACGAAGTGGAGGCGGGAACCGTGACGGTCCGGTCGAGGCTGAATGGCGATGAAGGTCAGGTTTCCTCCGGCGGGTTCCTCGATCGGATTCGCAGCGAGCGCACCAACCGCACCATGACAGTGAAGCTCTGACCGGGTTCCATCGGGGCGGCACCACACAGAAATTCTGTTTGAAGCGATGAATGGTGATGAAGGCGGTGGTCCTGGTTTTCCTGCGTTTTTACCGGCGGGTGCTTTCACCGCTGAAAAACATCATCACCTTCGGTCATGGAGTCTGCCGGTATCATCCGACCTGCTCAGCCTATGCGGTGGAAGCCGTCGAGGTTCACGGGGTGTTCAGGGGTTTGCTGCTGGCGGTGCGGCGGCTGTTCCGGTGTCATCCATGGGGCGGTTCCGGCTTTGATCCGGTCCCTCCTTCACACTCCGAAGCCCGGGAAAGGGATATTGCGGTGG
>JAUIAG010000407.1 GCA_030425355.1 Verrucomicrobiia bacterium
TGCTTTCAATTCGGGCGGCCGCCTTATATACGCCGGCGCGGGAACAAGCGGGAGACTCGGGGTCCTTGACGCCAGTGAATGTCCGCCCACTTTCCGGACCCCCCACGAAATGGTCCAGGGGATCATCGCCGGCGGAAACAATGCCATGTTCAGGGCCGTTGAAGGTGCTGAGGACTCCGTTTCACTGGGCATATCCGCCATTGCTGAGAGGAATGTCGATGCACGGGATGTTGTGGCAGGCATCGCCGCGAGCGGGCGCACCCCCTTTGTCTGGGGGGCTCTGCATGAAGCCCGCGAGAGAGGAGCCACAACTGTTCTCCTCGCTTTCAATCCGAATATGAAGGTCCCGGATGCCCACTCACCGGATCACCTCATCGCCATCGACCTTGGCCCCGAACTCCTCACCGGTTCAACCAGACTGAAGGCCGGGACAGCCACCAAGCTCATTCTGAATCTCTTCACCACACTGGCCATGGTTCGAATCGGTAAAGTGGTTGAAAATCTCATGGTCGATGTCAATCCTTCCAATGAAAAGCTCAGAGGCCGGGCCGTGAGGATCCTCCGCCAATTGACAAAGGATCAGTTCCCGACAGAGGTTTACATTCAAACGCTGACCCGAAACAACTGGGTCATCAAAAACGCACTCGAGGAACTGAATTCCGGCAAAGCCCCCTCATAGATTCAATTCCAGGCAGGGAAGCACCCCCATCACGGCGCCTGAGCAATCATCGGCTCCCGTGCCATGTCCTCGGCCTCTCTGACTCTCTCCAATATAACGTCAACCATTCCGGGTTCGTTCCCGATGCTTGGTGTATACCACACGCGTTTTCCATGTATTTCAGTTGGATTCCTCCATGTCGGCATCCCGCTGTTGTATCGCTCACGGACAATCCTTTCCTTCTCTCCCAGCATAACCGGGATGTCTTCAAATGAATGCAATCCGTCACTGATAAAGAATGGCACGACCACTATGTTCCGGGTCTCGGACAGATTGTAGCATTCCTTTATCATGGGATCCTCCTCCATGAATATGGCATGGACATTATGATAAATATTCTCGCGCCGGATGATGTCGACCTGTTCCTCAATGGCCTTTCTTGAATTGGTATTGTTACCCGTGCCGTGACCGGCAATAAAGAGTGTCACCGACGAATCGGCCGGCCGGGACGGGAAGGGGAACTGGTCAAGCGTGGACATGGCACGGTTCTTTAAAAGTTCGGTCATGCTGTGATGCGTGCCAACCGGTCCGCAATAGTGGATTGTCTGCCCGCCTCTTTTCTCAACACGATCAACGACCGCCTTGTCCCTCATCACGAATCCCATTTCCCTCGGGATGACCTCTTCAGTAAAATATCCCTCACTGATGAAAAGAGGCACAATGAAAACCCGCGGGGTATGTGCCCCGCGCAGGGCGCCAGACAGCGCCGGCTCCTCTTTCCAGAAACAGGGAATGACACGGGAAAATATGCCCAACGATCGGATGGCCTCGCAATGCTGGTAGGTGGGAAGGGAGGACTCGGCATTCACCGTGGACCCGTGTCCTGCAATGATCAGGGTGCTGTCGCTGTAGTCTGACATCGATTCTAAACTAGCGCTCTTCAGCAGTCCCGCAAGAGCGCCGTTCCTCAGCTGCACATACCACAGTTCCCGGGATTCCCGCTGCACCCCGGAAAATCGCTCATGCCGGTCGTCCCTTCCGATTTTGCCGCGAAAGTCGACAGTTTCTTCTTAAGATGTGTCGAGCCGCAATGAGGACACTCGGTGCCCTCCCAGTGGCTGCTCGGCACAAGTACCTCGCTCTCGCGATCGCATGACTCACAATGAAATTCGTATATTGGCATACAGCCCCGCAGACTAGCATGAAACGGTCCCTTTTCAAAGACTCACTCTGTGGACTCATCCAGGCTTTTGGTGGAGCTTTCTCCGGCAGCTGAATCCGCAAATCCCTTCTCCTCATCCACTCGGCCAAGCAATACCAGACCCGCAGTGAAAAAAATCAGAACACTGCCCATCGCTACACGGTAATTTCCCGAGGCCGTATAAAGAAGATACCACGTCAGCGGGGACAAAAAGGCTGTTGCCTTCCCGCTGAAGGCGAACAAACCGAAAAACTCATTCTCGCGCCGGTCCGGAACAAATTTGGCCATCAGTGACCGGCTTGCAGACTGGTTCGGACCACTCAGGACTCCCACCATCACCGCCGCCACCCAGAAAAGCGACTGACTTGGAGCGCATATCGCCAGTAAAGCCACGGCAATAAATGCAATCAGCGACAGTCGGATGGTTGTCCGGGAACCGATCCGGTCCTCGAGAAATCCGAATCCTATCGCTCCAATGCCCGCCGCAATGTTGATGACTATCCCGAAAATCAATACCTGACTCGTACTGAAATCGAATACCCGCTGAGCATAGATGCCGCCAAAGGCGAATATCGTCACCAGTCCGTCATTGTAAAATAACCGCGCGACCAGAAGATTGAATATCTGTCTATACCTCCTTCTTATCAGTCTCAGGGTCTGATACAGCTCTTTGAAGGTTATTCGGATCAGTGCCGCATTCACTGGCCTGCGTTGACCGTCAATGCCGGCCAGCGAATCCTTGGGCAGCTTTAAAAAAAAGAAAAGTGGCAGGGAGAAAACCAGATACCATCCACCCACGAAAAAATTCATCATCGGCACCTTGTCCTCCGGTTGAATCAACCCGAAAAACGATGGACCGTCATCCGGTTTGATGAACAGTATCAGTACCGCAGTCAGACATAATAACCCGCCAATATACGACACTCCCCAGCCAAATCCCGATATCCGCCCCATATTCTCCCGAGTGGCTATCTCAGGAAGTAAGCCATTGTAGAAAACATTGCAGACCTCAAATGCCACGTTGGCAATGACCACTATCATCAGCGCCATCAGAACATCCCCCTCCCGTGGAAAATAAAGCAGCCACGTGAAGACGATGCAGGTCAGCGTCGACCCCAGCAGGAATTGCTTCCGGCGGCCCGTCGCATCCGCCATCGCTCCCATCACCGGAGACAGTATCGCAATTAACACCGCCCCGATCCCCATCGCCAGAGCCCACTGAGACTTCGCCCCATCCGGAGTCACCACCCTCTCAAAGTAAACCGCATAAACAAATGTGATGATCAGTGTCGGAAAGGCATTGTTCGCAAAATCATAAAGCGCCCAGCTGATCACATTCCTGCGATTATATCTCATGAACATCATACTCCCCGCCTTCCGCCACCCCGTCCAGCGCCAATCCCCGGGTGCCAGCCTCCTTTTTCCTGTCGCCTGCCCGGTGCCAGGCTCCTTTTTCTTAATTTTCTGCTTTACACTTATTCCTATATCCTGTATGTGAGTTTCCAAGATGAGAACTCCAAGGAGTGCCTTGGTGCTGGGCGGCCGGCCCCAGTACTTTCATGTGATCAGCC
>JAUIAG010000408.1 GCA_030425355.1 Verrucomicrobiia bacterium
ATTCGGACACTTCGGGACGAAAGCCGTGTTTCCCATGGGGCGCGACGTCTGTGTGCTGGATGACCGAAGCCGATCCGGCAAGTGGATAGCCTACTACACATCCCCCGAGAAAGGTATAAATCCAGTGACGGCGGATCATACCAGCCGGGCTCGTACGGCTTCACATCCGGAAGGGCCATGGTCCGATGATGCCATAGAGATTCCACCCATTACGGAACCACCGGATGGATACAAATTCGTTTATGCCGAGAGCCCCCTGGTTGTGCAGCGCGGAGGATACTATTATCGATTTGAGCAGCTGTATGTATTCCGCTCGGAGGATCCCTTGAACTGGGAAGGTCCACCGGTGGCCGAACTCGCACCGCGTGACCCGCTCAAGCGACTCGCTCCTGAAATTGCGACATTCGAGGGACGCGACTACCTGCTGGCATACCAGTGGCGGGGACGCGACCCGCGCGGGATTTACATGGCTCCGCTCATTTGGGAAGAGGCGCCCTGAAAGTCCCGAAACACATGCTTCTCCGCGTATTGATTGATATTGGATTAAAGCGAAAGGCGGAAGGTCATCCGACCTCAGCGGCCGAGGCTTCAAGAGCCTGCGCAATCCGCATAATATCAGCGACCGCCACAAAATGATGCATCGGCAGTGCCAGGCCCTGTGCCGCCAGCCTCGATGAGATGGTCAGGGATTCCGGATTGGATGGGTATTTCTTAGAGAAGAACTGTAATTCATGAGCGGCAACCGACCCCGGGCCGCATCCGATCCCCCGGGTCGCCATGGCGTCAATCACTCTGCCTCTGTCTATTGACTCGTCGAGGACGACCATGAATGTCTGCCAGGTATGTTCGTCACTCCATTCAGGAAGAGAGAGAAAAGGCAGGCCTTCAAGTGCCTCAAAATAAGCGGCGGCAATTGACCGGCGATGTGCCAGCATCTCATCGAAAAGTCGCATCTGTCCCAGTCCCAGCGCGGCCTGAAAATCGGTCATACGGTAATTGAAGCCAGCCGAGATGAAGATCCTTTCGCCATTATCCACATGCTGACCGTGGTTTCTGAGAGCGCGAACGGCAGTGGCCATGGATTTGTCATTTGTAACAATGCATCCGCCTTCGCCGGTGGTCATGGACTTTCTGGGGTGAAAACTGAAAACCGCCATTTTGCCAAAATGCCCGGCCGGCGAGCCATTCAAGGTGGCCCCGAAGGCGCAGGCGGCGTCTTCGATGACCATCAGCCCATGCTTTTCGGCTGCAGCAATAACTTCAGGCATGGGCGCGCATAGACCGAACTCATGGACCGCAACCACAATTCCGCCGGTCAGGTCCTGCCCGGAAAGCTTCTCCGACTGAATCGCGGCTTCAAGGCTGTTTCCCGTGAGGTTGAAAGTCGATGGGTCCACTTCAACGAAAACCGGACGGAGGCCGGTTTGAACAGCCATGTTGGCGGCGGACGGCCATGCAAATGAAGGGATAAAGCAGGGTGCGCCCGGTAGCGGGTCCAACGCCAGATAGGCAAGGTGAAGTCCGGCCGTGGCAGAGGACACCGCAACAGCCTCGGATATCCGGTGGTGGCCTGCTATGGCTTCTTCGAAGGCGGAAACCTGTGAGCCCTGGACAATCCATCCGCTCCGAAGCACTGCGCCGACCTCATTGATGGTGGATTCATCAATCCATGGCTTTGCCATGGGGATGAATCGATCCGCGCTCTTATTTCCCGAGCTCATGACGGAAATATTCGGCTGTCCTGCGTATGCCTTCGTCCAGGTCCACTTCGGCCCTGAAGCCGAAGTCCTCGAGGATCTTGTTGACACTTGGAACCCTCAGGGCGATGTCGGCTGACAGTGCCGGCTTGAAGAGTATTTGCGAAGATGAATCCAGCACCCGGCAAACGGTCTGTGCCAGTCCGAGAATAGTAATGACAGCCCGGGCATTTCCGATGTTGTAAGTCTGGCCTATGGCCTTCGGGGAAGCAAGGCAGTGAATCATGCACTCGACAAAGTCATCCACATAGCACCATGCCCGGATCTGGTTGCCATCGCCGTGTATGTGAATATCCTCGTTGCGAAGCGCCTTTTTGATGAATATCTGCATGGCTCCCTCTCCTGTCTGGCCGGGACCATAGACATTGAACGGCCTCACCGTTACGGTGGGGATCTTGTACTGATGATGGTAGGCTTTGACAAGATGCTCGCCTGCCAGTTTGCTGACACTGTATACCCACCGTGCCTCTCCGGCTGAACCGGTCACTGTGCTGTCATCCTCACGGGAATTCAGTGCCATGGAGCCAAACACCTCTGAAGTTGAAAAATCGAGAAACCGGTCGCGGACCACCTTTCTCCACGCGGCCCGCAGCACATTGGCTGTTCCGATCATGTTTATTTCCATGGTCTTCACCGGATCGCGAATAACGGTGTCTATGCCGGCGATCGCCGCAGCATGAACGACAATATCCACATCATTGATGCTGTCTTCAACATGCTGATAATCCAGTACATCTCCCCGAATAACCGTGATATTCGGATGATTTATATAGGGAGTGCTGGATAGCGTATCGCGTGAAAAGTTGTCATAGACCGTGATCCTGTTGTCGTCGATAAGACGGGATATCAGTGTCGAGGCGATAAATCCGGCGCCTCCGGTGATGAAGATGTTCTTTCCTTTGATCATGGCTTTCTCAGAAATATTCAGTTCAGTCCTCGGGTCGGTATACAGTCCTATTTGTTGTAGAACCCGGCGATGGTGTTGACGACGTATTCCATCTGTGCGGCTGTGAGTTCGGGGTAGACTGGGATGGCAAGGCTGTTTACGGCAGCGGACTCACTCAGCGGAAAGTCTCCGGCGCTGTAGCCGAGGTGAGTGAAACACTCCTGCAGATGCAGCGGAACCGGATAGTAAATCTCTGTTCCGATCCCGGCATCAGACAATGCTTTTCTCAATGGATCGCGGGTCCCATCGGGCACAAGTATCACAAACTGATTGTAGGAGTGAAATCCTGTCACCTCGGCGGGTGTGCGAACCAGACCGTCGCCGACGAGGCCGGCGTCGATGAAAAGATTCCGGTATTGATCGGCGTTACGGCGCCGCCCGTCGATCCACCTGTCGAGATGGGGGAGTTTCGCGTTGACCACCGCGGCCTGAATAGCGTCGAGTCTGAAATTTCCGCCAATCAGCGAATGGTAGTATTTGGGGGCCGATCCATGAACCCTCAGACGCCGGAGTTTCTCCAGGCGCTCCGGTGTGCTGGCAGTGACAAAACCGCCGTCACCGGCGCCGCCAAGGTTCTTGCTGGGGAAAAAGGAGAAGCATCCGTAATCACCGAAGGTGCCGGCATGTTTTGAGCCGATGCGTGCTCCGAGGGCTTGTGCGGCATCCTCAATCACTGTAAGGCCATGTCGGGCTGATATTTCCATGATTGCTTCCATCTCCGCCATC
>JAUIAG010000045.1 GCA_030425355.1 Verrucomicrobiia bacterium
CCGCATCTGCACCCCCTTCCCCACAGCCCGCGCAAACTATAAGCAGTACTACGGCAAACGCCGAAGCCGCCACGAAGCTGCCAGACCTGCCCATTACCGCTTTCACCGCGCGCGGCAAACCGGCACCGATTGAGTTATGAAATATCGAAATTCCCCATTTCATCGCTGAAATCTATGCCACCGCGGGGACGCGGTCAATCAGACCCCTGCTCGTTATTCCGATCTCTCCAACCCGCCACCATTTGAATGCAAGTCACTCATCATCACCATGAACCACGCCGTCTCAAACACGCACTACTCGCGGAAAAGATGGATGATGGAGGAAAGACGTCTGCGTAATAATTTACCGGATTGACACTTGGACGACTTGACGTTTTGTGCTTGTTCATGGAGTGTTTCAGGCTGCTGAGGATTCTGCAGCGCTGAAAAATGAGTAAGAAGGCATCGAATATACGTAATATTGCGATCATCGCACACGTTGACCACGGCAAGACCACACTGGTTGACTGTCTGCTGAAGCAGTCCGGACTTTTCCGTTCAAATCAGGCGACCGAGGAGCGGATGATGGATTCCATGGACCTTGAGAGGGAACGCGGGATCACCATCAAGGCAAAAAACGCTTCATTTCGTTACAAGGAATTCCATGTGAACATAGTCGACACTCCGGGACACGCGGATTTCGGCGGTGAGGTGGAGCGCATCATGAACATGATCGACGGGGTGATCCTGGTGGTGGACGCCTATGAAGGGCCTCAGGCACAGACACGTTTTGTGCTTCGCAAGGCTCTGGAGTCCGGAGCCCGGCCGATAGTGGTGATCAACAAGATTGACCGTGAGAATGCCAACCCGGCCAAGGTCGTGGATCAGGTGACGGATTTGTTTTTGAGTCTGGCAGCCAATGAGGACCAGCTGGACTTTCCGGTTCTTTATGCCAGCGCGCGTGACGGATATGCGATGGCCAGCCTGGATGAGAAAAGCGACACTATCCAGCCCCTGTTTGATGCGATAGTGAAGTATACACCGGCGCCCCGAATCGAGGCCGGCGACAAGTTCCGCATTCTGGTCAGCAACCTTGATTATTCCGATTACCTGGGCCGTATCGCTTTTGGCAAGATCCTGAGCGGATCGATTGCCGTCGGGGATCCCATGGTTATTATTCACGGTGACGGATCTCGCACGACCTCCAGGGTGTCATCCATTCTTCACTTTGACGGATTAAAGAGAATTGAAATCGGCGACGCTTCGGCCGGCGACATCATCGGTCTGACTGGATGCGAGGATGTATTTCTTGGCGAAACCATAGCCGGGGATGCGGAGACACCGGCGCTGCCATTCGTTCCTGTCGATCCTCCGACCCTTTGCATGCGGTTTGCGGTCAATGACGGGCCGCTGGCCGGGCAGGAAGGAAAACTTCTGACCGCCCGTCACATCCGTGAACGCCTGGAAAAGGAAGTCCTCGTCAATATCAGCCTTCGTTTCAATGAAACGGAGAGTGCCAGCGTGTTCGAAGTGCGCGGACGCGGTGAAATGCAGATAGCTGTGCTTGTCGAACAGATGCGCCGCGAGGGGTTCGAGCTGCTCGTCAGTCGGCCCGAAGTCATTTTCAAAAAGGGCCCCGACGGGGAAATCCTCGAACCGGTCGAAGAGCTGTTCTGCGAAGTCCCCAACGACAGCCTTGGTCCGATCCTGGAATCCCTGGCTTTTCGGAAAGCCGAAATCACTTCCATGGACCATGCGGACGAGATGGTGGTTCTCAAGGCATTCATCCCCACCCGGGGGTTGATCGGCTTTGAAACCGAACTCGTCAACGGCACCCGCGGCCTTGGAATCATGAGCCACCTTTTCCACGAATATGCCCCGTTCAAGGGAGACATTCCTGCCCGCAAACAGGGCTCACTCGTCAGTATGGAATCAGGGAAGGTCACGGCCTACTCGCTGGATACGCTGCAGGAAAGAGCACGGCTCATGGTCGTCCCCGGCGACATCGTCTACCCCGGAATGATCATTGGAGAGAATTCCCGCGGTGAGGACATGACCTGCAACCCGACCAAGGAGAAGAAGCTGACCAACATGCGTTCCAGTGGCGATGGCAAAGGCATCATCCTCGATGCCCCACTCAAGCTGACTCTCGAGCGCGCTCTCGAATACATCGGAGATGATGAATACGTCGAGGCCACACCAAAGAGCCTGCGACTCCGCAAGAAGATCCTCGATGCCACTGAACGGAAGCGCGCCGCCAATCGCAAGGCCGCTCTGGTCATGGCGGAGTAATTCACCGGACCCGGCTTCCGGCCCCCGTCCGGGCTGCAGGAACCGCACCGCAAAGGTGCCGCTCCGACATTTAGCGGCCTGCCTCCTCTTCAACCGGCGGGATGCAGGCCTTTCCAGTCATCCGGAACAATCCATCCACGTGACTTTTCTCCCCCGGTGACCTGATCGATGACCGAACAGGCCACCGGGGTTTTTTCGTTATCGAGAAAGAACCCGCTGCGTATATCCGGTCCGACGACGAGGCGATTGAGCGTCGGGGATATTGCCGGGTTGAGCGGCCCGAAATAATCGAGCTTCCGGAGGATCACCGCGGTGTGACCATCGTAAACATCGGCAAATTCACGGCAGCACATCCACCACCCGCCAACGAGCCCGGCAAAATTATTTTCAAGCGGAATGCGGGGAGAGCCTCCCTCCTCAGTCCGGCTGTATACGGACCAGGGCACAAAAAGCCTTCCTTTGATCAGCATGGCGGGCTGCACCGGATGGCTGCCGGTATAGGGCTCAAGGGCGATCCGGGATGCCGGCTCCTGATGCAGTCGGCATTGCCGTCCAACCAGATGCCTCCATTTCCGTCCCAGCCGGTCCATGACGCGTGGCCCGACGAAATCATCCATGGAAAGCATTTCCCCGACACCAATGTAGAATTTGACGGCCACCTCGACACTGAAAAACCGGCCCGTGCCGAGATCCTCGAGGATGAAGTCCATTTCGCCGAGGGTGCGCTTTTCATCGATGACCTGAAGGCTGTTGCAGACCATGCGCCATGGGGAAGGTCCACTTTCCAGCCAGAAGCAGAGCAGTCGCTCAAACAGAGCCCCAAGACGGCGGTCGCGTGCACCATCCATCCAATCGTTGAGCGGGGCGGGATGTTCATCGAGATCGCGCAGCCAATCGAGGATTTCCCCAGACCTGCCACCGCACCACTGATCCTGCAGAATGGCAATTCCATCGACATGGCTGTCGGGATCTCCGCAGCTTTCGATAAGGGACGGGGAAGTGATCGCCCATGCAAGGTCGCCAACCCATTTATTCCGGAATTCCGGCAGGGCATCAGCATGAAGAAACGTTTTCATCAGGATGCCTGCCGGGGCGAAACCGAAACGCGTGGCCACGCTCGTTTCCCGGCTTCCTCAACCGCGATGGAAAGATTGTCCAGAGGCCACGGTGGACTGACAAGGCCGGCGTAGGGATACCTGCCCACGGTGAGAGTCAGAAACTCAATGGCCTCGTCCAGATGCCGCGGCATGTAGTTGTGAACTCCGGTCATGGTGGCGCATTTGCGGATAAGCTGCTCGCCGGTCAGGTCGAGAGCCGAGGCCGGGTGGACCATGCCGGCGAGGATGTAGGTGCCCCCTGGCCGCAAGGCCCTGAGACCGGCCGGCACCACAGCCGGATGCCCCGCCACCTCGATAACTGCATCAACTCCGTGGCGACTGCACTTCACGCTGCCGGCGACCAGCCCGTTCAGATAGTCTGAGCGTCCATCCAGAGGGATGCCCCCGAAATCAGTGACCCGCGAGAGCCTTTGTTCGTCGATATCAACACAGAAGACAGCTTCAGCCCCGCGTTCCCGGAACACTGCACAGGCGTAGAGCCCGAGCAGCCCTGCGCCCTGAACGAGAACAGTCCGGGTCCCCGCAGGCACACGGGAAGCGGCATGCATAACAGTCGACAGAGCACAGTTCGCCGGAGCGACCACCGGGTCGGAAAGCGCATCCGGAACCATTACCACATGAGTCCCCGCACGAAGCAGAATGTGGCTGGAGTAACACCCGTTCAGTCCACTGCCGTCCGATAAGGAAGCATGGCCATATTTGAAAAGTGAATCACATTTCTGAGGCAGTCCGAAACGCGTGCAGGGAAGACAGCTCCCGCATGAATCGGCGAGGCTCCATGTGACGCGCTGCCCTGGTCTGAATGATTCGCGCCCCGGGCCTGCAGCCACCACGCGCCCCACAGCTTCGTGCCCCAGCACGAGTGGTGTCGGTTCCCGCCGCTGACCGGAGAAAGTATGGAGATCTGAACCGCAGATGGTCGCCAGATCAATGGCCACCAGAATTTCCCCCCGGCCGGGAGAAACAGGGATCTCAAGCTGCCGGGTTTCCAAAGGTGCTCCGGGCCCCAGAAAAACCCCGGCCCTTGCCATACCTGAATTTGTCGGGTTCATTCCATGAGTCTTTTCTTTGTTCAGCAGGGTGTGGCGAATGCGGCCTCAATCACAACCGGCAGAGCGCTCCAGCGCCACCACATACGGAGGGTTGTTGGGAAGATTGATGAACCGGTATTCCAGCACGACCCAAATAGATGGGTCCGACTGCTCCAGGAGCCGCCGGACGGCGGCCGCCTCTTCCGGGCCGCCGGGATGACCGGTGTAGAATGTCAGTGTCATCCGCCCTCCCGGTGCCAGAAGGTCCATCGCCTGAGAAACCGCCGCAACGCTTGTCTCTTCCCGCGTTGTCAAATCATGGTCTCCACCGGGCAGGTAACCGAAATTGAACATGATGGCCCGCACCTTTGGCCTGTGCGAACCGGGGATCAGGTCCGACAGATTCGAATGGGAGCCACAGGTAAGGGAAAAGCTCCAGGGGGTCACTCCGTTATCAGTCAGCCTCCTTCGGGTTGCCTCAATGGCCTGTTCCTGAATATCAATTCCATGGACATGCCCGTCGGGACCGGTAAGGCGGCACAGGAATAGTGTGTCATGGCCATTGCCTGCCGTGGCGTCTACCGCCACGTCTCCCGGCCCCAGCACCTCACGGATGATGCTGTGGCTCCATTGAACGGCTTTGCGGAATCTCATTCTGGAAGAATTAAATAACTTCAGTCTTGTGAACGCGTCACGGTCAGAGACGAATCCAGAGAAAGACCGGACAGCAGATGCCTGGCCAGCATGGCAGAAAAATACGGTGCTCTCAATGCTCCCTTGCTGCCAAGTCCATTGATAAAATAAAGGCCGCGGATAGAGGGATGAGGGGAAACGAGGAGCTTCCATCCGCGAATGACAGGCCGGATCCCCACCGGCTGGTCGCGGATTTTCATGTCCAGGTGATCAAAACGGAAAAAGCGTGCCAGTCTCTCCAGAATCTGGCTCCTGCCCTCGGATGTGGGAACCGCTTCTGTCTGCATTCGGTGGTATGTGGCGCCCGCAAGAAAGGTCGACGGACCGGACTCCGGTTCCGGCATGATCCATAGTCCCCGCTGGTTCCATACCTCATGGACCGGAATGCATCCATCTCTGAACTGAAGGCGAAGCATCTGGCCCTTGCTGGGCTCGAATGGGAGAAACGATGACTCCAGACTGGTGCCTTCCCGATAGCCGCGGCAGAAGATAACGGCGTCATAAGACTCCCCGTCGAAGGCAAGCTTTCCATTCCTGCCCGACAGGTCATCGAGGGAAACCCATCCATGCCGGAACCAACCCCTGTTCCTGAACCACTCCCGACTGGACATCACAAAAGCTGCCACGTTCAGTCGTGCCCCTTCCTCCATGCTGAACCCTCCCAGTGGGGCATGAATGTGTTCAGGTGTTTCACCGACGCCGAATCTTCCGGCCTGGTCGGCAAATTCCTTATCCATGCAACGCGATTCATACAGGGCCATTTCCTGATCATTCAGGAAAACCCGCCGAACCGGATACTTTTGAAAAAAGGAAATTCCCAAAGTCCTCCCGACACCTGTGTAGAATTCGCGGGCGGTCGCCATCAGCTCGCGAAAGCGCCAGCTCGGATCGAGGTCCTTCCCTGTTATCGGCGTCATGAGCCCGGCGGCCACAAGAGATGAAGTGGATGCCTCCTCAGGGTCGACAATGGTGAAATCCAGGCCCAGCCGGTGGAACTGCCATGCAAGGCACGTTCCGGCGAGGCCCTGACCGGCAATCAGGAATTTCATTCAGTGCAGTCCGTGCGCCGATGGGGAGCTGTGCCCGGATCAGACAGCCTCAGGAGTCGGATGAATCCATGGCTTGCGATAGGGACGGGCCAGAAGTCGGTTGGCTTCGTCATCGCCCGCGACACGACCCTTCTCGTGGTCCCAGGTCAGGGATCTTCCAAGCTCAAGTGACAGGTTGGCCAGTATGCAGGCCGTCGAGGAGATATAGCCCTGTTCGATGTCGGCAACAGGACGGGATCTGTTTTCCACGGCATGCAGCCAGTCCAGCATATGTCCGCGAATGGCCGGCGCCACGTGGCGTTCGAGGTCCTTCTCGTCCCGGTCCTCAGGGTACTTGTCCAGCTCGTAGACCACGTCCTGATGAATCGGACTGCCGCCGCCTCGAGGCTTGAAATCATACTTGTTCACACTGGCCTTGAGTGTCCCCTTCTCGCCATAGAAGGTTGCCGCCCATGGATACTCGGGATCAGGGGCGTCTCCCCACGAACGATGCTGCCAGATGACCTGCAGGTCGCCGTAATCAAAAACGGCCGACTGAGTGTCGGTGATATTGGCCTTGACCCCGCCCTGCACCTGAATCCCTCCAGTCGAGCTGATGGTCTTCGGCATGCCCAGATCCATCATCCACCGCACCATGTCCAGCATGTGAATGCACATGTCGCCCACAATGCCGTTGCCATACTCCATGAACGCCCTCCAGCTCCTCGGGTGCACCATGCTGTTGTAGGGACGCATCGGCGCCGGCCCGGTCCACATGTCGTAGTCGAGATACTCCGGCGGCTGGGAATCGGGTGGATTCTGCCGGGAGCGCATGTGGTAGTAACAGCAGATTTCAACCAGTCCGACCTTGCCGAGCAGCCCCTCGCGAATGACACGGTCACGGGCATCAATCAGGTGCGGCGTGCTCCGCCGCTGCGTTCCCACCTGAACAACCCGATCATACTTCCTCGCCGCCGCAAGCATGGCCTGCCCTTCCACAACATCCACACTGATCGGCTTCTGAACCCAGATGTCCAGACCCCGCTGGGCCGCTTCTATCATCGGCAGTGCATGCCAGTGATCCGGAGTGTCAATCAGAACCAGATCCAGCTCCTCGTCCGCCAATAATTTCCGGTAATCAGTAAAAAGCCTCGGCTTCCGCCCGCTTTCCTGCCGCGTCGACACTATCTCCGCAGCCTCGGCCAGCATCCGGCTGTCCACATCACATAACGCTGTCACTTCAACCGGCGCCACCTGGATCAAACGCAGCAAATCACATTTGCCATACCAGCCACTGCCAATCAGTGCCACTTTCTTGCGATCCATCGGAATTTTGTCGGCAGCACGGCTGCCAACCGTGGCCAGTGCCAGTCCGGCCGCCGTCGATTGAATGAACTTTCTGCGGTGCATGACCAGAACATTGCCACACCCTCCGCCCCCAAACAAGAGGGATCACCAAGGTGACAGGCTCCTTTTTCCTGACGGAAATCGTGCACGAATTAATTCGTGCCACCCCGTGGCGCCAGGAAAAACGAGCCTGTCACTTTGTGGTGGTGGGGAATGGTTGTTAAAGGGCGGGGATTTGTGCCGATGGATTGATGTAGAAGCTGTTGGGCCCTGCAAGGGATTCGGCGGCTTGCGGTTATAGAAATGAGTGTCCTGATTCCAAAGCCTGAGCCGAGGCTCCTGAGTATTGTCATTCCGTGTTTCAATGAAGCGGAGGCGATTGGTTCCCTGAGGAAAGCCATGGACGATTTTGCCGGCGGGCTTGATGTGGCGCTTGAGCTGATACTTGTGGATGATGGGTCGGGCGACGGGACCTGGTGCCAGCTGACCAGCTGGGAGCCGCGGAACTATACGGTAAAAGCCGTGCGTTTTTCGCGGAATTTCGGGCATCAGATCGCGGTGACGGCTGGACTGGACCGCGCCGCCGGCGATGCAGTGGTAATCATGGATGCGGACCTTCAGGACCCCCCTGAGGTGATCCACCGGATGCTCAAGGCCTATCGAATGGGCTACGACGTGGTGCATGGCAGGCGGCTGAACCGGGACGGAGAGACAATATTCAAGAAGGCTTCGGCGTGGGCCTTTTATCGGCTGATGAAACTGGCGGGGGCGACTCATATGGCGCTGGATTCCGGGGATTTCCGGCTTGTGTCCCGAAGATGCCTCGACCAGGTGATCGGGATGCGGGAGCAGAAGCGCTTTTTGCGCGGGCTTTTTTCATGGGCGGGTTTTCCGCAGACCCACGTGTCCTATCGACGTCCCCCGAGGATGGAGGGAAAAACCAAATATTCCCTGCGCAAAATGCTGGTACTGGCATGGACGGCGATGATGTCCTTTTCTCTTCTGCCACTGAGGATCGCCTCTGCTGCAGGGGTATTGACGGCGGCAGGCGGCGCAACCTACGCCCTCTATGCCATAGGCCGGTGGGCCTTTTTCGGGGATACCGTGAAAGGCTGGGCCACCCTGGTCATTCTCATCGCCGGTATTGGCGGGATGATCCTGCTCTGCCTTGGAATACTTGGTGAATACATCGCCCGAATTTACGAGGAACTGCGTCAGCGACCACTTTATATCATCCAGGATGAAATCAATCACTTCCACCACCAGCGGGATGCTCACCCGGGAATCGGAGTTTCACGACCAGTGGGCCACAGGCACAGAAACCCGCAGCATCAGGGTGCGGGAGGCCTTTGAGGCACCGACTGCTCTTGAAAACGCCTACATCCTCCAACAGCTCGGCGACCTGAGGGGCCGCACGGTCCTCGATGTCGGCGCCGGGCTTTGTGAATCCTCCGTCTATTTTGCCCTGCAGGGTGCGAAAGTCACCGCCACCGACCTTTCAAAGGGAATGCTGGACAAGGGACAGGATCTTGCCGCGGCTCATGGTGTTTCCATCGAAACCGTGCACAGCGCGGCCGAGGATCTGGCCAGAACCGGACGGCAGTTTGATGTGATTTATGCCGCCAATCTTCTCCACCACCTCGAGGACAAGGACCGCTTCCTGCAGGCGATACACCAGCTCCTCAAACCCGGTGGAATTTTCTGTTCGTGGGATCCGATCCGGTATAATCCGCTCATCTTTCTCTACAGGCGCCTTGCAACCAAAGTGCGGACTCCCGATGAAAACCCGCTCGGCGTGGCCGATCTGCGAAGAATTCAAAAGTATATCCCCAACGCCCGCCCGAGCTTTTTCTGGCTCACCAGCCTGTCGCTCTTTCTCAAGTACTTCCTCATCGACCGGGTGCATCCCAATGCGGACCGGTATTGGAAGCGCATATTCCGTGAGACACCGGAAACACTCAAATGGTGGATGCCGTTCAGAAAACTTGATTCGATCCTGACGCGCCTGCCCGGCCTTGGATGGCTGGGATGGAATATTGTCGTCATCGGAAGGACAAATCCCGATCACCATGAATCCTGAACAGGCTTTCACGGAACCGGCGGATGCAGCATCGCCGGCGATGGATGCGGAGGGGGCACCGCAGAGCCGGAGCTGGGTGATCGACGGGAAAAAGACCGCACTGCTCTGTTTCTGGGCCCTTTTTGCCCATGTACTGCTCCAGACAATCCTGCTGCACTTCACCATCACGCAGCTGAGCGGTGCCCAGGAATACCGGGAGGGAGCGATTCTCGACACCACGCATCTGCTCATCAACGGCCAGCACCCGTATTCTGCAGAGAACCTGCCGTCCCATACCAATGTCTACGGGGTCACTCTGAGCGCCATCATGGCTGCCCTCAGCCCGTGGCTCGAACCGGATCTCACCAATCATCGCGTGATTTCAGGGCTGTTCATCCTCCTCGCCTGCGGGATCCTCGGCTCAATTGCGCTTCGCTCCGGTCTCAATCGAATCGAGGCGCTCTTCACCGGGTCCTTTTTCTACATCCTCATCAATCTGAGTTACTCGGTCCTTGCCCGCCCCGACGGTGTGGCCCTTTTCATCATGTTCAGTTGCATCCGGCTGGCCATGATCCGACCGGGAAAGCCATGGACCATTCCCTGCCTTGGCCTCAGCGTCGTCCTCGCCTGCATGGCATTTTTCACCAAACCATATTTCTTTTTCGGTGCGGGGTGCGCCGCCGTGTATCTCGGATATCACCGCAGCATGAGGACAGCTGTTTTTTACTGGCTGTCAGTCTGCATACTGCTGGGGATCTGCCTCGCGGTCGCATCGCAGGTCTGGCCACTTTACTGGTTCTCAACTTTCCAGATTCACAGGCTCGCCAACACTCCCCATACAGATCACTACATCAGTCAGTGGAAATTCTTCGGCTACACTCACCTGTTCTGGTCAGTTGCCTTTCTGTGCGCCATACCCGGACTCTTCCGTTTGAAGAAAAGTCTCAACCGCGGGGCACTGCGGTCGGTCTGGACCAGTGGGCTGGACACCGTGGCTCCCGGACACTGGGCGGGTTTCTGCAGCTGTGCCGCCGTCCTCATCCTCGCCTGCAGCCTCGCATGGCATCAGGGAGCGTATCTGATTTATTTCATCCACATTCTCACTCCGTTTCTCCTAATCAGCGGCTTCCGTGCCGTATCCCGACTTTCTGTGACGGTTCGTGAAAGCATGGACCGGGTCCCCGGCACGGCGCTGCTGGCGATCCTCCAGCTCGTTATACTGCTGACAGTCATCCGCCCGGTTCCGAGCATGGAAATTGGCCCTTACGTGGCATGGAAATACCAGCTGAATCCCGGAGAGAGGATCCTTGCCACTCCCCTGCTGGTTCCCGAAATGCTGGAACGTGGTGTGCCTTACCCGGACAACGGGCAGACCGAGTATTTCCTTGCCTGCAGCCTGGGGTTCCCGGAATCCACTGATCCGGAGATCCTGGCACTTTCACAAAAATTCCTCATGGATCTCCGAACGCGAGTGGATCAGGGATGGTATGACAAGATCATCATGGTCCCGCAGCTGTTCTCGCATTATTTTGCGCCGGGCCAGATTGAGAAACACTACCAGTTGGAGGCTGAGGGGTATCACTACGCCTACTATTCAAATTTTGTCGAGCCATGGGAATATGGGAACGGCCAGTATCCGCTGCAGCTCTGGGTGAGGAAGTCCCCCGAAGAAAGCGACGTTGAGAGCGATGAAAATCCGTCCCTGACCTCTGCAGATTGATCGCCTGCCACTTCCCGAACCAGGGAGATGCACAACCACTGCGCCCATGGTAGGATTCCAGCGTGCCAGTCAATGACACCATCCGCAACAAACTGAGCCAGCTGCCACATAAACCCGGCGTCTATCTGATGCGGGACCGGTTCTCCCGGGTCATTTACGTGGGAAAGGCCCGCAGCCTCCGCAAGAGAGTCAGCCAGTATTTCCACCCCAGTCGCCAGCATGGCTGGGACATCAAGCTCAAGGCCCTGCTTGATGCGGTGGAGGATTTCGATCACTACGTGGTGAACAGTGAGCCGGAAGCCCTTCTCCTTGAGGGGAAGCTCATCAAGGAGTTGAAGCCGCGCTATAATATCAGCTTTCGGGATGACAAACGATTCCTGCTGCTGAAGGTGAATTTCCGCGATGAAATCCCCAAGTTCGCTCTGACGAGAATCAGGCAGGATGACGGCTGCGAGTATTTCGGGCCATTTGCTCATTCGGGATCGGTGAGGCGGACCCTGAAAATGCTGCGGACGAAGTTCGGGCTCCGGGGATGCCGTGCGCACCGACCCGGCGAACCGGATTACCGGCACTGCCTTTACGGCCATCTCAAGTCCTGCGCCGCACCCTGCGTCGGCAGGGTATCCCTCGATGATTACCGTGAAAAGGTCCGCGAGGCCTGCACCTTCCTCAAGGGCCAGAGCCGCGAAATGGTCGGGGAACTCCAGAAGGAAATGGAAAAGGCAGCCGCCGCCATGGACTTTGAAAAGGCAGCCGAATTGCGGGACATGATCCGCGATCTGGAACGCACCACCAGCAAAACCCAGAAATTTGCCCGTGTTCCCCAGAAACTGCCCATGGCTCTCGATCCCGACCGGGACCTCGCGGAGCTGGCGGAGAAGCTCGATCTGGCCGGGCCGCCCGCCCGAATCGAAGGCTATGACATTTCCAATATCAGCGGCACCTTCAAGGTCTCCTCAATGGTCAGCTTCTGGATGGGCCGCCCCGACAAATCCAGCTACCGGCGGTTCAAAATCAAATCGGTGGAAGGCCAGGACGACTTTGCCTGCATGGCTGAAACCATCCGCCGGCGTTATACCCGCCTGCTCGCCGAACTGGATGAACAGGAAAGCACCCCCACTTCCGGAAACCGGCAGCGCACCCGGCTTCCCGACCTGATCCTCATCGACGGAGGCAGAGGACAACTCAACGCCGCCTGTACCGAACTGGCCAAACTCGACCTCCAGCACGTCCCCATCATTGGCCTCGCCAAAGAATTCGAGGAAATCTACCGCCCGGGAATCCCGGCGCCCCTCCGACTCGACCTCAACTCCGGAGCCCTCAAACTCCTCCAGCGTGTCCGCGATGAGTCCCACCGCTTCGCCAATACCTTCAATGCCGAACTCCGACTCCGCAAAATCTCCGAGAGTATCCTCGATGAATTCCCAGGCATCGGCGAAAAACGCAAACTCGCCCTCCTCCGCAAATTCGGCTCGGTCCAGCGCCTCCGGAAAGCCACGGTCGACCAGATCGAGGCCACGCCGGGCTTCGGCAGGAAATCAGCACAGGACCTCCACGACTTCCTCCGCAGTCGATCCCAGGGCGAGTGACAAAATGGCACACCTGCCTGGTCCGGCACAGGTCGGATTTTTATATTGAGTATGCGGGTGATCTGGTAGAGTTTCCGGCAAATGTGGCGGGGCGGGTGCCCTGTCGAAGCCGGGAGAGGCAGAGGCAATGTGCTGCCGGGGGGTATAGACGATGGATCAGATCATTGTACTGGTGACGCTGTTGGCGGCCCTGATTTTTTTTGTCTGGGGCCGGTGGCGTTTTGATGTGGTGGCGCTCGGGGCGCTGCTGACCGGCGCGCTGACCGGAGTGATCCCCAAGGATGATGTGTTTATGGGGCTGAGTCATCCGGCCGTGGTCACGGTCGGGGCGATACTGGTGATCAGCCGCGGCCTGATTCTGTCGGGAGTTGTC
Source organism: Verrucomicrobiia bacterium (assembly GCA_030425355.1). Classification (GTDB taxonomy): domain Bacteria; phylum Verrucomicrobiota; class Verrucomicrobiia; order Limisphaerales; family JAJOIW01; genus JAJOIW01. Next base: position 13,230 of record JAUIAG010000045.1, read on the forward strand.
AGCGTCATCGGCAACTACCTGCAGCAGTTCGGGGACAAACCGACCAATCAGATTTTCGTGCTCGGCCTCGCCGTCATGGTGCTGTCCGCCTTCATGAACAATGTGGGGGCACTCGCACTTTTCATGCCGGTCGCCATTCAATGGGGACGAACAACCTCGACCCCGCCTGGACTGCTGCTGATGCCCATGGCCTTCGCCTCACTGATCGGCGGGCTGCTCACTGAAATCGGAACCCCGCCCAACCTCATTATCTCCTCAGTGCGGGAAGCGGCCACCGGGCAAAGGTACGCCATGTTTGATTTCACCATGGTGGGCATCTTTGCGGGTATCTTCGGACTGTTGTTCATCGGCCTGATCGGCTGGCGACTGGTCCCCCGCAGGCAGTCGAGGACCAGTCGGGAAGAAATTTTCCAGATGGCTGAATACACCACCGAGGTGCGTATCCCGGAAAACTCCCGCTGGGCCGGAAAACCGCTTCAAAGCCTCAAACTCTCCAAGGAAGGTGAAGTCATCATCCTCGGAATCGTGCGGGGACAAATCAGAATTATCGGCCCGTCGACCGCAGAGATCATTAAACCCGGCGATATCATCATCCTCGAAGGAAATACCGAGGCACTCAACAGCCTCGCAAAAACCTCAGATGTCGAATTCATCGGAGAAAAACACCTCGTCAAGGAACTCCTCGGTGAAGACGACAAGGGCCTTTTCGAGTGTGTCGTGCTGCCGGGGTCCATCATGGTGGGCCGCACTGCCAAATCACTCAACATGCGCTGGCGGAACGGACTGAACCTGGTGGCGGTAGCCCGAAGGGGGCAGCGTCTGCGCACACGAATCGGATCCATCACCTTCCAGCCCGGAGACCTCCTGCTCTTCCAGGGCCGCCCCGATGTCATCGGCGAATCCATGCAGATCCTTGGCACCGTCATGATCGGCAACCGCGGCCGGCTCGGCTCCAAACCTTCGGACATGTGGAAGGCCACCATGCCCTTCGTCGCATCGGTCATTCTTGTGGCTCTCGGCGCACTCCCCGTCGAAATCGCCTTCACACTCACCGCCTTCATTTTTCTCGTCACCAGGGTCCTCACCCTCAGAGAGGCCTACACCAGCGTGGAATGGCCGATCCTCATACTTCTTGCAGCCATGATCCCACTGGGAGAGGCCTTCGAATCAACCGGCGCCGCAGGCACACTCACAAGGCTGATTTTTGACATGGGCGGCGGGAACTCGCCGGTTATCGGACTGACGCTTCTGATGTTTTTCACCGTCATCCTGACCAACCTGATCAACAACGCGGCGGCAGCTGTTCTCATGGCACCGATCGGACTGGAAATGGCCGGGAGGTTCGCAGCCAGCCCGGACCCGTTTCTGATGGCCGTGGCTGTCGCATCCTCCGCCGCATTTCTCACCCCCATAGGACACCAGTCGAACACTCTGGTCATGGGGCCGGGCGGATACCGCTTCCACGATTACTGGAAAATGGGCCTGCCACTCACCGTGGTCATCTTCGCGGTCGCCATCCCGCTTATCCTTCACTTCTGGCCATTGAACATCGTCGCCGGACAATAACCGGTCCAGGGATTTCCTCCCTCCCTGACTGCCTTGAATAAGACGCGCTCATTCTTCCGTCCGGAGAATTTCCTCCATGATGCGGTTGAGGCCGGCAATGTTTGCGGACAGCACTTCGGCGGTATCACGGTCTGACTGGTGATCCAGTATACCGACAGGACCGGCATAACCGGAATCAAGAATGGTCCGGATCATAGTCCTTTCGTGCTGTCCATGACCAAGGCCGAGAATCTTGGGATCCGCCCCGTCATTCATCCCGTTGATGTTGAGACACAGAAGGTACGGCCGCATCAGTTCAAGATTTTTTTCAAAGTCCGCGATGCGGTCATGGGCGTGATGGAAGTTATAGACTATGCCCACATGCGGCGCGTTGAAGTGCGTGCGGATATACTGGCAGACGGCAACAAGGTTTTCAGGCTGTCCGCCCCAACCGCCATGGTTATAAAGGCCAAGTCGTGAGCCAAGGGAACGGGTTTCCTCAACGACCGGCTTGAGAAGTCCGGCCGCAAGTCTCACGCGTTCACTGTCAGTTTCGGCGTCCGGGCTCGGTGCTGTCTTCCACACCTCAGGGGTCAGATCATACTTCCTGAACAACTCGAAAGCCCGTGGATGCACATCCCAGAAGGCTGTGAATTCTATACCGTTCTTCCGGTATTCAAGTATTTCCTGCTCGAACTGATCAACGTGTTCGGCACGCCAGTCATAGGCAACACGGGTCAGTCCGAGATCCTTCAGCATCCTTACCCGCTCGACGGGACCACGGCGGCTGGAATCGAACGGCACAATGCACCACGCCACCAGCTGTCCGGTCCTGAAGTTGGGTGGTCTGTGCCCATGACGGGCGGCCGCGCCCGTTTCGCCAAGCCACAGCACGGCGTTCTCCATCAGTTTCTGAACCTCCGGCTGATTGAAAACGGGATAGGTCTCATGGCCCGGTCGGAAGTAGAACACCCGGCCGCGGCCGACATTCCACACCATCCCGCTGCGGAACCATTCCCCCGCTTCCCATGTCTCGTGAAAAATGACGTCGTCGGGCTCGGGAACATGAAATGGTTCCGAATACATTTCCGTCTGTGGCAGTGTGAATTGAAGGGGGAGCCCCCTGACAAGCGGATGCCCCGGGTTCATCACCTGTAGGCGACCGGGCCTGCCGTCAGCACGCCACGCCGGAAAACAGCAGTTGGGTAAATCAACCCGCACCCGCAATGCATCCCACCTTCCACCGGTGGCATGAAAAAACGGTGTCTGCATGGACCGGGGATGGGGAGGCCGGCGACCACCCGGTTCGATGAACTCGAATTGAGCCTCCTCACCGGCTTTGCCGACGGCGAACATCTCCATCGCCTGCTGTCTTGTCTTCTCATTCATCGCCTCCATAAATGGCGTCGCCCAGTGAGAGGAATGGAGTGCAATCAGTGACAGCCGCCCAGCTCGAAGCCGATCGATCACGGGAGCGGCATCGCTGGCTGAAATCTCGGAATGCCGTCGGTGACCCCACCAGATGAGCACATCCGTCTGATCCAGAACATCAGGATCAAGGCCCTTCATCGGCGCATCGGGAAATGCATGGCGCACCTGAATTCGCGGGTTCTGCTGCAGGTGACCGCCAATGACCTCTCCCAGCCATTGCCCGTAGGCGGACTTCTGTTCCTGCTGCCTTTCGTCCCAGATCAGGACCTGAATGGATTCCGTGGCCGGAAGCTCAACCGGTCCTGTCATAACACTGGTCGCTGCCACGCCTGCCATCATTCTGAGTAGTGCTTTCATGGGTCTCGGGGAAATCCCTGATGTGAAGGATGATACGGGATTCTTATAACCCACCGCAGCAGCCAACCCAAGCCTTACGAATAGTTAACATTGTTCCGTGAAGACAGGCTGTTGATGCTTGATAAGCCCTGGCTCAAGGTCGGAAGATGAAGGCCATGCAGAAAATTCAGCGCATGAACCGCATCGGGCTGTTGTTGGCATTGGCGATCTGGACCATGATGCCGCTATTTGTCGCGGGACAGGATCCGGAGCCCGGACTTTATGCTGTTTTCCGCAGTGGGGATCTGCAGTGGACCTGCCGGCTCGAACACCAGCGCGCACCCAGGACAGTCGCCAATTTCGTGGGGCTGGCAGAAGGATCCAGACAGTGGCTCAATGTCAGAGAAGCCAGAATCACGAACGGGAAGTTTTACGATGGCACACTGATCCACAGGGTCGTCCCAGGCATCCTCATCCAGGGCGGGTCACCGACCGGCGACGCAACGGGTTTTCCCGGATTCTCCTTCAAGGATGAATTCCACCCTGAGCTGCGCCACAACGCCCCGGGAATTCTTTCCATGGCCAACAAGGGTCCCGACAGCAACGGAAGTCAGTTCTTCATCACTGTCGTCCCCATACCCGGACTCGATGACCGCCATTCCGTCTTCGGTCGGGTCGTCGAGGGACTCGAGGCAGTTATTGACTTATCCCTCCGTCCGGCCAATGCGGATGAAAGCCCTGTGGATCCGATTTCGGTCGACTCCGTGGAAATCCTCCGAATTGGCGGGGAAGCGGCGAACTTTTCAGCGGCCGGGCTCTCGGATCCCCTCCCGGAGCTGATTGGAAGGAAATCCCTGATCATTGCCGACACCGACCCGGTCCTGGAACTCTCATGGCCCGCATCGCCACCCGCCTATCACACGCTTCTGTGGAGCAGGGATTTCAAATCGGCATGGAACTACAGACGGATGGGAACCGATACGTCCATCAACCTGATCCTCAGCGTCGGCAATAACCAGTTCGCACTCATGCAGGACCTCATACCCAACAACTCGTTCATCCTTTTTGAGGCCGAACTGGATTGAAGATCCACCCGGTTGCGACAGGGCGGCCGCCCCGCCTCATTTCCCGGGAAGAGCGGATTCCGCAGTGGCCTTCTCCTCTCCTCCCCCCTTGTCGCCCTTCGCGGCTTTCCGATAGAAAAGCACGTGCTGGCGGGGAAGGTCATCGAATGAGCGCACAAACTCCAGTCCCACAAATCGTGCCTCGCGGTCAACCTGCCCACGGCTCATCTTGTGGAGTTCCTTGATCGGAACCAGAGGGTCTTCCTTGCGATATTCAACCCAGACCACCAGCCCATCCGGCTTCAGCGCCCTGATTATCCCCTGCATCATCTCATGCGGGTGGGAAAACTCGTGGTAAACGTCGACCATGATGACAAGGTCAATGGTGTTCTCCTTCAATTTCGGATCATCAATCTTCCCAAGAACCGGAACAACATTCCGGATGCCGTATCGCCGGAGCTTCTGCTGCATGATATCCAGCATCTCCTGCTGAATGTCGACCGCGTAGACCTTGCCTTCCGGTCCTATTTCAGGGGCGATCCGCCGGGTGAAATATCCGGATCCAGCCCCGATGTCGGCCACATTCATCCCGCGTTTCAATCCGAGGCTCCGCACCAGCTGCATGGGCCGTTCCTCCAGCTCCCGGGATGTTCTCTCAAGCCACCCAGCTCCGAGATGCCCCATCACATGCGAAATCTCCCGGCCAAGATAAACCTTCCCGATCCCGTCCCTCGACGGCACGGGCATTGTTGAATAGATTTCTCCTGCCGCCTGCCCGGCACACACCGTTCCGAATCCCGGGGCGAGGCATGCCAGCACTCCGGCCAGAAAGAAAAGGGCAAAGGGAAATGACGCGGGTGATGACTTTTCCTGCATGCTTCCAGCATCAACGAGCATTCCCATTTCGCAACCAGATTTTTCTTGGGAGCTCCCGGCCTTGCCCACATCATTGCCGCCATGAGGAAAATCGGGCTCTACGGTGGTTCCTTTGATCCGGTCCACCACGGACATCTGCTGGCGGCTCAGGCCGCACTGGAAGCCATTGGCCTCGACAGGATCATCTTCATTCCCGCAGCCAGATCCCCGTTCAAGCCGGACAAACAGCCGGGGCCGGATCACGCCCGGGTCCGGATGCTTGAGATGGCGGTTCAGAACCGGAAAGATATGGAGGTCGATCAGTCAGAAATCCTGCGTGGAGGGATCTCATACACCATCGACACAGTCCAGCACATCAGAGAGCGTTTTACAGGTGCAGAACTTCATTACATCATCGGAGCGGACCAGTGCGGGGGACTGCCCAAATGGAAGGATGCGGAAAGGCTCCGGTCACTCACACATTTCGCTGTTATCCCAAGGCCCGGCATACTGGACGCCCGTCTCCCCGATGGTTTTCAGGGCACGGTCCTCACCGGCCACATGATCAATATCTCCTCCACCGGTATTCGTGGACGAATCCGCCGACAGCAGTCGATTCAGTGGCTCGTACCGCCCGAAATCGAAAGTTTCATCCGCACAAATAGGCTTTATCTTTGAAATGCCTGCGTTACCATTTTCCAAATGGATTCGAAAGAGTTCGCAGCCTTCGTCGCAAAGATTGCCGATGAACGAAAAGCCGAAAACATCCGCATCATCGAAGTGCGGGACATTTCGGGCATCACTGACTACTTCGTCCTCGCCACCGGCACCAGTGAGCCACACCTCAAGGCCATCCTCAACGCGGTCGAGCAGCAGACCAATGAGCAGCTCGGGATCCGCCCTACCGGCATTGACGGGAAAATGCCAACCACCTGGGTTGCTCTCGATTATTTCGATGTGATCGTGCACATCATGACCAGCGAGGCCAGAGCCTTCTACGCCCTGGAAAATCTCTGGAAAGACGCACCGCAGTTCAGTCTGGATGACCTGGTCCCTGGCACTGCCGGCACTTCGCACCACGGCATCGCCATCAATGAATAGATTCCCCCCTCACTGTGACCGGAAAAGCATTGGCATTCTTTCCTCCTCTCATCCGTCGCCTGGCATTGTTCAGATCCCAACACGGCTTTCGGCCGTCTGCTGACTCATCGCACTCTATTTCCGGATTACGACCTTGACGCAGGGACGCTCTTCACCACAGCGGGTGACTGAGTATTTTCCTGTGCTGCAATCCGTAATAGTTCAGTCCCTCACGCAGTCGATGGAACCGGGGTCGCTACTGTCCGCCGGACTCCGGAGTTTCGGTTTCTGATCGCGAAAGATTCTCGGAGTGGTCCACGATTGAGTTGATGGCATTCCGAAAGTCAACAAGGCCGGTTGACGGGAGAATGACGGAATCCCGTCTTCCATTCACATCTTCGGTAATTCTGAGGAACCGGCCGCGGGCATTCTGCCGAAGTGTCATGTGAAAGGTCTTGCGCTCAATCTGCACAGTTTTTGTTATCAGAACCTGGTCACGTGTAGCCTGATTAAGGCTGGCTCCACCGGCGACCCCGTCACTCTGGCTGCCGCTGTCCTTATGCCCGGTATCCGGAGAAACCCTAATACCGCTCTGTGCCCATTGCTTCTCCGACATAAACATCATAAAGCATGACGGGAATCAGAAAAAATTATTCAAGAATTCAAGAGAAACTGATGGGGCGATAGAACTCAGTAGAGGAATGGACGGGTACTGGGAGCCGATCGGCCCTGCCGCGTCATCCAGAATGCCGAGAAAACAAGGAAGAAAAAGTGATATACACGCACCACCTGGCGCCAGAAATCATAATATTTGGTTTGGGGAAGCTGCTTCGCGCCTTTGGCGGAGGGAGTTGAATCAGCCGATGACGAAGTGTCCCCGGCAGACTGCTGCGTCAGCTGTGCCTGTTCCAGATTCGCTGCCTCGCGAAACGAACGAAAGGTTGGGTAAACCCACACAAGCCCCAACAGACCGAGGATCACACAGAAAATTACGAGGTAGGTTGAACGGCGGGTCACATGACGGGCCAGGTAAATCCATTCCCCGGTCTGAAGTGCCAGTGCAAGAATAGCGCAGACAGCATTCACCACAAAATAGTGCCGGTAAAGAGCCACGAGGATAGTCTCCGACCAGACTGCCCCCAGCAGCCCCATGGTCGACTCCCCCCGGAAAAAAGACGCGACGGCGAACATCATGAAGAAGTTGGTGCCCAGCCATACAGCGCCATTCAGAAGACTGATTATTGAGAGGATCCTGCTCACTTTGGAAATCCGGGTCTGAGTGTTACTGATCCATCGGGCCTTGAGGGTGTCCTGCCAACGTGAGGATGAGTTCCGCCGGGTGTTGTGTTTCAGATATCGCACACCTGTGCCGCATGCCTCAGGGCCGCAATACTGTCATCCCACGTGGGAATGAATTCCTGCGCCACAAACCCCTCATAACCGGTTTTGAGGATCTCGTGGAGGATGGCCGGATAATTTATCTCCTGCGTGTCATCCAGTTCACTGCGGCCGGGATTTCCCGCGGTATGGTAGTGACCAATCCATGGATGGTAGCTGCGGATGCGCCTGATGACATCCCCATGCATGATCTGAACATGGTAGATGTCGAAAAGCAGTTTCATGTTGGGTGAGTCAACCCGCTTTATCATATCGATACAGAGTTCGATATCATCTCCGAAATACCCCGGATGGCCTTTCATCGGGTGACTGTCATCCCTTGAGTTGAGATGCTCGAGGCAGAGGCTGATTCCCTGCTTCTCGGCATGGCTCATCACGGCTTTCCAGCACTCCACACAATTGCTGGCTGATTTTTCCGGAGAGGTGCCCTTCTCCACCATCCCGGTGAAAGTGATGACGCGGCTCGATCCGACTGCCTTGGCCACGTCAATCTTCCGCTTCAGGATGTCCACACAATACTGGATGTTGTCCCGACTGACGGGACCCCGCGAAAATCCATGACTGCCAACCAACGCAATCTCAAGACCCAGATCGCGAATACCCTGGTAGTGGTCCTCGGAAATCCCCTCCATGGCTGCCAGACCAATTTCCCGGCAGGCGCGGGCGAGGTCCATGACGGGCATGGGATTGAAACACCAGCCCATGACCGATTGACGGATCCGGCCATTCCGAATTCTGAAGTCGGGTGTCGCCTCTGTCCTCGGCAGTTGAGCCAGGCCGGTTGCCACCGGTGCCGCTCCCAGCAGCACGGCACTTCCCAGCTTTTTCAGTGCCCCGCGTCGTGTCTCGTTGCCGTGCCCTGTTCTCATGACATGATTAATACGCTTTTTCCACTTCCGCTTCCATTCATTCACCCAGTCCACTCTCCTGCCGGAGATAGCCCGGTGAATTTTCGCAGAATGACGACTGCCTCAAGGATTGGCAAGTTTCAATGTGATTCCCCCAAAGCAGCCCACACCGGCCGTCAAGGCAAGAAATGCCTCACTGACATCGGCAAATTTTGCTCAATAGTCGCGTGTTTGCAGGCGGGACCGGCAGATATGTCTGCATAATCTGTATGTATTTCAGGACAAGCGGGTTGGCATGGTATCTGCCATAACTGCAGTGTGCCGGATAGTTCCTTGATGATGAATGATCTTCAGGGCTGATCAGACGGACTCCCGGACACGTCCGGCACAAAAATAGCCGTTAACTCATAGCAACCAGGGGGGCGAAAGCCCCCCGTCAACGGCTTTTCAACAGGAAGGAAAAAAGTCAGAATGAAACCGAATCAGAATGTCAGCACGGACCAGCGTCCTGACATCGATCAGGACGAAACGGAAGCCGCACTGCTCCTCAGGCAGGCCGACACATGCTTTGCTGCTCAGGACTACGCAGGCGCCTGGCAGAATCTCCACCGCTGCACGAATCTGAACGGCGGATCTTTCGAAATCTTCTGCGCCATGGCCATGTGTTCCATGTCCATGAATGATCTCGACCGGGCACGCATGGAGTACCTCACGGCCATCCGTTACAATCCGGACAACCCGGAGGCCCGCCTCAACCTGGCTGCCGTGGAAAAGTCCCTTGGAATGCTCAACGACGCCTACCACCAGGTTCAGATTGTCCTCTCCCTCAACCCGAATGACATTCTTGCACGAAGGCTCGCCGGCGACATCAATGTCCAGCGCGGACTGTTCGATCTGGCCGCCGTGGAATACCAGGCCGTTCTCAGAGAGTCGCCGGACGACATCCAGGTGCTCATGGGATACGGCCGCACGCTCTTCAGCCTCGGTAAATTCCAGCAGGCCATCGACACATACGAGAAAATTCTTTCCCTGGATCCCGGTAATGAAATCGCTGCCGACAATATCCTCATCGTTCGAAAGAAACTCGGACAGGCATCTGAAAACCTGTTCCACGGGGATCGCGGACAGGTCCTCAAGGAAGCCCGCACCGCCATGAAAAAGGGCGACCACCGCCGTGCCAAGGCCATCCTGAAACCACTGGTTTTCTCCTCCGAAGTCACCGCGGACATCTGCTTCGTCTACGGCAACATCTGCTGCCTGGACAATAACTACGAAGAGGCCCTGGTGAATTACACCAAGATGGTCGATCTGGACCCCAATGACATCAGGGGACATATCCGCCTCAGCCTGACGGCGTGCATGACAGGCCTCACCGAGCTCGCCAGACAACACTTCAGCCGTGCCCGCGCCATCGACCCGGATCACCCCGACC
>JAUIAG010000409.1 GCA_030425355.1 Verrucomicrobiia bacterium
GCTGGACAGAACCGAGTCGTAGGTGGTGTCGTAAGGCACTTCAAAGTTAGTGGATGTCATTACTCTGAGACGTGCAGACTGAAGACGCAGTGATCCGGTTGCTTCATCAGGAATCTGGCCTTCCAGGGAAAAGACCATGGCCATGATGCCTCCCCAATACATCCCGCCCTCTTCCGGGGAACGGAACAATGATGCCGTGCCACGAATGCCGGGGGTGAAATTGAAGCTGTAATTCCACTGGTCATGGATTGGCTGTGACAGGCTCACCGGCCATGTCTGCTGAACGGGTGCAGCAAGAATATCGAGTTTGACGCTGTCGAGACTGAGATGCGAGGAAGCTGCCGCGAATCGGACCGTACCCGCTGATACCCCGGGTTCCGCGAGAGCCCAGTGATAATGCATAACCACTATATCGCCGAATCCACCACTGACCCGCGAGACTTCCCGGGATTCAGGAATCAGGGAATCTTCGGAACCGGCAGGCACAAAGGATACTGTCTCCGCAAGGTCACCGATGCTCCTTACCTGGAGAATCATTTCAGAAATGGGCTCACCCGTCGTGACGGCCAGTTCAAATTCACTGGCTGCAGCAGGGTTATAGATGTTCCCGCTGCCGGTGACCGATGCCCCGAATGCCGTCTGCGTCAGAATTCCAAGTTCATCACTGCCTTCCACATCCGGAGTATTTCCGGGCTCACCGACAGCGGTTGTGAAACTTTCCCACTGAGCTGAATAGGATGGCGACTCACCCCCATCAAAAGAAACAGGGTCAAACCCGTGAGCTTTGAATGAGGAAACGATTATTCCAGCGAGAACAAAGTGTGTTATTTTTTTAAAATAAATTGAATGCATGAATTGATTGGATGTGGACTGGTTGGCTGTGCTTGCTGGTTTTATTTCTGGACCCATGTCACGGAGCAGTTATGACTTTCCTTGTCGTAGGCCACGCCCCTTTCGAAGCCTGATCTCTCTTCTCTGTGACGGCCCACTTTCATCATGAAAAGCCCTTTTTCATCCGACTGGAACCGGATTCCACCATTTTCATCGGTGGTGAGCTCAAGGTCGTTGGCTTCAGGCGTGTAAACCATAACAGTCACTCCGGACAGTGGATTTCCGCGGAAGAAAACCCGGAATTCTCCGGCTTCTCCGGTCGGGACAATATCGAGATTCATCTTCGGACTCGCCGCCTGCTTCGGATCCGGAATCCAGCGTGCATAGAAATAAGGCCGGACAGCAGGACCACCACCTCTGGCCATGACCGGGAAACCAGTTTGAATAATCACGGTCCTGTGCGCCAGTTTACCCAGTCCATAGCCATTCTTCATCTGTGTGAAGTCGACCCTTGTCGGATTCTCCTCTCCTGTTTCAGCATATATCTTGAGAGGATCCAGTGAATCAAGATAGCCAGGGGTTTCCTCATAGCTGTCATCGAACTCTCCGAAACGGGCTACCAGACCATCACCACTTTCAGGAATCTCCATCCAGACGGAGTGAGCCTTCACATTTGTGACAGCCGCCACGGCCACCATCAGAGCAAACAGTTTTCTTATCAATACAGGGTTCATAAATTCAGGAAATTATTATGTTGATCGATACATTCCCCGTCTCCATCAGGACCTGAATGGAGATCAGGTTCGGTTAGTAAATGTCATGGCTACAATACGCTTTCACCATGGATCTCCGCTATCGGTGGGTTGCCTATTCCTTGCGCGGAATTGTTAAAGATTGTGCGTGTGGGTGAGAGTAAAACTATTGCTTACGGGTTATCTGCCAGTCGGGCGCGGTCGCAGTGTTGGCCCAGTAACGCATGTTCTGGATTTCACGGCTGTCCAGACCTTCAACATGTCCGTCAAACATGGCGGTCACGGCCCGGTTATTGTATCTTGGATGAACGAATCCGAAGCTCTCCGGGGGGCTGGATGGAGACCATTCGCGCGCCCAGATTCGTTTTGTCAAATTCGGGGGATCGACCTTGTAGAAACCTTCGGCGATTCTGTCCCCATGCCGGGCTCTGGCTGATGCAAAGGTGAGGAGCTCGGATGGTCTTCGGGAATCAGAATCCTTCAGGACACAGAACTTTCCGAATCTTTCAAAAGCGGTGGCCGTGGGAGGCAGAATAAGATCATCGCCGCCGACAAACACGGCGTTGATACCGAGCGAGGGGAAGACGCTGGCACTGTATACGTAACTTTGTTCCTGATCTGCACGGAATGATCGCAGGAGTGCGCGGTTTTTATTGGAGTAGAGAAGCTCGAAGTTGTTTCCGCAGTACGGGGCGATTCGCCATGGGTAACGGGCGCTGATGGGATGACCGATCTGGTTGCCCTGCCGGTCCACAGCACTGAAACCATAACGATAGCCCGGCAGAACACTGCCGTTGTTGTCATCGGTGTAGAGCCGGTGAGCAATCATCAGCTGCTTGGCTGAGTTGACTTCGTTGATGAACAGGGCCTTGCGCTTGGCAGAGGAGGCGACAGGAAGCAGAAGACTGCCGAGAATGGCGATGATCGCGATCGTCACCAGCAGTTCAATCAGCGTGAATCCCTTTTTCCATGTCTTTGAAAGCCTCACTTTCATGTTCAGAAATCTAGCGGACAATGGCCAGCTCCGCTTTCGCAGGATTGCTAAAGATGAGTCGATTCTTGCGCTTGGGGTCGCAACGGGCCGCGGTTGATTGTCAATTCCGACATCAGCCCGCTCTGTCAAAGGCTGTTTTCTGGCGGATTTGGGAAAAATCAGCGAGCCGGAACCAGAATCCGCCCGGAACCAGATAATCATCGGGCGCATCGGGAACCAATCGGGAAACCATGACCGTGGTGGATAGCCTCAAGGTGATTCTTCTGTTCGCAATGTCAATCACAGCACACCGTTGATGCCGTGGGATTAGCCAGTTATGAATGACTTTTTCTGCACCTCAGTCCTGAACTGCTTTGAAGACCTGTTTGACGAAAAATGCTGCCTCATTCCAGATTTCCGTTTCGAGCCGGACCGATATCCGGTCGCCGCTACCAACCATGAAACCTGCAGATTCCAGTGGATAGGCCTGCAGAGGCGAGTCTGTGAGCCGGACCCGGAAGACCTGATAATGCACACCGGGCACAGTCGGGAACTGCATGAGAAAATTCTCGTCCGCGTCTTTTTTCAGTTCCAGCCTCAGGCGTGGAGGCAGCACCCGGAACTGGAAAGTCGCCGGAGATGAGGTCACTTTGGACTCCGTACCCTGAGATGAGTTCCATGAAGCGACAAATGTTAAATTGTAAAGGCCTGGCTGGGAGAAGATCCAGTTACAATGAAGGTGGCTACCCTGGGCTCTGAGTGTGATCGAATCCGACTCATCAATGCCGTCCCTGGTGTTTGCAAGAACTGAAGCTTCACCAAAAGGTCCGACTACC
>JAUIAG010000410.1 GCA_030425355.1 Verrucomicrobiia bacterium
GATGTGGCCGTAGTCCTTGCCGGTTCGCACCTGTCGTCCACCGTGCGCCCAGCACTGGAGCGGTTTGACGTCCTGCATGGCCCAGCTCATTTTGTCGATGGAATGGCAGGCCTGCTCCATGATGTGATCGCCTGAAAGCCATCCGAAGTAGTACCAGTTCCTCATCTGGTAGAGCATGTCGGACCAGCCCGGCTGGCGCGGCCGCACCCACAGGCTGCCCGTGTTGTAGATGGTGTGAAGAGACATCGGCTCACCGATCATGCCGTCGTGAACGCGTTCCATGAGTGCCCGTTCGCCGTAATTGTATCGCCAGCAGAACCCGGCGACCAGGGCCAGCTTCTTCTCTTTGGCCATTTTGGCGGCAGCGAGGACGCGGCGCACTCCGGGGCCGTCCACAGCCATCGGCTTTTCGCAGAAGACGTGCTTGCCCTGTTGAATGGCGTATTCGAGGTGCATGGGCCGGAATCCGGGAGGTGTGGTGAGGATGACGACATCCACGCCGCTGTCGATCACCTGCTTGTAGGCATCAAAACCGAGGAACTGGTTGTCGGGGTCGACCTGGACCTTATCGCCCATCTGGGCCTTCAGGCTCTTGAGTGAGCTGTCCATGCGGTCTTCAAAGACATCGCCGACGGCCGAGAGCATGACATTCTCATCGGCGTTGAGGGCCTGACTGGCCGCACCGGTGCCGCGGCCGCCGCATCCGATCAGCCCCACCTTGATGGTCTCGGAGTTCTGGGCAAAAGTCCGCGACGGCATGATGAATGGCGCTGCTGCCGCACCGAGGGCTGCAGCCTTTCCGGTGGTCGTCACAAATTCACGCCGGTTCAGGGCGGAGGCAAGAGAAGTCGGATTCTGGTCTTTCATTGATTTACGGGGTAACAGTTTGTGTGCCCATGGTCTACGGATTCGATGAGTGCGTCAAGCGTGCGCGCTTTCCGTGGACATAATGCCGCCTTGTGCCGGGCGGGCCCATTGCGGCCGGCGTGAAAATGGAATCAGACGACCCTTCCTGCATCCGGGCCGGGCCGTGACGCGCGCCGGAAGCAGGTGCCAGTTTGCCGGACACCAATCTATTGACCGGATTTTTCGTTCCCGGTAGGTTCATGAGCCCTGTTTTGAATAAATCAATGGGGACATGCATTGAAGCCCATGCCCATGACTGAAATGAGCGACCCATCCGCGAGGAGCGGAGGACGACTGCACCTGTACGACACTCAGACCCGGTCCATCAAAGCTCTGGAGCCAATGGACGGAAAGACCTACCGCTTCTACTGCTGCGGTCCGACTGTCTATGGTCCGGCGCATATCGGGAATTTCAGGACATTCCTGCTGCAGGATGTGATGCGTCGGGTGCTCGAGCTGGGCGGGATGAAAACCCGTCACGTCCGCAATATCACCGATGTGGATGACAAGACGATCCGGGATTCGCAGCAGGCGGGGAAGACACTGAAGGAATTCACCGATTACTGGTATGAGCGCCTGAAGAAGGACGCAGGCAGTCTGAACTGTCTGGATCCTCACATGGAACCCGGAGCTGTTGCCCACATTCCGGAACAGATTGATCTGATCCGGTCCCTGATTGAAAAGGGTCATGCCTACAGCACTGAGGACGGATCGGTATACTACGACGTGAGTTCATGGGCTGATTACGGCAAACTCTCGCGGCTCAAGGACCGGCAGATCACCACCGACAGCAGCCCTTCGACGGCTCAGGGCGGCAACCGGTCCGATTCGGATGAATACGAAGCCCGGGACAGCCTTGCCGACTTCGCCTTGTGGAAGGCGCGCAAACCGGAGGACGGGGACAACTGGTGGGACAGTCCGTGGGGGCAGGGCAGGCCCGGGTGGCATACCGAATGCAGCGCGATGAGTGCCAAATACCTCGGCAAGTCCTTTGATCTCCATTCCGGAGGGGTCGACCTGATATTCCCGCATCACGAGAATGAGATTGCGCAGAGTGAATCGTGCCACTGCGTGACTTTTGCCGGCCACTGGTTTCACATCGAACACCTGATGGTCGATGGCGGCAAAATGTCGAAGAGTCTCGGTAACCTTTACACCGTTGAGGATCTGGAGAAGAGGGGATTCACCCCGATGGAAGTGCGTTATGTGCTGATATCCGGGCATTATCGACAGCAGCTGAATTTCACACTGGATTCACTGAAGGCGGCGCGTCAGGCACTGGCGAAGATTTCGCGCTTCAACCAGGTCCTGAAGGCCGTGGCCGGTGCGGGGGTTCCGGATGCGTGGAAGACTGTGGTCAAAAAGCGCATTGAGCCCGGCGGGTGGCATTTTTTCGGTGCCGCATGGGATTCACTGCTGGATGACCTGAACACCCCAAGGGCGCTTGGCGATGTGTTTTCAGCGATCAGAAAAGTTGAGAAATCCATGGCGGCCGGCGAACTCAGTCAGGAACAGATTCTCGCAGCGGCGACTGAACTGGGCCATGTCCTCGGCGCACTGGGACTGGTTCTTCCCGAGCCTGAACCAGTCAATGCTCCGGAGGACATTCGTCAGCTGGCCGACCGGCGCTGGGAACTGCGGGTGGCCAAGGACTGGGAGCAGTCCGATAAACTGAGAGACGAGTTAAAGGAAAAGGGATGGCACGTGATGGATGGACGGGAAGGCTACCAGCTTGTTCCACTGCCCGGAACCGTCACCGGGGAATAACAGTGGGGGCGGTATCCGCCTGGGCGTCCTGTCATTCGCCGATGAGATGAACCACGATGGAACGGTGGTGGGGGCGGTAGCGGTGTTCCCACAGGTAGATTCCCTGCCATGTGCCCAGGGCCAGTGAGCCGTTTTTCACAGGAATGCTGAGATTCACCGTGGTGAGGGCGGTGCGTATGTGGGCCGCCATGTCATCACGCCCTTCAAGGGTGTGCACAAAATCGGCGTCGCCGTCGATGACGGCCTTGGAGATCCATGTCTCGAAGTCGATCCGGACATCCGGGTCGGCATTCTCCTGGATAAGCAGCGAGGCGGAGGTGTGCTGCAGCTGCAGGGTGGCCAGTCCGGTGTGGATGCCGGACTGCCGCACAAGTGCTTCAATCTGGCCGGTGATCATGGTGAATCCCCGGCCGCCGGTTCTGACGGTGATGTCGTGAATCTCCTGTTTCATCAGTTGTGAATCAGCTTTTGAATCTGGTTGTGATTTTTTCCCTTCCCCGGTTTTCACGGGTTCCGGTTCCGGTTCCGGTTTATCCGGTGCCAGGCACATTGCGTGCCTGGCACCGGATAAACAGCGAGACCGGGAAACCGGGAAGTAAAAACCTGCTGTCCTGCCTTTCAGGGACTGGATTCTCCGGATTCCTCCACGGCCTGGCTGGCGGGTTGGGCGGGAGCGGCCTTTGCGCCGGCTTTCTCCACG
>JAUIAG010000411.1 GCA_030425355.1 Verrucomicrobiia bacterium
CAGAAGCTCTCAAGGGAGCCGGAGCGGCAGTAATCCTCCAGAGCATTTTTCTTCTGCTCCTCGACTGGCTGGGAGCCGCCTGGCTTGAGGGATCGATGTAAACCGGCGACCGGGTGGCACCAGACCATATGTCCTCAGTGATTCTTGAGCAGTGCCGCCGAATCCTCATCCAGAAAGAGTTTCGCGGCCGGGATATTCCGCAGATATGAGGCCGGACAGTCGGTTGAAACCGGACCCTCAAGTGCGGTGGCTATGGCTCTGCTTTTGCGTGTTTCCGGAGCGACACAAATCACTTTCCGGGCTGAAACCAGCGCGGGAATCGTCAGGGACAAGGCATATTTCGGCACGGCCTCAAGATCGGGAAAGTGTCCCTCATTGACCTGCTGCAACTTGCAGGCTTCATCCAGCTGCACGATTTTGACCCAACGCCGGTCGGCGAAGTTGGCCACAGGAGGGTCATTGAACGCGATGTGCCCGTTTTCGCCCACGCCCATGCAGCAGAGATCAATCGGAGCTTCCTGAAGCAGGGCATCGTAGCGCTCACACTCCGCGATCGGTTCGAGGGCATCGCCAATCAGATAATGAAAAGCCTTCGGGTGGACCTGTTGCTCGACGCGCGTCTTCATGTAAAGCCTGAATGACGCAGGATGATCACCCGGCAGTCCAAGGTATTCATCCATGTGAAAGAGAGTGACCCGGGACCAGTCGATGCCGCCGCGGGCGGCGAGGGCCTTGAGGAAGGCTATCTGTGAATTGCCTGTGGCGAGGATGGCACGCACGGAATCCTGCCGTGAAAGCAGGTCAACGAGATAGGCGTGCACTTCCTGCGTGACCGCCTCGGCCATTGCCGCCTGTGTTGCATGGACCTCAACGGGTAACTGGTCTACCTGAAAGCTTCTCATCGCAGGCACAGTAGTCAAAGCGTCCTGCGATTTCAAATATTTGGTGAATGAGTCGTCCTGACATTCATGAACCGCGGCACCGGATTCATGCCATGCCATTCCGGGAGCGGATTCAGCTCAGGGCGTGGCGGCGATTTCTCAAGTGTATGCTCGACGAATAGTGGTATTTCCGGAAAATACCAACGTTTCTAACCATCATGGATATCGACCTGACAGCAGCCCAGGAAATCTACCGGAGGATCTCGGATAACATCGAAACAGTGATGCATGGACAGCGTCATTCCATTCGGAAGACCCTGGCGGCCTTCTTTTCCAGTGGGCACGTGCTGCTCGAGGATGTGCCTGGAACCGGCAAGACCACTCTCTCAAAGGCCCTGGCTCTCAGTATCCACGCGGAATTCAACCGCGTTCAGTTCACTTCCGATCTGCTGCCATCCGATATCCTCGGCGTCTCCGTCTTCAATCAGAAGGCCCATGAATTTGAATTCAAAGCCGGACCGGTTTTCACCAACATCCTCCTGGCGGACGAGATCAACCGCGCTTCCCCGCGCACGCAGAGCGCCCTCCTCGAAGCCATGGGCGAACAACAGGTCTCCCTCGAGGGCCAGACACGCAGACTCCACGATCTGTTCTTTGTCATCGCCACCCAGAACCCCGTCGAGTTCCGGGGCACCTACCCGCTGCCCGAAGCACAGATGGACCGGTTCTCCATGAAATTCAAACTTGGATATGTGGAACCCGAGGACGAGGTGGCCATTCTCACCGCCCAGCAGAATAACCATCCCATTCATTCCATCGCGCCGGTCTGCGAAATCACCGACGTCCAGAGGGTCAAGGAACTCCTGCGGAAAATACGCATCAGCGATGAGATGAAATACTACATAGTCGGCCTCGTCGGAGAGACACGCAGGAAGGATGAAATCGAGCTGGGGGCCAGTCCGAGAGCATCACTGGCACTGATGCAGATATCCCAGGCTTATGCACTTTTTGACGGGAGCGGCTATGTGACTCCTGATCATGTGCAGGAGGCGGCGATCGACGTCATTTCTCATCGTCTGCTTCTGAGTTCCCAGGCCAGGTACTCGGGCATGAGTGCCGAGACTGTTGTTCAGAATATTATCGAAACAACGAAAGCACCGTCCTGAGATGGCGCGCAGGGACCCAGGTTCACGATGGAACTTCCGCAACTGGCACCTCTTTAAAAGGTACCTGTACCTGAACTATCGGTATTTTTATGTATTCGGCCGATGGGTCCAGATGCGTTTCAGTCCTGAAGGACGGCTTTTTCTTGTGCTGACCGGAGTGACGGGAGCCCTTGGGGCGGACACCAACGCCAGTGTCACATATCAGGCCTTCTCAATTCTGGCTTTGATGATGCTCAGTTCATTTTTTCTCAATCTCTTCCGCAGACGGAAGATCATGGTAAGGAGGATTCTGCCGCCGATGGCGTCGGCCGGTGCCGAACTGATATTTCCCGTCGAAGTCCGAATCCGGTCCCGGCGTCCGGTGGAGGGAGTCTTCATCGCGGAATACGGCCCGGACCCGAGGCCGAGTTTTGAGGAATTTGTTCACATCCGCGAACCCGGTGAGGAAAACCGTAACTGGGTGGACCGGATGTATGCCTACTATCGATGGAAATGGCTGCTGGAGAGAAAGCGCCAACTCCGCTCCGACAACAGCCGACGGTTTACGCTCTTCGGTGACAGGGTAAACAACCTCCAGATGAAACTGACTCCCCTGAAACGCGGGTTCCTGGAACTCAAGGACGCCGTAATCGGTCTGCCTGATCCACTGGGACTCACATTCGCCCTGCACTTCATCCGGGAGCCCCAGAAGATTCTTGTTCTCCCGGAGCAGATTCCCATGAACCACTATGAATTCCCCGGTTCATCGAGCCCGGAAACCGGAATCCTCGCTCAGGGATCGAGCGGAGGTGCCGAGGAGGAATTCATCAACCTTCGGGATTATCGTCCGGGGGATGCCCTCAAGCAGATACACTGGAACAGCTCAGCCAGGGCCCGCAAACTCATCGTCCGCGAATACCAGACCAGCAGCCGGGCCCGCTGCGGAATTATCCTCGATGTCCATGCACCGGTGGCGCGGGCCTTCGATTTTGAAAAACTGGTGACAGTGGCCGCTTCTCTGGCCGGCACCGGCCAGAGAGCCGGGGTGGATCTCGATTTTCTCTTCGTGGGTGATGAGGCGTATTGCTTTTCCAGTGGCCCCGGGCGTGGCGAAATGGATCAGCTGATGGAAATACTCGCCACCGTGCAGTATGCTTCGGATGACAACTGGCCTTCCCTGGTGCGCGTTGTGCAGGAGAATACTGAAAGCCTCCAGGGAGCCACTTTCCTGACCATGACATGGGATGAGGAAAGGAAGTCCATGGCGCGTTACCTCAGGCTTCAGGGTGTGCCATTCCAGGTGTTCGTCATGAATGACGGACGC
>JAUIAG010000412.1 GCA_030425355.1 Verrucomicrobiia bacterium
GTAGAGACCTCTCCCCCAGCAGTTGAAACCACTTCCGGCGGCGCATCGCGAAAAAAACCCCCATCCCGGACACAAAAAATAATAACGGGATTCTCCAGATGTTGAGGATCTGCAGAGGCGGCCACAGATACTCGAGCATCCTGTCATTCTGAATGAATCCGAGAAGCGGCGCAAACGGCTGGAAGGCCAGACTGATATGATATCCAATCAGCATCCACATGGCTATCACCCGCAGCCAGTCTATATCGTATCGCCGGATACCTGCCGTCGATGGAATCACCTCGTCCTTCATTTCGGTTTAACGACACGGGAAGGAAACCCGATGTTACAAAGCTCTGCTATTCTGTCCGGTGTGGGTTGTGACCATGGTCCGGCATGCCCGGGCGGCAGGGGCCGCATCCGTCTTCATCGGAGTTTGGCTCAGCAGGACATGGAGCCCCACACCTCGCCCCGGAAACTCAGCAGGAGAGCCTCTTCCTGCCCAGAACGACCCGAGGTCGCAATCCAGTCAGCGCCAGCCATATGTTAGAGCTCGGAAGCCATTGCAGACTGAGGGGAGTGGTGAATTCAGCTGAGCCTCTGCTTTATGCCAGTCTTTGAAGGGCCTCTGCGGGGGTCAGAATTTTAACCGGCGCACAGAGTTGAGCCGGAAAATGAGCCCCCTTTCCGGTCACCAGAATCATGTCTGAAGTCAGCCCGGTGCAGTGCCGTCACTTCTCCGGCAGCGGCGGGATGTAGCAGCCTATGACCGGAGTTTTGGGATTGGGGACCGGTTTTCCGGCGATGATGGCATCCAAGGCCTCGCGGAGGTCGCGCCGGGTCGGTTCGGCCCGACGCTTTCCGTAGGCAGTGTTGCGGTCATCTATTCGACCACGGTAGGCGGTTTTCAGGTCGGGGGTCAATACGAAGGCTTCAGGGACGGTTTCCGCCTTGAGAAAACGCACCAGGCGGTGCTCCGGATCGAGAACGACCTTGAGGTCCAGCGCATAGTCCCGGGCGTGTTTCCGAGCCTTTTCGATTGTCGTGGCCGGGTCGGTATGCACGAAGTAGAAGTCGAAGTTTCTCTTTTTGTATTCACTGGCGATGCGTGAAATTTCGGGAGAGTAGGCGTTGGCTATGGGGCAGTCGCAGAGGGCGAAGATACAGACAATGCCACGGGTGGCATCGGAGGCAGGGGACAACGGCTGGACCATGTCACCGTCGATGGCAGGGAGTTTGAACTCACGGAGGTCGGTGTTGATTTTCAGTCCGCGGGCTGCGCTGTCATCGGCACTGCCTGTCAGTGCGGCAGTCATCGCGGTCAGAGCGGCAAGCAGAAGCGGAAGCGGCAATTTCATATCTGGAATTTAAGTCGCGGGACCATCAAAATCAAACCTTCAACAGGCGCGGGGTCCGTGATAGGATCCGGCCATGAAGCCGCAATCATCCGGCCCCGTGACGATGGGCCTCCGTCTGCTGACCTGCCTTTACCTCATGATGAACCTCACCGGACCTGAAGCAGCCGACCGCTATGCCGGGCGGTCCTTTGCCACCCGTTCAGAAGTCATTGCCCGACATGGCATGGCTGCCACCAGCCAGCCACTGGCCGTCAACACCGCTCTGGATGTGCTGAAAAAAGGCGGCAATGCCATCGACGCCGCCATCGCCGCCAATGCCGTAATGGGCCTTGTGGAACCCACAGGCAATGGCATCGGCGGGGACCTCTTCGCCATAGTCTGGGATGCCAGAACGGAAAAGCTTTACGGACTGAATGCCAGCGGCCGCTCTCCCCGCTCCCTCACACTGGATTACTTTGAGGAACAGGGTCTGGAGTTCGTCCCGGATTTCGGACCGCTTCCGGTGACTGTCCCCGGCTGTGTCGACGGGTGGTTTGAGCTGCATGGCCGATTCGGCTCCCTGCCCATGGCCGACCTGCTTCAGCCTGCAATTGACTACGCGACCGGGGGATTCCCGGTCACTGAGGTGATTGCCCGCGGTTGGCAGAGTTCCGTCCCGGTATTCGAAAAATTCCCCGGCTTCAAAGAAACCTATCTGATCGACGGAAGGGCCCCGGAAAAGGGACAGATTTTCCGCAATCCAGCCCTTGCCAACACGCTGAAGATAATCGCGGAGCAGGGACGGGACGGATTTTACAAGGGTGAGGTGGCACGCATTATCGAGGCATACATCCGCGAACAGGGCGGGTTTCTCAAAGCCGGGGACTTGGCCGATCATAAATCGGAGTGGGTTGAGCCGGTTCACGTCAACTATCGCGGCTACGATGTCTGGGAACTGCCGCCCAACACCCAGGGCATTGCGGCCCTGCAGATGCTTCAGATCCTCGAAGGCTATGATATCCGCAGCATGGGATTCGGCAGCCCGGAATACCTCCATCTCTTTGTCGAAGCCAAGAAACTGGCCTTCGCCGACCGAGCCCATTATTACGCGGACATGGAGAAAGCCAGTGTCCCGGTCGAGCAGCTGATATCCTACGAATACGCCCGGAAACGCCGGAGCCTGATTGACCCGCTCAAAGCGGCACTCAGGGTCGACCATGGCGATCCGGTTCTCCAGAACGGCGATACCATCTACCTCACCACCGCCGACAGGATGGGCAACATGGTCTCACTGATTCAGAGCAACTACATGGGATTCGGATCGGGCATGACACCCCCCGAACTCGGCTTCATGCTGCAGAACCGTGGACAGCTTTTCAAACTGCAGCGCGGCCATGCCAATACCTATGCGCCGGGGAAAAGGCCATTCCACACCATCATCCCCGCATTCATCACCCGCGACGGCAAACCGTGGGTGTCCTTCGGCGTGATGGGCGGTGACATGCAGCCACAGGGACATGTCCAGATTGTCGTCAATCTCGTCGATTTCGAAATGAACCTGCAGGAAGCAGGGGACGCTCCGAGAATCCGCCACGCCGGGTCATCCAGCCCGACCGGGAAGATCATGGAAGACGGCGGAACAGTCTACCTCGAAAGCGGCTACCCTGAACACACCCGCGAGGAACTCCGGCGCCGCGGCCACAGCATCTCCAACAGCACCACCACCTACGGCGGCTACCAGGCTATTCTCCGCGATCCCGACACCGGAACCCTCTACGGTGCCTCCGAGTCCAGAAAAGACGGGATGGCCGCCGGGTTCTGAAAAGCCTCAATACACGGCACCTTCCCCACGATAAATATCGCACTGACCCCGGACTGAATTCAGCTGCTGCCTGGCGGGCTGTCAGGACCCGACGGGTAAAGGCGGAATCTCTGTATTCTTTCCACGGGGGATGTCGCCGGCTGGGTCATACGTTGGCAATTGGCAGACTTCACCGTGGTGGCGCCTGCCGTCAGTGTATTCGATGC
>JAUIAG010000046.1 GCA_030425355.1 Verrucomicrobiia bacterium
ATTCAGCTGCACCCGGCGTCTGCTCTTCTTGCGCATATTGATATTGATAACCTCCACCATGACAGAGAAACCCATCGCGAAATAGATATACCCCTTCGGCACGTGCTGATGGAGCCCGTCGAGGACCAGGACGAAGCCGACAAGCAGAAGAAAGGACAGTGCCAGGATCTTCAGGGTGGGATGCTTTTCGATGAATTCACTGATGGCTTTCGCAAAGACCAGCATGAAGACCACAGCGATGACCACTGCCGTGATCATGATCCACAGCCTGTCAGCCATCCCGACTGCTGTAATCACCGAGTCCAGCGAGAACACCACATCGAGGAGGAATATCTGAACCAGCACTCCGCTGAAAGTCAGAGTCCTGCCCCCATTGGCCCCGTGCTCATGGCCCTCACCTTCCAGTTTGTCATGGATTTCGTAGGTGGCTTTGAAGAGCAGGAAAAGTCCGCCGAAGACCAGGATAAGATCGCGGCCGCTGATTTCCATGGCTTCCTTCATGGCGATCATCGCCGGGATCGTGAAGAGCGGCTTGGTCAGACCCATGACCCAGGTGATGGAAAGCAGAAGGACAATCCGGCTGATGAGTGCCACGGCCAGTCCCAGCTGCCGTGCCCGGGCCCGCTGCCCTTCCGGCAGTTTCCCCGCCAGAATGGAAATGAAGATGACGTTGTCAATTCCCAGGACGACCTCGAGGACGGTCAGAGTGATGAGGCTGACCAGCCAGAACTCTCCTTTGGGAACCGCTTCAGCTGCTGCAAGGAATTCCATCGTTCAATGATACGGTTGGCCCATACCATGGGTGCCCCCCACATGCATCGCAAACAAATTCTGCCGATCAGTCGGACCGTTTCTTCTTGAGAGGATAGAGCCCCGGGCAGCAGCCAGTCTGCTGCTGAAAGGCATGACTGAAGTGGCTGAGACTCGAATAGCCGACCTCCAGCGCCACCTCGGTCACATTGTACCGCCCCGTCTCCAGCAACTGCGCCGCCTTCTCAATCCGCAGCTGCCTCAGATACTGGGAGATCGTCATCCCGACCTCCTTCGAGAAGGTCCGGCTCAGATAATAATGACTGCAGCCCACCAGTTTTCCCAGCTCCTCCAGCGCCGGCGCGTTGTCCATCCGCGCCTCGAGGATCTCCTTGACCTTCTCGACCCGCTCCTGAGCCAGTCGCTGCTGACGGATGCAGAAAAGACTCCGGTCCTCCTCCGGACTTTCAAATAACAGCTCGGAGATCACTTCAATGGCCTTGCTCCGGTACCATATTTCCTGAGCTGCCGCATAAACCGGTGGCGCTTTGAGGCTCTCCAGAAGTCGCTGATGCCGGGTCGTCAACCGTTCCTGGCTCCCGACTGATCCCTCGTCCTTCCTGCCGTCCACAATTCCACGGACAATCGGATGAAGGTCCCTCGTGCCTGCCGCCACATGCTCCCGCAGGAACGGATAGGCTATCTCCACTGTGAGAAACTGGTGTTTCTGGCCCGGCATCCTTCTCGCCTTGAGGCCCTTCGAGGATCCATTCTCGATTCCCACACTGTAGAACCCATAGGTCTGCGGTTTGAGCTCCAGTCGCTCCTTCTGGTTTTCAATAAATCCGGTCCCGTCAATATTCAGGCAGATTTCAAGGCTCTCGGGATGGAAGGACCGGTTCCATTCCACCTCCCGGTCCGCCTTGAATTCGTGCCACTCAAAACTGAAGCCAAGGGTGTTGAACTTCCCGAACAGTGGCTTCCATCCATGAACAAAATCCGCCCACAGCTGGCTCTCATGGCCTGTCTTTTCTCTTTTCTCCGAGCTCTGTTCCGATTTCTTCATGCCCTCTGTCCACTATCCGTCACCCGGATTGGTCTTCATGTCAAAGACTACCCCGGAACCATTAGACGCAAAAGCCCCGGATGATCACCAGCCCCATTTTTCGCCCTCAAAACTGATAACAGCCCGGAAAATTCAGCTTTTCCGCCCGTTTCAACACAATATTGACCTCACGGTGCATGGCCCCCGGAATGCGTCCCCCCAAGGATAAAGTGCATGGCACCTGCGTGCGCTCCCAGGAATAAAGTGCATGGCACCCTCTGCGCGGCGCCGTCTGAGTGGCTGTGGGATGGTATGGAGGCGGGAATGATCAGACTCTGTTGTTCCAGGAATCCGATGCGTATTTGCTGTGTGCGAGGTCTTCGGCCATGGCGAGAGGGGCCGCCAGTTCCCGGGGCTGCAGGGCTTCCGCGGCTTCCCAGCATTTCCTGAGGATCCGGATCAGGTCTCCGGCTTCTTCACCGAAATTTCCAACGAAATCCAGGTGGGGTCTGGATCCCCGATAGTCGGGTATCAGACTCGGGAACTGCAGGTAACGGTCGATCAGGCTGAGGTTGAAATTGTAGAGGATTGTTCCGTGGAAGGCGAGAAAGTGTCTTTTCCGCCTCTGGGCATTGCCCGAGAATTTCCGGCCCTGATGAACCAGATCGGTGTAACCCTCGACGGTGACCAGCCTGCCGGTTTCTTCCGACAGATTCCTCGCGATCCGTTCCATGATAAACCTGTTGGTCGAGGTGACCGATGATAAGTCCGGGTGGAAACTTACCGGAAGTACCAGATGATAATTGAGGCATCCGGGTCCCTGGAGGACGGTGCCGCCTCCGCTGATTCTTCTGAGAACGGGGATACCGTCCCTGAGGCAGTGGTCACCGATCGTCTCGGTGGCAGCGCGGTTGGAGAATCCAAGGACCACAAAATACTGGGGTGATTCCCAGAAGCGTATCAGTCCGTCCGGACAGTTTCCGGATTCGGCCCAGTCCAGCAGGGCCTCATCGAGCGCCAGATTCGCTTCGGGAGTGTCCTGAATTTGATGAAGGTATTTCATTTGTTTCCCGTCAAAATTGTCGTTAATATAGGCGGGTTATGGATGGGAGCGAGTCAAACCGGGTTGCACCGGTCTCTGACACTGGTCCCGCCACTCCCTGATCTGCGTCGGTTCACCACGGACCGGGACAAACAGATTTAGACAGATTGTGAAAAATTTAGATTCACCAGGATACAATCAGGAATCGGACAAGCTTCTGGAGTCACTGGAAGTGATCCTCAAGCAGGTATTGCAGACCAGCGCACACAGTGAAAGGCTCCCTCAGCTTCTGGATGACCTGACCAAAGAACTTCGCGATGGCGGTCTCGATGTTCCTCCGCTGACCCGCACTCCATATATTAACACGATCGAGCCGCACGAGCAGCCAGAATATCCCGGTGATATCGCCATTGAGAACCGCATCAAGAGCTACATCCGCTGGAATGCCATGGCAATGGTGGTGGCAGCCAACCGCAAACACGACGGTCTCGGCGGACACATTTCCACTTTTGCTTCGAGCGCCACACTCTATGAGGTGGCGTTCAATCATTTCTACAGGGCTGCTCACGACGGCTTCCCGGGCGACATGGTTTATTTTCAGGGCCATGCCTCCCCCGGTCCATACGCCCGCGCTTTCATGGAAGGCCGTCTTGATGAGAAGAAGCTGGGCAATTTCCGTCAGGAACTGGCCGAAGGTGGCGGACTTTCATCCTATCCCCACCCTTATCTGATGCCGGAGTTCTGGCAGTTTCCGACTGTCTCCATGGGGCTTGGTCCGATCATGTCCATTTACCAGGCCCGCTTCAACCGGTATATGCAGGCCCGGGGATTCATCACCGCGGAACAGCAGCCCAATGTCTACTGTTACGTGGGTGACGGGGAATCCGACGAGCCGGAAACTCTCGGCGCACTCACCATGGCGGGCCGGGAACGCCTCGACAATCTCACCTGGGTGGTCAACTGCAACCTCCAGCGCCTGGACGGACCGGTCCGTGGCAATGGCAAGATCATTCAGGAACTCGAGGGTATCTTCCGGGGCGCCGGCTGGAATGTCATCAAAGTGATCTGGGGGTCGGACTGGGACGAACTCTTTGCCCGCGACTCCAAGGGGCTGCTGCTCAAGCGCATGGAAGAGGTTGTGGACGGGGAATTCCAGAAATATTCCGTCGAGTCCGGCAGCTACATCCGTAAGAATTTCTTTGGCAAGTATCCTGAGCTTCTCCAACTGGTCAATCACCTGACCGATGACAAGCTGACCCGGATGCTTCGCGGCGGTCACGATCCGCTCAAGGTCTATGCCGCCTACAAGGCAGCCAGAGATCACAAGGGGCAGCCCACCGTCATCCTCGCCAAAACCATCAAGGGCTACGGTCTCGGCGAGGCCGGTGAAGGCCGCAACATCACCCACCAGCAGAAGAAGCTCAACGAAAAGGAACTCCGCGTCTTCCGGGATCGTTTCAAGATCCCCATCAGCGATGAGGAAATCGCCGATTCTCCATTTTACCGCCCCCCTCAGGACAGCGAGGAGATGAAATATCTCCACGCCAGGCGCGAGGCACTAGGCGGGTATCTCCCCAAAAGAACGGTCTTGGCCGAGAAACTCGAGATTCCCCCGCTTTCGGACTTCGCCACCTTCTTTCAGGGCTCCGGCGGAAAGGAGACTTCATCCACCCAGGCATTCGTCAGATTTCTGGCTCCGCTGCTGCGGAACAAGAAGATCGGCCGCAATGTCGTCCCGATTATCCCGGACGAGGCACGCACCTTCGGCATGGACGGTCTGTTCCGCGAAGTCGGCATTTACTCATCACGCGGCCAGCTCTATGAGCCCGTCGACAAGAAGGAACTTGCCTATTACCGCGAGGAAACGGACGGGCAGATTCTGGAAGAGGGCATCACCGAGGCGGGTTCCATGTCCTCATTCATCGCGGCGGGAACAGCCTACTCCAGTCTCGGGGTGAACATGATTCCCTTTTACATCTACTACTCGATGTTCGGCTTCCAGCGCGTCGGGGATCAGATGTGGCTCTGCGGTGACATCAAGGTCAAGGGCTTCCTTCTCGGAGCCACCGCCGGCCGGACCACTCTCAACGGCGAGGGACTCCAGCATCAGGACGCTCACAGTCTGCTCTGTGCCAGCACCATTCCAACACTTTATGCCTATGACCCGGCCTTTGCCTACGAGCTGGCAGTGATCATTCAGGACGGACTCCGCAGGATGTACCAGGAAGGCGAGGAAATCTTCTACTACATCCAGCTTTACAACGAAAACATGGTGATGCCGCCCATGCCTGAAGGCGTCGAGGAAGGCATCATCAAGGGAATTTATCGCTACAACACCGGCCCCGAAGGCCTCGACCACAAGATTCAGCTCTTCGGATCCGGTCCGATCATCCTCAGTGCTCTCAAAGCGCAGGAAATCCTCGCCGAAAAATACGGAGTTTCAGCGGATGTGTGGAGCGTCACCAACTACAAGCAGCTCCGGTCGGAGGCGCTTCGCTGCCGCCGCCACAACATGCTGCACCCCGAGGACGCGCCTCAGAAATCCTATCTTGAGAAGGCGCTTGAAGGCGTTGATGGACCTTTTGTTGCCGTCTCGGATTCTCTGAAGCTTGTTGCCGACCAGATCCGTGAGTGGGTCCCCGGTTATTATCTGACGCTCGGAACTGACGGGTTCGGACGCAGCGATACCCGTGAGGCTCTCCGGCGCTTTTTTGAGATCGATGCCGAAACCACCGTCGTCGCCGCTCTCTATTCTCTCTCTCAGGAAGGCAGGGTCCCGGCCTCTCTGGTCACCAAAGCGATAAAGGACCTCGGAGTGAATCCGGACAAGGTCTTCGGTTTCTGCGAGTAGATTTTTTTCAACCCCATAGCCGCTCCAGTTTACCGGCTGGATGCAAAAGATTTTGACATTTCCACTGGAAAAATAGACCCCCAGTGGAGAATATGTCGGCGAAAAAGGCTTGGCGAAAAGCCGACCACATCCGGTCGGCTTTCATTTTTCAGTGATACCAGACATGCAGGTTAAACTTCCAAACTTGGGCGAAGGCGCGGGATCCAGTCCCGTCGCCAGTGTATTGGTCAGTGTCGGCGACACTGTGGAGAAAGATCAGACGATCCTGGAACTGGAGATGGAGAAGTCGGTCGTTCCGGTTCCCAGCAGTGCCGGCGGCAAGGTCACCAAGGTCTACGTTTCAGTTGGGGACAAGATCGGCGTCGGAGATCCCATTCTCGATCTTGAAGGAGCCGGTGATGCCGGAGATTCCGGTGAGGCATCCGGCGGGGGTGACTCCGAACCGGCACCGAAGGCCAAGCCGGCCGCTGCGCCTGCCCCCGCCCGCTCCTCGAGAGCCGGCCGTGAATCGGTGTCCTTCGATGACTATTTTGATTTTGAGGAGGAGATTGACCCGAATGCCCCCATGCCTCCGGCGTCGCCCTCTGTGCGACGCACCGCGCGGGAGATTGGCGTTGATCTGCGCCGTATCCACGGCACAGGCGGCGGCGGCCGGGTGATCATGAGCGATCTCCGTGCGTTTGTCCGATGGTGTCAGATGACAGCCTTCCGTCAGGCAGGCGAAGCAGCCCGCGAGGGTGTCTTCCAGCCACGCTCAAAGCCTTCCATCGATTTCAGCCAGTTCGGCGAAATTTCCAAGAAGCCCATGAGCAGCCTGCGCAAGGTCATAGCCGAGCGCATGGTCGAAAACAAGAACACGCTGCCTCACGTCACCCAGTTTGATTCGGTCGACATCACCGACCTCAACGCCCTGCGCAAGAAACTGGCTCCGGCCTACAAGGAAAAAGGCTCCAACCTGACCATGACGGTGATCACTCTCATGGCAGTGGTCCGGGCCCTGAAAAAGCATCCCATCTTCAATGCTTCTCTCGACGAGGTCACCGAGGAGATCATCCTCAAGGAGTATTACCATATTGGCATGGCGGTGGATTCCGACGCGGGTCTGATGGTCCCGGTTATCCGTAATGCCGACAGGAAGTCTCCTCTTGAACTGGCGACAGATCTTAAGACTCTCGCCGCCAAGGTCCGGGACCGTCAGATCTCCGGCGATGAGATGAAAGGAGGCAGCTTCACCATTTCCAATCAGGGCGCCATTGGTGGCGGCCACTTTACTCCAATCATCAACAAGCCCGAGACGGCCATCATGGGCGTGGGGCAGAGTTCCCTGCAGCCGGCTGTTGTCGATGGCCAGATTGTCCCGCGGCTGCTGATGCCCATCACCATTTCGTATGACCACCGGCTCATTGACGGTGGTACGGCCGCCCGCTTCACCGTTGACCTCAAAAACGCCTTCACCGAAATCACCGAGGCCGATCTCGCCCTCTAACCACCGGAAGAAAGCAGAAAGACAAGAATGGATCCAATCAAAGCACAAGTTGTCGTGATCGGTGGCGGTCCGGGTGGATATGCGGCAGCATTTTATGCCGCGGACCAGGGCAAGCAGGTAATTCTCATTGAAAAGGACGAGAAACTTGGCGGCGTCTGTCTCAACCGTGGCTGCATTCCCTCGAAGGCCCTGCTTCATGCCAGCAAGATGATCCACGAGGCCCGGGAATCGGCGCATCGCGGAATCACCTTCGGTGAGCCCACCATCGACCTCGAAAAACTCAGAAACTGGAAAAATTCAATTCTCAACAAGCTGTCCAGTGGCATCGTCGGACTGGCCAAATCGAGGAATGTCGAGGTCATGCACGGCAGGGGACACTTCGAGGATTCCCACACCCTCCGTGTGGAATCCAGTGAGGGACAGAAATACATCTCCTTCGAGCACGCCATCATTGCCACGGGCTCGCGTGCGGCATTGCCCCGTGTTTTTGATCTCGGCAACCCAAGAATCATGACTTCCCGTGCCGCTCTCGAAGTGGAGGAAGTCCCTGAGGAACTGCTCGTCATCGGCGGCGGATACATCGGCATGGAGCTGGGATCCGTCTATTCCATTCTTGGAAGCAAGGTGACTCTCGTCGAGGCACTGCCGGCGCTCATCGCGGCTGCCGACCCCGATCTGGTCCGTCCCGTCGCCAAGTTCGCCGAAGAGAATTTCAAGGAAGTCCGGCTTAACACCAAGATCACCTCCATGTCCACCAAGGGTGCCAAGATCAAGGTCGGTGTGGAATTCCCCGATGGTGAAAAACGGGACGAACTATATGACCGGGTCCTGGTTTCCGTTGGCCGTGTGCCCGCCAATGGCGAACTCGGTCTCGAAAATACCCGCGTCGAACTCGATGAAAAGGGCTTCATCAAGGTCAATGAACGCCAGCAGACCCGCGATTCCAACATCTACGCAATCGGAGACTGTGTCGGTGGACTCATGCTCGCTCACAAGGCTTCCAAGGAAGCCCGCATCGCTGTAGAAGTCATCACGGGTCAGGACAGCCTTTGGGACAACTTCATGGTCCCGGCTGTGGTCTTCACCGACCCTGAAATCGCATGGGTCGGGATCACCGAACAGGAAGCCCGCAAGGAAGGGAAAAAGGTCAAGGTCGCCAAGTTTCCGTGGTCGGCATCCGGCCGCGCCCTCACCTATGACCGCACTGATGGACTCACCAAAATCATCGTCGAGGAGGAATCCGAACGCATACTCGGGATTGGAATCGTCGGTCATGGTGCCGGTGAACTCATCGGTGAGGCCACCCTCGCCGTTGAAATGGGAGCCACTGTCCGCGATGTCGCCGAGACGATTCACGCGCACCCGACTCTCTCAGAGACCATCATGGAATCCGCCGAGGCATTCTTCGGCCATGCCACCCATCTCGCCGGAAAAAAACACTGATTCACATTTCAACCCAACCTCAGTCAGGAATTTCACGGGCGTCCTCCACCGGGCGCCTTTTTTCTTTCATCGGTCCATCCGGGGCGGGTGCCAGGCATATTCTTCTCGAGCAGAAATCATCGCCGCGGGGGTGTCTCTGTCCTGTCTTTGAAAAATTGCCTACACGTATTCCCAGGAATCAAAGGACGCTGCCTGGCCGGCCGGCTGACCTTCGGCATCAACGAGATTCCAGATGATGGCCTGGCGGATATGGAACCGGCGGCCACTGGTGCTGATGCGTATCCCCTGGTAGTCGGCGGAATATCCCCTGTCCCTTGTCTGCGCGAGCATGCGGGCTCTTTCATCGCGGTGAACCGGTTCGGCAGTCTTGCGGGAAGGCATACCGATCAGGATCTCCGGAGTTGTCTCCCAAAGCTGGAGTGCCATTCGGTTGCCGTAGTTCAGTAGGGGATCAGCAGAAGTGTCATGAGAAACGATGACCTTCGGAGCTTCGAATGCCGCCCTGGCTCTTTCCAACAGGTTGGATGGCAGGCCGGGGATCAATGGCTGACCCAGCCATTTTTCATAACTGTCAAGGATTATTCCGATCTGCTTCAGCCACCCGGGACTCATCCATATTTCGTTTTCTTCAGCCATGCCCAATCTGTCACAAGACTTTCAGGCGCATCTTCAGGGGTCAACCGGTTTTTCCGCTTCAGTCTGCCCATGTGTGCCGAAGATATTGAGTCGTGCATTCTCTGTGATGCGCACCACTGCCGGATGTTTAACCCGCCGTTCAATGGTGATGGCGTAAAATGATTCCTTGATGTCGGTTGTCGATCCGATCTCCCGGACGCCGTATTCCCGGCAGATTTCATCCGCGATGACCGATGGAGCGGCAAAAACCCCGGCACCTTCACGGCCGAACACCTTCATCAGGGCACTGTCGTGGAATTCCGCTATCATCCTCGGGCGGATTCCATTCGCCCCGAACCACCGTTCCAGTGCCCGGCGGATAATGGTGTTATCCGTCGGTGCCAGAAATGGCGCCCCATCCAGATTCTGCGGAAACGGTCCTTCAAGCTTGCGGGCCAGAGTATGGCCAGCAAAGAACGTCACCCCACTCTCACCCAGCAGGTGATTGAAGGCCTTCACCTTGATGGGGGCTGCAATCGGGGAGTCCGTCAGTACCAGGTCCAGCCTCTGAATCGAAAGTTCCGCCAGCAGCCTGTCCGTCATGTCCTCCTCACAAATCAGGTGGGTGTTGCTGTCCGGTGCCAGAACCGGCGCCAGAATCCGATGACAGATCAGTTTCGGCAGCACATCAGAAGCCCCGACCCTTAATTTCCTCGGCCTCATTGACTCCACGCCCTTCATGCTCTCGAGAAACTCCTGGCCCAGAGAGAAAATCTCATCGGCGTAGTCGTAAGCCAGTTTGCCAGCCTCCGTCAGGTGCATCCTTCCCGAGCTTCTTGAGAATAGCGGCTCTCCAAGCTGGTCCTCCAGAAGACGGATCTGCTTGGAAATTGTAGGCTGGGTCAGATTCAGGACCGCACTGGCCCTGCTCACGCCCCCTTCCCGGACGACGACCCAGAAATAATGCAGGTGATGATAGTTCAGAAATGACATGACAGCTGGCTCCGGCGCCTTTTTTCAGGGAGGCGCCCATGAATAGGGTATAGACAAAGTCTATGGGTTGGAGGCATTTATTTCCATTAGACTAATTGGTGTCAAGCCCCGATAATAAGAGTGATGAAATTCTCCTGGTTCAACATCTGCTCTGGCCTTCGGGACTCGGCAAATGCCCTGTCGGGATGGATTTCAGGGGGCCCTGTAGCATTGGGGTTGATCGGAGGTCTGGTTGGTGGACCGGCCTTCGTGTCGCTGCAGGGTACCCCTCTGATTTACCGAGGATCCTCAGATCGCATGGCGATTCGATCGACGGGGAAATCCGCCTGGAGGTGGGCCTCGGGTACAACTTACCCCTGAGAACCTGATCCTGCACGTAGTTCATGAAGAGATACGCCCCCGCCGGTAATCCGGTGGGGGCTTCTTCTTCTCACGGAGTAAGAATTTCCTGCCGGTGTGCAGCCGGTGTCCATCACCATTCCCAGCCGTAAACAGAAAAAGGCCGGGATCAGGTGGATCCCGGCCGGCATGAAAAGAGGATTGGATGTAATAAAAAGGTGACTGGAGGTGATGTTCGGTCTCATCCCTCCCATAGGACCGGACTGAGCCACTTCTCAGCTTCTTCAAGCGGGATGTTTTTCCGTCGAGCGTAGTCCTCGAGCTGGTCCCGGCCTATTTTCCCGACCTTGAAGTAGACGGCCTCGGGGTGGCCGAAATACAGTCCTGAAACGGTGCTGGGAGGATTCATGGCACAGTTTTCGGTGAGGGTGGCGGTGGTGGTCCGCTCGGCGTCCAGAAGCTTCCAGAGAGTCCTTTTCTCGGTGTGGTCCGGGCAGGACGGATAGCCGGCTGCGGGTCGGATACTGCGGTATTTTTCCTCGATCAGAAAATCGAGCTGATCCCGGTCCGGGTTGTCCTCCGCGGAGAAGCTTTCCTCCTTGCCGAAGGTCCAGTGGTCGCGGACGATTTTATGGATGTATTCCGCGCAGGCTTCGGCAAAGCGGTCTGCCAGTGCCTGAATCATGATGGCGGTATAGTCATCGCCTTTTTCCTTGAAGGACCGGGAGTAATCCTCGGATTCCTGACCGGCAGTCACCACGAATCCGCCAACATAATCCATGCGGCCGGATTCCTTCGGAGCCACATAATCAGCCAGCGACCGATAGGGCTGCGTATCCTTCATCCGGGTCTGCTGCCTGAGGAAGTGGAAAGTATGGATAGGTTTCGAGGTGTCCTCGGGATCGTAGACGATCACATCATCGCCCACACTCTGTGCCGGCCACAGTCCGAAGCTGGCGCGGCAGTGGAAGCGCTTGTTCCTGATGATATCGTCGAGGACCTTTTGGGCATCCTCGTAAAGCTCGGTCGCCTGCGCTCCATATTTTTCACTGGAGAGGATTTTGGGGAATATCCCTTTGAGTTCCCATGTCCAGAAGAATGGAGACCAGTCGATGTATTTGGCGATGCGGTCGAGCGGTATCGGATCAATCACCTGAAGTCCGGTTTTTTCCGGCACTGGGATGTGACAGCTGGACCAGTCGGTCGCGAACTTTCCACCATGGGCCTGCTCGAGAGCGACCGGCGCCTGGGTCTTCGACTCACCGCTCTCAAACTTCCTTTTGATCTCGGCGTAGGATTCCCTGATCTCTTTGATGTAGCTGTCCCGTGTGTTCGGATTGAGGAGGCTGCTGCAGACGCCGGTCACCAGTGAGGCGTCGGTGACATGCACCACCGGGCCGTCGTAGTGCGGAGAAATCTTGACCGCGGTATGCATGCGGCTGGTGGTCGCTCCGCCGATCAGCAGCGGAACCTTGAGGCCGCGCTTCTGCATCTCCTTCGCATTGAAAATCATCTCATCAAGGCTTGGAGTGATCAGCCCGCTGAGACCGATGATGTCCGCCCCTACTTCAGCTGCCTTTTCCAGAATGGTATTGCAGTCGACCATCACGCCGAGGTCGATGACCTCATAGTCATTGCAGCCGAGCACAACCCCGACAATGTTCTTGCCGATGTCGTGGACATCGCCCTTCACCGTCGCAATCAGGAAGGTTCCGGCATTCTTCTTCTTCTGGCCCTTCGACTCCTCCTCCATGAATGGAATCAGGTGGCCGACAGCTTTCTTCATCACCCTGGCACTTTTGACGACCTGGGGAAGAAACATTTTGCCTTCACCAAACAGTTTGCCAACGACCTTCATGCCGTCCATCAGCGGGCCCTCGATCACATGCAGGGGTCGCTCGTAATTCTGGCGTGCCTCCTCGGTGTCCTCGATGACGTAGTCGGTAATGCCCTTGATCAGCGAGTATTCAAGGCGCTTCTCGACCGTTTCCTCCCGCCATTTCAGTTTGGAGTTGTCGGTCTCTTTCTTCTTTGTGTGGTCCAGTGTTTCCGCGTAGTCGATGAGGTTTTCCGTGGCGTCGGCATGACGGTTGAGGAGTACATCCTCCACCTTGTCCAGCAGTTCCTTCGGGATGTCCTCGTAGATTTCGAGCATGCCCGCATTGACAATGCCCATATCGAGGCCGGCCCGGGTGGCATGATAAAGAAAGGCGGAATGCATGGCCTCCCGCACCAGGTTCTTGCCGCGGAAACTGAACGAAATGTTTGAGACGCCACCCGAAGTGCGCGCTCCCGGGCAGCGCTTCTTGACTTCCCGGACTGCCTCGATGAAATCGACGGCGTAGTTATTGTGTTCCTCCATGCCGGTCGCAACGGTGAGGATGTTGAGGTCGAAAATGATGTCCGCGGGGTTCATGCCGACCTTTTCGGTGAGAATGCCGAAGGCCCGCTCGGCAATACGGATCTTTTCGTCACAGGTTGCCGCCTGCCCCTTTTCATCGAAGGCCATCACCACCACGGCCGCCCCGTAGAGCATGCACAAACGTGCCTGTTCGATAAATTTGTCTTCACCTTCCTTCAGACTGATGGAGTTGACCACACACTTGCCCTGGGCACACTGCAGTACGGCCTCGATGACCGACCACTTCGAACTGTCGATCATGATGGGGGCTTTGGAAATGCCCGGTTCGGATGCCAGAAGATTCAGGAAGTGCCGCATGCACTGTTCCGAGTCCAGAAGTCCTTCATCAAAGTTGATATCGATCAGCTGGGCTCCGTTTTCAACCTGCTGGCGGGCGACCTTGAGAGCCTCCTCGTAATTCTCCTCCTTGATGAGTTTCCGGAAACGGGGCGAACCGGTGACATTGGTCCGTTCCCCCACCATCAGGAATGGTGCATCCCCGTAGGGCAGTGTCACGGCTTCGAGACCGGAACAGGTGAACAGATATTCATCGCGCTCGTGTTCATTTGGATCCCGCGGCTTGATGTCCCTCAGACGGTCCACAACCGCCTTGATGTGTGCCGGAGTCGTTCCGCAGCATCCTCCGACAAGATTCAGCAGACCTTCTTTGGCGAAGGATTCAAGCTGGCTGGAGGTGTCTTCAGGTGTTTCGTCGTAGCCGGTCGGTGCAAGAGGGTTGGGCAGTCCGGCGTTGGGATAGCAGCTGATGTAGCAGTCGGCAACACGTGACAGCGACTGCACATGCGGCCGCATCTCATTGGCCCCAAGCGCACAGTTTACACCAATGGACAAAGGTTTGGCGTGCTGCACTGAATACCAGCAGGCTTCCGGTGTCTGGCCGGAAAGTGTCCGCCCGGCCCGGTCCGTAATGGTGATCGAAAGCATCACCGGCAGGCGCTCGTCCTGCGTTTCAAAAAACTTCTCGATGGCAAAGATCGCCGCCTTCAGGTTCAGGGTGTCGAAGGTGGTCTCCGGAAGCAGCACGTCGACGCCGCCCTTCACCAGCTTCTCCACCTGCTGGTAATACGCCGCCACCATCTGCTCGAAATTCATCGCGC
Source organism: Verrucomicrobiia bacterium (assembly GCA_030425355.1). Lineage (GTDB taxonomy): Bacteria > Verrucomicrobiota > Verrucomicrobiia > Limisphaerales > JAJOIW01 > JAJOIW01. Next base: position 14,084 of record JAUIAG010000046.1, read on the forward strand.
GATAGGCCGGATCCTCGGTCTTGGGTGAAAGACTCAGAGTCCGGTTGGTCGGGCCAATAGCCCCCGCGACAAAACATTCGCGACCCGGATTCTCCGCCATGAACCGGTCCACCACCCGACGGGCCAGTTTCGCCGATTCAATGTTAAGATCGTCCACAATCGATTCCAGACCGTAATCGGCCTGCGCCACTGTCGTCGCGGAAAAAGTGTTGGTCTCAATGATGTCCGAACCCGCCGCCAGAAAGTCCCAGTGGATCTGTTCGATGATTTCCGGACGGGTGATCGACAGTAACTCGTTGTTCCCTTTCAGATCCTTTTTCGGATTCTGAAACTGACTTCCCCGGAAGTCGTTTTCCTCCAGCTTGTGTTGCTGGATCATTGTTCCCATCGCTCCGTCGAGGAACACAATCCTCTCCTGGAGCATTGCCCGTAATCTCTGTCCTTTCGCTGATTCTGGTTTGCTGAATGCTGAACTCATGCGTGGTTTATCCTCAGTTTCAATTTACGCATCAACATATCATGATCCGTTGATGCGACAAGAACTTATTGCAGCCGCAACCGGGTGCCAGGCTCCTTTTTCCTGCTTTTCCGCCGGTTCGGATAAGCGCCTCTCCGCCACCCGCCCGATCCGCGGGCACAAAAAAACCGGCCATCGGGCCGGCAGGGAAAAACGCTTCAAATGACGGGAAAAACCTCTGGTTTCAAGAGGGGATGTATCCCGTGCGATGATGAATTATTCGCGGTGGGCTTCGTGGCAGGCTTTGCAGTTGGCAGCCTTTTTGAGGGCATCGACAGACCCGTCCTTCTGGGCCAGCACTCCAGCCATGGCGTAGACGAGGGCGTCGGTCTTCCCGACGTAATCCTCCTGAGTTCCCTTTTCGACATGATGGGATTCAAGATCCAGGACCATGGCCATGAACTGCTTGGACTCCTTTTTGGTGGCGGTGCCTTCGGTGATCCTGTCGAGCAGGCTCTTGGTTCCCTTGCGCTTGTCCGACTTGAATCCGACTTTCATGATCTCTTCCATTCTTTCGTGGGAGAGCCCCTTTTTCTCACCTTCCTTATGGTCATCAGCCACGGAGAAGATGGTGGTGGTTGCCGTAACGGCAGCTGCAACAGTCAATGCAAGGAGTGGTTTTTTCATTTTATGGAATGTGGAATCGTAAACTCGTGCGATTACAGCCCGGATAATACCTTTATTGATCAAGGATTTGTCAAGATTGGAGAAGTCGCAAACGGCAATTGGCGCGCGATGTGCTCATTCCAGAAACTGGTTGCCGGTTCTGTGGAGGATCTGGAAGACTACCGGGGTGCATCATGATTCCGAGGCTCATCCTGAACCGTCCCGATCAACACCGCCGCCGCTGCCATCCGATGCCGGAATGCATCCCGTGTCTGACAGGCATCCCCGGCTGACAACTGTGTGGAAATGGCGGATGGCTGCGGCCCTGCTGATCTTCGGTGGATATCCGCTGTGGATAGGCCTTTATTCATGGGTATCCATCAATGGAAAAGGCGGAATCCCCGAGGACGCCCCTCCTGCGCTGGGAAACACTCCTTCGGATGTATTGCTGGTCGGCCTCGAGGGAATGATCCAGTTCGGGATTCTGTTCCTCATCTTCTGGGGCCTCTCGAGGCTCTCATGGCCGGAGATCGGTGGTACATGGCCCAGGGAAAGCGTTTCCAACTCCGCGAAGCCGAAGAATTTCTGGGCCAGACTGTCGCTCAGCATCCCGGTGGGGCTCGGTTATTCCATCCTGCTGCGCTTCGGACTGGGCATAGTCGTCTACGCCATTCTTGTCGCCCTTGTCTCCCTTGGCTGGATGGACGGGGAATCGGGAGCCAATCTGACCCCGGAGGTGGACCGTCTCGTCGATTTTGAAGCCCTCGCCAATGATCCGGGCTACCTCCTGGTCAATCTGACCTTCGTCAGCTTCATCTTTGCCGGATTCCGCGAGGAGCTTTGGCGTGGTGCCTCTCTGGCGCTGCTCTGCCGGCTCTTCCCCCGGTTCGGTGCCTCCGAAGCCGGAAAAATCACCATGGTCATCCTCCTGGCCGCCGTCTTCGGCCTCGGCCATGTCACTCAGGGCGTTGCCGGAATCCTCATGACCACCATCCTCGGTGCCGGCCTCGGACTCATTCAGGTCTTCCACCGATCCATCTGGGAGGCCACCATGGCCCACGGCTTCTTCAATGCCTCCAGCTTCCTCCTGATGCGCTGGCTCCCTCAAATCACCGAATCCCTCCAGGCCCTCTCTCAGCCTTAAACCCCCGCACCCCGGCAGCGCCCGCCCCCCTACAGCCCAGGAAAAAGGAGCCTGGCACCCGGTGGCAGCGGAAAATATTTGCAAATATGCGTTGATATGCAAATATCGTCGCGCCCCGAGGCGGTCCGAGTGGGTCGCTGATCCGGGATCCGGGAAGGATTATTGCTTTTGAATCAATGAGAAACGGAATGGCAGCAGGAGCAGGCGGATGGTCTGGGTGATTTTGGCCGGAGTTGCGGTGGTGGCCTATGCCAACGGGGCGAATGCCAACATGAAGGGCATGGCGAGCGTTTATGGCAGCGGGACCTTGGACCTTCGCAGGGCTGTTTTATGGGCGACGGTGGCGACGGCTGTCGGGTGTCTTGGCAGCATGGCAGTGGGACCTGGGATGATCCGATTGTTTTCAGGCAGGGGACTGGTCCCGGATGAGATGCTGAAATCCGGGGATTTTCTGGCTTCTGTGGCGTTGGGTGCGGGACTGAGCAATCTGCTGGCGACAAGGCTTGGATTTCCGGTATCGACCACACACATGCTGATTGGCGGGCTGGTTGGAGCGGGTATGGCGGGGAGCGGAGTGGATTCGATTGAGGGGTACCAGTTGTGGAAGAACTTTATCAGGCCGCTGTTGTTGAGTCCGTTTCTGGCGGTGGGTGCCGGACTGATTGTTCATTTTCTTTTCAGTGCCATTGAGACCCGGACCGGTCGATGGGGCGGTCGGGGACTGGATTCGGCTCATCTGACCAGCGCGTCGGCGGTGTGCTTCAGCCGCGGGCTGAATGACGCGCCCAAGATGGCCGGACTACTGGCGGGTGCCGGGGCAGTTTCCGGAGCGGGATCGATCATGGCGGTTGCCACGCTGATGGCCGCCGGCGGATTGACGGGTGCCGGAAGGGTTGCCCGGACGCTCGGCCACGGTATTACCGGCATGGATGGCCGCGAAGGATTTGCCGCCAATATCGCCACCGCGCTGCTGGTCACCACCGCGAGCTGGCATGGACTCCCTGTCTCCACCACTCACGTCTCGGTCGGGGCGCTGATCGGCATCGGCATCGGCACCGGCAAGGCGAAATGGAAAACCACTGTCCCCGTGCTTCTGGCGTGGGTGGTCACTCTGCCCTGCGCGGCTCTCACCTCGGCTCTTGCTTACTTTATTCTCAAATCAATCTGAAACTCCCATGAATCATCATCGTTTCGCGAAATCATCGAAAGTATCCACTCATCTGATCATTGTGACACTGCTCGCGGGCATGCTTCCGGCGAGTGGTGAAATCGGCATCCTCTCGCCGACGGAAGCCAGTGCACTGATTGAATCAGCAGCAGGCAGCAATCAGGATCTGGTCGTTATCGACACCCGTGGAGGCTACAAGGACTACTTTCGCGGCCACCTTCCCATGGCCCATCATCTCGAGTTCGATACGCTGCGGGGGACACAGGACGGGATTCCGGTCCAGTATCTTCCGCCCCGGCTGACCGTGCCGCTGCTCAAGCGGGCGGGCGTGCATCGGCGCAGGACACATCTGCTTTATGCCACCGGATCCACACTCCCCAATGACGAGATTCTGAGCGCCACCATGGTGGCCTATGTGCTGGAGAAGTATGGCATCGATGACATCATGATTGTCGATGGCGGGCTCAAGTCATGGGCAGAGGAGGGGCTGCCGGTCGAACAGGCCTACCACGGGAACCCTTCCGGATCCCTGCCATCACGGAGGAACTTCGGCATTGCCTCGGATATCGGGGACATCAAGGCAGCCATGAGCGATGAATCCGTGGTGATCGTCGACGCCCGCCCATTCAACGAATACACCGGCGACGATGATGTGTGGTTCAGAAAGGGGCACATCCCCACCGCCGTCAGCTTCCCATGGTTTCAACTGATGGCCGACGACAATACCCATAAGTTCCGTCCGGTCGATGAGGTCCGCCCGATGCTGGAGGAAAAGGGCATCACCACCGACCGGAAAATCATCTGCTACTGCGGAACATCCCGCGAGGGCAGTCTGCTGCGCTTCTACCTTCGCCACCTCGCCGGCTACCCGAATGTCACTCTCTATGAAGGGGCATGGAAAGAATACGTGTGGCTTGAAGACCAGTCCCTTCCGACCCGCACGGGGCCGAACCCATAGGCACGGACCTCCCGTTCCCGCCTTCCGGGTGTCAGGCACCCGAAAGGCTCTGGTCAGAATCTGAAGCGCAGCATGACCGGGTCGTGGTCACTGACACGCGGGGTGAGTGGGTGATCCGGGAAATCGGCATTCAGGTGGACATTCCATGCATCCATGAGAGCAGGCTGCAGAATCGGGGAAAAGAACAGGTGGTCGAGTGTCTGTGCCTGTCCCTGGTAAACGTAGGTGTAGGCGAGAGCGGGGTTTTCCTTGAGCAGAATCTGGTGGGCGGACGGCCATCCCAGTCGATAGAGGTCGGCGAGCTGACGGGACGGACGGGATGGTGTGCCGTCATCCGGCTGCGGGAAAACGTTGAGATCTCCCCCGATGATGACTGCGGCTGCCGGGTCGAGTTTCCGGATGGCACCGGCCGTGGCGGCAACAAGCCTGGCCTGAGCGGTGCGCCGTGCAATTCGCTGATCGGGGATGCTGGAAAAGTGATTGTTGAGAAGATACACGCGTGGCGGAGTCATGGGGCCAGGTTTTCCCGGGGCGATGACGGCAATCTGAAGTGCCCGGCTGAAGACCGGGACCATCCCGCCGGAATTGTCCACATCCGCCATAATCCCGTTGACGGCATGGATGACAGGTCCCCTGTGTTTTCCCTGATGTGGTGCAGAGATCCGTCCCTGCATGGGCAGGCTTTCCGAGAATGAGTCCAGGTCGTTGAAGGCTGGGGCGGCTGACTCCCACCGCCATCGGTCGGACCGGATCATGAAGGCGCAGGAGATGCCGCGGGGGTCGGCGCCCGTGCGGCTCGAGGCGCTTTCATAGGAAAGTCCGTGGCGTTGTTCGATAGTCGACGCCAGTTCCTGGAGCACATCCGGGCGGCCATCCGCTCTGAAAATCTCCCCGGTGATGGCGGAGGTGAAATCCATGTCCTGGTCCTCGATTTCCTGAACCATGACCATATCGGGGCCGTGCATGGCTGAGACGATGTGCGTGGCGAGGTCTTCGAGCCTTGAAACATATTCGCCCTTGTCGGCCGGGAGGTAGTTGAAGGGCGGGGAGACACTCTCATTGCCCGGATCAGCCACATCATCGCATGGATCGGAGGGGTCATTGCGGAAATCGTAGAGGTTTTCCACATTGTAGCTGACGACCGACCATGTACCGGGTGCCGGGTCGGGCAGGGAAGGTCTGCGCGATGGATTCATCCACCGCGGGGGCTCATCCACAAGAAGTTTGAAGTTCCCGTAGGAGTAGTAGACTGCGCCGGTCACGGCCGTTGAGAGTCTGCTGCCGACACCCGCCGGGGGAATGAGCTGCTCTGCTCCCGCCCCGGGCTGGCTGAGCAGGCCGGTGCTGCTCAGGGCGATCCGGTAGCCGTTCCCGTTATCAAAAAGCTTTCCGCCTATGTCATCAAGGGGATGGGCGTCCCGGAAAACTCTCCTGTGCCATTCCTCCTCCCGTTCCGCCACCGGATGAGTTGCCGGAATGACCCAGACGTAGCTTTCCACATCCGCGGCAATGGTTTTGGAAGGACCGGTCACAATCGCACCAGCATCGATCCGTCCGCGCATGGATTCAACGGACTCCCACCACTTCATGGCCATGTCCCACTCATCCGGCGGATGGATGGTCCGTGTTTCGAGTTTCTCCACCAGAGATGGATTCCGTCCCAGTATTCGGGTGACCCTCAGCCGTGACAGCTGGGTGCATCCATGAAACTCGCTGACAACTCCCCGGATTCGGACATGCAGTCCGTTCTCCACCGGAATCTGTTCGCGGCCATCGTAGAGAGTCGGGTATTTGCCGGAGAAGAGGAATATCCCGTCCGAGGTCAGCGGGTCTCCATCTGATTCACCCGGAAGGTTCTGCATGAAAAATCCATGAAGGTCCTGGCCATTGCCGTCCTTCCATCGCAGCGACTGGAAGATCACTCCCTGGACCTCGACCGTGTCACCTGAAAATGGCGATTCGAGTTCGGTGCCATCCCTTCCTCCGACCCCTCCCTGGACCTTTCCTATTGGCAGGACCTCTCCTGTGACATCTCCCGGGCCGGAAGCCAACAATATCACCAACCCGACCACCACCACCAAAAGTCTGTTCACATGCATCGCCGGCATCATCGCAATTATTCATCGACGCCGTCCAACGGTCATCAAAAATGATCGCATTTATGCATTGTTTAATTTTTGTATCACTTTGTCGCCGGGTGAATAACTTGTGACTCTTTCAATTTGACAGTCATCAGTTCTGCGATTTTTTAGAGGCTGGTGCAAAAGTTGATACGAATTCTTGACGCGTCGGGCCAATATATACCTGAATACAACTGCATGGTCTGGAGCCACAGATTCCCACACCCGAAAAATTCCCGACACGCATTCACCCTGATTGAGCTGCTGGTCGTTATAGCTATTATAGCCATCCTCGCCAGCATGATGCTGCCGGCGCTGAATGCGGCCAAGCAGAAGGCGGTGACTACAAAATGTGCGGCCCACCTGCGGCAGTGGGGACTGGCAGCGCAGCTCTATGCTGCGGACCGCGACGAGATTCCGAGGGACGGCACCGATAACGGGGGGCAATACGGAGTGGATACCGGCCGGCAGGAAGGCCCTGGCAGTCCGGCCGACCCATTCGCATGGTTCAACGCCCTGCCACCACTGGTTGCCGAGCGCACTCTCGCTCAATACCGGGACGGGGTCCGCTTTGATTTCAAGGAAAGTATCCCCTTTCCCGGCGGTCGCGGCCCAATCTGGCATTGCCCCGCCGCACGCGCCCGTCAGGATGACCGATTTCTCAAAGGCGGTTCCTTCGGCTTTTTCAGCTATACCATGAATCTTGACCTCAAGCTGAAATCCACAATCCGGAACAATGTTCAGGGAAACAGCTTTAATTATCCGGAAATGCCGAAGATTTCACGAATACGTAAACCAGCTGCCACGGTTCTGCTGCTCGATACCGCATTCAGTCCCACGATTGAATCCTATACATCCTCGCCTGACCGGAACGGGATCTTCCCGGCATCCCGTCACGGGCGCTTCACCAGCCGGCATCCCGGACTCGGTGGCAATATCGTATTCATGGACGGCCATGCACAATTCTACAAACGGCAATACATCGTCGAAGGCACCACAGGCCGTGAGGAAAATTATCGACCCGACGTGATCTGGAATCCAAACCGGGACATCACCCGGGTCCCCTGAAAGTATTTATATTTTTCATTTTAATCATGATTAAAAAAATAGAATCTCGTGTGGTTTTGAAATTCACGGCACTTCTGCCTGTTCTGTGTTTGCTGTTTGTTCTGAATGGACTGGGGCAGGACCTCGTGACGGTTGCCTCATTGAAATCTCAGCTGGATGGGGATTTCTCACCAGCGGACACGGAGACGATTGTTTCGGTGGAGGGAGTCGTTGTGACGCCCCTGAATCTCACGACCTCCAGCAACGGGCAGTTTTACATGCAGGACGCGACCGGAGGGATCGCGGTATTCCATCGCGGCGCGGGAGGCGCGGTTCCGGCGCTGGGCGACATGGTTCGGGTGACAGCCCCGGTCGGATTTTTCAACGGCCTTCTGCAACTGGCACCGGACACCTCTGTTGCCGAACACTCGGTGACAGTGCTCAGCAGCGGCAATGAACTCCCGGAGCCGTGGGAAATCGATTTTGCCGAAGTCGCCAATCCGACGGTGATGGAGGCGAGGGAATCGGGACTGGCGATCGCCCGTGGCGTCACCATCAGCCATGACGAGGCATCCTTCCCCAACAGCGGGAACCTGACCCTGGTCGATGGCGAGGGCCGCGAGTTCACTCTGCGGATCGACAGCCGCACGGACTTTGGCGGCACGGCCATCCCGACTGTGCCGGTGGACATCACCGGGGTGATCGGCCAGTTTGACAATTCGGCACCCCACGACAGCGGCTACCAGCTGCTGCCCGCCCGGTTGAGCGATGTTGTCGATCCGAACGCCGAACCTGTCGATCTGACCACAGTTGCCACACTGAAAGGTCAGCTCGATGCCGATCTGATGCCGACGGATACCGAAACCATCGTGACAGTGGAAGGAGTGGTGACAACTCCGATCAATCTGACCGGATCGAGCAACGGGCAGTTTTACATGCAGGACGCGACCGGAGGGATCGCGGTTTTCCATCGAGGAGCGGGAGGCAGTGTTCCGGCGCTGGGCGACATGGTTCGGGTGACGGCCCCTGTCGGATTTTTCAACGGCCTTCTGCAGCTGGCACCGGACACCTCTGTTGCCGAACACTCGGTGACAGTGCTCAGCAGCGGCAATGAACTCCCGGAGCCGTGG
>JAUIAG010000413.1 GCA_030425355.1 Verrucomicrobiia bacterium
TCGACGGCCAGATATTCACCCGCTCCGGTCCGTGTGATGAGCAGCGGGTAGAAGTTGGTATTGGCCGGCCGCTGGAATGGTCTGCTGCCATTGATGGACGTGAATGCCATTCGCAGGGTGCGGCCGATTTCCTGGAGTTCCGGGTAATCCTGGACGCGGAGGCGCACATAGCCGGCACCGTCGGCCGGCTCCGGAAGCAATGCCCCGAAGGACGAGGGGGCGCACAGGCGTCCCAAACCGCATCCGGCGGCAGCGGCATAGGCAAAGAGCCGGATGAAATCCCGGCGTGTTCCGACCGGAGCGGGCTGGTCCCCATTGTGTTTCATTCTCATATGAAATTCTGCGATACGTCCACGATGTCAATCGGCGGTGTGAGCCGGTCACTGTAACCACTGCCGGACGCAGGCGGGCGTGACCGTTCGCCCGGGGCGGTCATTCTCAGCAATCGACAAAGCAGTTGGTGGCAGGATCCTTTCTGACCCGGCCACCGTGAAAGACCCGGCCGTTCATGGCGATGTAGACACCGGGCGGAAGAGTCTGAGCGGCGGCAATGGCGGCGCCGACATTGAAGTAGGCGTCGCTGTCGCGAAAGGCGGCGGGCTGGAGGGCGCCGGTCAGCACCACGGTCCTGCCTTCGATGGCGGTCCGGTCATCAAGCAGCGCGTCTGCCGTCATCGTCATGGTGTCAGTTCCGTGCGTGATGACCACCCGGCTCTCCGCCGCCCCGGCCACGCTCCGGACGATCAGAGTCCGGTCCTCGTCGGTGATTTCGAGACTGTCCTTTTTCATGAGGGAGGTGACCTGGTAATCGAGAGTGACTGGAAGACCCTTCAGCATCTCGATGATGTGCGGCGGTCCCACCTGGTAAGTGCTTCTGGCATCGAAGTACACTTTGTCGATGGTTCCTCCTGTGGTGAAGATCCTGAGCCGGTCCATGGGATGAATATCGGCCCGCTGCGCGAACAGATCCAGCGGCAATGTCGGATGTCCCGGCAGACGGTTTCAGCTGCGATCGTGAACTGGATGGATTTCAGGCAAGTCCGGAGCATTCACCTTCCGGTCGGAGTCGCTCCATCATCCAGTTCATTGTATTTGAGGTTGGTTCCGCGGACCTTGTCCGCCGGGTATCGGATTTCGTTCCGCTCCAGCTTCCGGCTGACGACGTCCCCCAGCTGCAGGCCGAGATTGTCCGAAAGCTCGAGGAGGAGGATGGCGACATCGGCAATTTCATCCGCAATGGCCTCGCGGCGGCTTTCAGCGATGACATGGCTCTGCTCCGGAGTCTTCCACACGAAGTGCTGCAGGAGTTCACCGGCCTCAGCCGTGATGGCAACAGCCATGTCTTTGGGGCTGTGAAACTGGTGCCAGTCCCGCCGACTGACGAAATCCTGAATGCGGCGGGTCAGTTCAAGGATGCTGTCGGTGTTCCCGCCGCAGGGTCCGCTGTGCTGTTCCATGTCCGGAAGGTAAAGTCGTGTCTCCGTCCCACAACCCCGAAGCGCCGCGTCCAGGACCTATTTTGACGGTTTGAGTCCGGGGCCGGATCGGCTATGATGTGGGCATGAACTCCTCATCCCGAAAATCCTGCTGTGTCCGAGTCCGCCACATGGCAGCTCTCTGTCACTCTCTTGCCCTGTTTGCTTCCGCTCTCTGTCTGCCGGCCGGGGCAGCGGATCCGGATAATTCCACAGCCACATGGCCGGAGTGGCGGGGCCGCGGCGGTCAGGGAATCATCGAGGCAACCGGCCTTCCAATGGAATGGAGCAGCGAAAAAAATGTTCTCTGGAAAACTCCCCTGCCCGACCGCGGCAATTCCACGCCGGTGGTTTGGGGCAGCCGTGTTTTCCTGACACAGGCCATCGAGGGGACGGATGAAAGACTGGTCCAGTGTTTTGATCTGAAGTCGGGCCGGAAACTCTGGCAGGCCGGCACTGTCTACCGGGAGGAGGAAAAGACCCACAGTCAGAATCCATACTGTTCCGCTTCGCCGGTTGTCGATGAGGAACGGGTGATTGCTGTATTCGGCTCGGCCGGCATCTACTGCTTTGATCACGAAGGCAGGGAACTTTGGAAATCCCAGCCGGGGACACAGGACTATCCCTGGGGAAGCGGCTCGTCCCCGGTTCTCTGGAAGGATCTGTGCATCGTCTACTTCGGTCCGGGGCCGGACGCCCGACTGATCGCCATCAACAGGGACAGCGGCGAACTGGTGTGGGAATGGAAGGAACCCGACTATCGCCCCGAGCGCCGGACCGACGGGTTCCGTGGCAACCGCAACGGGATGATCTGCAGCTACAGCTCTCCGCTTGTCGTCGAGCACAACGGCAGGGATTCCATCCTCATGCTTTTCCCCGGCTACATCCGTGCCTTCGATCCATCCAGCGGCGGGCTCCTCTGGGAATCCCATGGGATGAATCCTCTGGTCTACACATCGCCGGTGGTCAGCGATGGCGTCGTCCTCGGCATGGGCGGATATCAGGGAACGACCATCGCCACCAGGATTCCGGAGGACACCGAAGGCTCTACTCAGACCGTGGAGCCCCTCTGGATTCAGGAGAGGACCTCCGGCCGTATCGGGTCCGCCGTCATTTCAAAGGACGGACTGGTCTTCATCCTCAACACCCCGGGCATCATGGAATGTTTTGATCTTCTGACCGGGAAGGTCCACTGGGAGGAAAGGCTGCCTGCAGCCGGCCCGACCCGCGAGTCCTGGTCATCGCTGGTACTTTCGGGTGACCGCATCTTCGCCATCAACCAGTCCGGAGACACCATCATCGTCAAAGCCGACAGGGACTTCAATGTCCTCGCCGTCAACAGCATCGGCAACGAGCTGACGAATTCCTCCCCGGTCATTGTCGGCGACCGGTTCCTGCTCCGCACCCACGAGAATCTCTGGTGCTTCGGAAACCCCGACACCAGCCTCTGATGCTCATCGGCAGGACGGCGCTGAAGCCGCCTGATGCTGATTCGGAATGACACAGATAAAACCGTCATCCCCCGGGAAGAATCATCCGGCTACCGGACTCCCGCCGATCTGAACACCGGCAGTACAGTAAGCATCGCCGGCGGATTGGCCGCCGGTTGACATTGACCTCCACTAAGACACCTCCTCCGTGCATGGCAACCAGTATTGAACCTGACGAAGGGCTTCTGAAAAAGGCGATGAACCCTGGAGGAATTCGGGCTGGGGCGGTGTTCACAACCCTGGCAGAAAAGCTGGAGGCATTCTGCGACAGACCGCTCGATTCTGAGGTATTTGTGACCGCAGCACGATTTCTCAATCTCTGCCGGGGCAGAGAGATTCATTTTTTTCCAGAAAAAAATGAATCTCTC
>JAUIAG010000414.1 GCA_030425355.1 Verrucomicrobiia bacterium
GCGATACTGGGCGAAGTAACCGGGATGGACTTCGTGTCCAAGGTCACGGGTTCCTTTCTGAATGTCGATGACCCCGGCCATGAGTTTCATGAGCGTTGATTTCCCGGCGCCGTTGGGGCCGACAAGGACGATTCTCGATCCCCGTTCCACCTCGAGCGAAAGAGTGCCGTCGTAGACAACGTTGGATCCATAGGCATAGCCGACATTCTCGAGTGAAATCACGCGCTGACCGCTTCGGGGCGGCTGGGGGAAGTTGAAATGGATTGTTGATTCGCCGGCTTCGGGGGGCGGGATCTTCTCCATTTTCTCGATCTGTTTGAGTTTGCTCTGGGCCTGGCTGGCTTTGGACGCCTTGGCACGGAACCGCTCGACAAATTCCATGAGTCTGGCGATTTCCTTCTGCTGTGCTTCATAGGCGGCGCGGTGCTGTTCATCCCGTGCCTTACGCTGTTCCAGATATGAATCAAAGTTCCCTGTGTATCGGGTGATTTTCTGGTTGCGGATTTCCACGATGTGGCTGCAGGTCTGGTTGAGGAACTCACGGTCGTGGGAGATGAGCAGCACTGCGCCGGGATATTTTTTGAGGTATCCCTGGAACCATATCAGCGAATGAAGATCGAGGTGGTTGGTCGGCTCATCCAGAAGAAGCAGTTCAGGTTCCATGACCAGCAGTCTGGCAAGAAAGGCGCGCATGACCCACCCGCCGCTCAGCTCGGTGATGGGGCGTGAATAATCAGAGGCACGGAATCCGAGGCCGCCGAGGATGGACTTGGCCGGGCCCTCCAGTTCATAGCCACCGAGTTCGGCGAATTCCTGCTGGAAGTGTGCATGCTCTTCGGAATTTTCATATGCCTCCCGAGAGCCGGCCTGCCTGATGTCGCGGTGTTGTTTTTCGAAGAGCTGCTGCAGCTCGGGTGTGGTCGAAACGGCCGTCTCAAGCACAGAGATCGGGCTGGTTGGAGCAGTTTCCTGTGGCAGATACCCCATGGAACAGCCGCGCTGTAACTGAACTGATCCGGCATCCGGTTCCTGGTCCCCCAGTATGATGGAAAAAAGTGTGGACTTCCCGGCCCCGTTGGCACCGACGAGGCCTATTTTATCCTCGATATTGACCTGAAGATTTCCATCGATAAACAGCGTCTTCGGACCGTGCGCTTTTGAAATTCCCGATATTGTCAGCATTGCCTTACAGGGCAGAAGATGCCTTTGGCTGCCCGTGTTTTAAAGGATGAATTCGTGGAACTCAATTCGGTGGGGCGGCCGGCTGGTATCTGCGGGCTGTCGGGAAGGTCTGTGGTCAGCGTTTCACAGGGATTGGGAAACCGCATCCGCAGGCCATTGGCCGCCGGGCTGATGCACGGGCTGATCAGGTTGCTGCAGCGACAGTTCCTGGTGGCGTCCGGTCTTCAGCACGGTCTCCCGGCCGGAAGCGGGACAAAAAAGCCGCCCGGTAGGATTCGAAGCTGACCCAAGCCATGGTGGGAACCACGATGCCGCCGACAGCCGGGATCCACTGAAGAGCAATGAGGATGAAAAACAGAGCCCGTATCCCCCATCTGAGAAGGAAAGTGTTGGATGCTGGCAGGTACCGGCGGAAGGGTGCCACCATGTAGAGACGGTAGAAGATCACGCCGGGGATGAGACCGACCACCGGGATGAGGCTGAAGAGGGCACAGACCGGGATCCCGATCTTCATCCTTGAACGCTGGCTGGCCATGAACCGGTCGAGGATGGCGGGGTCTGAAAAGATCGGTTTGGAGCAGACATCGCAGTGAACCGGGACACTTCGCCCATCGATTCTGTCGGCGCAGGACGGGCATCTTCCGGCCTGCACCAGCTCAATCGCATGTTCATCCCTGTCCTCGACCACCTTGTTTCGTGAGAAACCGAAAACGCTGACCCGGTGGACTGTCGGGTTCTCTGCATGGCATTGTGGGCATTCCAGCGAATGCCGCATGATTCTGTTATCGCAGCTTTGGCAATTCAGTTTGAGTCTTTCCTCGCGGGTTTCCCGGCGTCGTGCCCAGAGGGCGATGAGCCCGAAGGCTGCAGCCATGAGAACCGACATGGTAACAGGAAAGAGGATGAAGATCAGCGGCCCGAAAGTAGTCCAGATGTCCTCGGCCCATGAAATCAGTGACTGTATACCGAAGGAGTCTTCACTGTCCGAGTCGCGGAGCAGTGCCAGAAACTGCGAGCGGGCGGATGCCAGACCATAAACGACAGCACCAACCACGAGGGCGGGAAGAAGTGCGCCGACTCCGGACTCGACCAGCGGGCGGATAAATTCAGTATCGCTCTCGCCCAGGAGCCCCATGGAAATGATGGTGGCCACGGTCGCCTTGAAATACGAATCGAAGGTGCTCATGAAATCCCTCACCTCAGGGATCTTGTCGCTGAGGAGTTCCAGAACTCCGAGCGTTCCCAGAATGATGAGGGAGTAATCGTGCGTGAACCACTCCGGGGCGGAGGAGAGGCTCTGGACCATCCAGTTGTCTCTGAGCAGCGGTATGTTGTCACCGAATCGTGCCAGCAGGGCGAACGAGAATGCTGAGAGAAAGGCCCGCGAGGCAAAGAAGCCTGAGAGACCTGCCGATTTAAGTAAGGTTGGCCAGATATACATGAGATTCAGTCAGATTGACAGCTGCTTCTGCTGGCATGGTCCTGAGAGTGCCCGCCGGGGGCCCGACCACTGCGCCGGTAAAAACACCTGTTCACTATTCCAGCACTGACAAGAGCCAGACTATATTGATAGACCTCCAATCCCCATTACAAATTCGAGACAAAATTTTAGTGTGGCTGTGGCCTGGCGGGAATTCGGGGAAATTGTGGCGCTGTTGCCATGTGTCGGGTTTCCGGTATGGTGAACGGGAAAATAACGGCCGGCCCGACAGCTCAGGCCGGTCATCAATTTTTCCGAATGGAAATAAATCCTGATAAAGTCAAGGTTCCCGAAGAAGGTCTGACCGGCATTCTTGTGCAGGGCGCGCGCGAGCACAACCTCAAGAACATCACGGTTGAAATCCCCAGAGATCAGTTTGTGGTCATCACCGGTGTGAGTGGTTCAGGGAAATCGACACTGGCATTTGATATACTCTTTGCGGAAGGGCAGCGGAGATTTCTGGATTCCATGAATGCCTACGCGAGGCAGTTTGTGGAGCAGATGTCCCGTCCTGACGTGGATCTCGTGGCCGGGATTCCTCCAACGGTAAGCATTGAGCAGAGGAATACGCGTGGTGGCGGTAAGAGCACCGTGGCAACTGTCACGGAAGTTCATCAGTTTTTTCGCCTTCTGTTCGCCCGTCTGGGC
>JAUIAG010000047.1 GCA_030425355.1 Verrucomicrobiia bacterium
ATCTGTTATCTAAGGGCCGGTTTGATAGACCCGGCAGTGCCAAAAAACAATCCACAGTAAACAGCGAAGAACCTAAATTATACTGCACTATAATCGTCATAATCAGTATAAGTAAGGGATGTTAGTTGAATCATCCTATTCTTCATGCCTGAACGACAGTCAATGGAAATTCATGCAAACCGAATTTCCGGCCCCAAAACGGCGGGGTAGGCCGCCAAAATACCATACGCGGCACGTTGTCAATTCAATCATCTACGTTACCCGAACTGGCTGCCGGTGGCGAGACCTGCCAATGTATTACGCACACCAGAATATCTGTTTCCAGTATTTCAACAAGTGGAGCACTGAAGGCTTGTGGATCAAAATCCAAACAAAACTGGTTGAGGAGATTTGTTCCAAAGCTGGAAGAAAGAAAGCTCCCACGGCTGCCATCATTGATTCACAGAGTGTCAAAATTGCAGCGCAGAAAGGCATCAGGGGCTATGATGCTGGAAAGAAAATAGGGGGAAGGAAGCGGCATATGCTGGTGGATACCATGGGAAACATTCTTTTACTGGATGTGCATTCGGCGGCCACCCAGGACCGGGATGGAGCAGTTGAATAAATGCTACGGATGGCTGAAACGAATCTGGGCGGATGGAGGTTATTCCAGGCGATTGGCAGCATTGCTGTTGGAACTTGACCGCCACAGAAAAATAGTTCTGGAAGTGGTTAAACGCCGTGAAGAGTCGGTCTTCCATATCCTGCCGAAAAGATGGATAGTGGAGCGGACATTTTCATGGTTTCTGGCGTGTAGAAGGCTTTCCAAGGATTACCAAGTGAAAACAGAAAACTCAAAATCCATGATTATTCTGGGGATGATATGTAGGATGCTTAACAATATAACAAAATAAAATTCCAAACAGCTTCTAAATGAAATAGTTTAGATGTGAGCTGAAATTCCATGTAAAGGAAGGCCTGGCTATTCAGGACTAGACGTTGGTATTAGTTTATCGACTGGAGCGGAAGCCCCAATCATCGCCAGAAAATCATGGTAATTAGACATCTGCCAGACTTCACGGATTTTTCCGCTTTCAAATTCCATGAGGGAAAATCCTTCGACATCGAAACGTTTTTTGGATGGTGCGAAGCTTGAGAACTGGCCGGCATGAGTGCCATAGAGAGTCCATCGTATGGTGACGCGGTTATCTTCGGCGACGATGTGCTCAACCCGGTGTTTAAGGTCTGGAAATGCCTGTTTTAATTGCCCTATGAGGTTTCGTAATTGATTCCTCCCCACGATTGGCGCTCCGTAGGTGGGGTCATGGCCGAGAAAGTCCTCTGCATAGTATTCATCAATAAGATCCAATTGGGCCTGATTCAGGATTTTATCCATGACCTGTCTGGCAGCGTGCTTATTCCGGACAGTCTCCGGCTGGAGTTCGATGGTGGGGCATTGAAGTGTTGCGGCAAGAATCTCAAGTGTTTTGTATTCAATTGGTTGTGAAGCCTCAGCTTTCTGTATGGTGCGCAACCCTAGTCCACTTCGCTCAGCGAACAGTTCCTGTCCCCAGTCACGATCAAGTCGCCGCTTACGGATTTGATATCCGTCGACATTGACTACGTCCTTGTTCATCTCTGTGGTATGCTCTGGTTAAGTTATGTCTGACACTGGCCCAGATTGATATAAGGCGGATTTATGAATTATTTAATAAATTCTGCCAGCTATTGACTTTGTTTTATAATCAAATTTCTCTTAGCTGGCAAACTTAAATTGTCTTATCATTGAATTTTCATAAAGTTAATCCGGTAAACCGAATCGATCTGGAATCCGTGAACGCCGGCGGCTATGAGCCGGTCGATGTCAGCCTTTGACTGAGTGATGTGGGAATCCTTCGGGTAGCGGAAGGTGTTGATGGCGGGGAAGACCAGGCAGCCGGATTGAATCAGGTCCCTGGCGAGTGAATCCGGGAGGTCATTGGGGAGCCCGAACCAGAAATATCCCCGAAGGTCCCCGGCCCCGCCAGTTTGCAGTTGCCGGAGTATGTCGTCGGGCACCGTCATCATGATATTGGTGAAGTGGTGCCGTGTGACGGGCGAGGCGCTGAAGCTGACGGTGCACCTGTCGAGCCGGTGGCGGTGGATCATGTCGTTGATGGATGAGGCCACTGTTGCGTCCCCGCGGCCGGACTTGAGGTCGAGCATGACGCCAAGCCCCAGTTCTGCACAAAGCTCGAGGGCGGAATCCAGGCTGAGGATATGGTCCTCCGAATTGAGAAACCTGATTTTTTCCAACTCGTTGGCCGGGAGGTCGGATAATGGCCTGTCGATCCCGCAGGCTTTACTGAGGGATGCATCGTGGAAAACCATGGGAATGTTGTCCCGACTGAGTCGGATGTCCAGCTCCACCATGGCATATCCGCCTGCGGCAGCGAGTCGAATGGCTGATTCCGAGCATTCCGGTGACTGCGGGCCAATCACTCCGCCACGATGCGCAATCAGCAGGGGCCTGAGGCGTTGGACCATGCCGGGATCCCGCAAATCCAGAGCCGGTGCAGACTGTGGCTGTGCCTGAAGCGGTCCAAAAGGCGTCATGGCGATGAGAGCCGCCAGTGCGATGAATGCAAAAATGACCGGGTGTTTCATCACTGTTTCGATCTGGCTGCCGGATCCGGATCAGAAGAAATCCTCAACCCATCCCTGCAGAGCGATGAGTGCCCAGGGGACGCATCCGACGTGAGACCCGTCCTGGAGAAACGGAATGATGCGTGGGTCTTCGGCCCGGACCCCGGTGGCGCCGGCGGCGCTCAAAGCAGTCTGAGCCTTTTCCGAGTTTTCGTAAGGGACCACCTCATCGGCCCTGCAGTGGAACATGCGGATGGGTGCGGCGGGTACCCAGTCGCCGGTATAGCTGTCGTTGTCCCTCAGGGCCTGCCGGACAGGGTGGTTCTCGTCGTTGCGTATGGCGTTGAGGACATCGAGTTTCAGATACTGCGAGGCGGAGGCGGGGAGCAACGCATTGATCTGACTCTCCGGCGCATTGGATTCAAAAAGCTGCGGCAGCAGTGTGGCGTAGGGAGCCACGAAATATTCGGATGGGTCGTCGAACAGTCCGTAGACTTCATTGTAGCTGAAGATGAGAAATGCGACGTAGAACGGATTGGGGTATGGCTGGCTGGAGAAAATCCGGTCGAGCATGACCTCCGACATGCTGTGCGGTCCGGCCATCGGTGCCGAGGCGGTCACCGTGAACTGATCCGAATGATTCATTTCAATTTCACGATGCAGGACCATGGTGGAATGACCTCCCTGGGAATAGCCGGTGAGAAAAAGTTTATCGGGGATGGGCACGCCGGTGTTCTGCTGGAAGGCCCGGGCGGCGACCAGCATGTCGAGACAGCTGCTGGCCTCCGTGGCGGCGTGAAGATAGGGATGAAGAAGCTGGGCGGAGGAGCCGAATCCCAGATAGTCCGCCATCACACACACGTAACTGCTGCCCGCGAGGAACAGTCCGACGGTGTACTCATCGGTGTTTCCCAGTGACGGGGCATCCTCCTTGTTGAACAAAGTGCCATGCTGATAACTGACAGTGGCCAGCGGCGTTTCCACTCCAACGGGGATGAAGACCACCCCGGAAGCCTCGATGAGACTGCCGCTGATATCCGGGGTGAGGTAGACGACTCTGTGGGCTTCCACATCATTTTCTATGGGCACTGGGAAGCTTTCGGTAAGTCCATCCGTGTAATCACTCAGTCTTTCGAGAATTTCCTCCGCGCCGTAACTGCCGATCAGTTCGGTTGAGACGATTTTTCCGCGGAATCCCCCGATGACGGGCAGGGCAATGCGGCGGACCGAGAAAAAGGCGGCTGACTCGGGAGACTCGATCACCCATTCACCGGTGAGGCCGAAGGATCCGGCGGTGCCTGGACCGGAGACGGGAGACCACACGCCGGCATCAAGTGCCTGACGGGTGCGGAGTTCAACCCCGTAGTCGGTCTCCGGGTCAGGTCCTGCCGGGACGTCCCATTCGATCCGGACGGCCCCGTCCTGCTGGCGGCTGACATTCAGCAAATCTGTCGAGCCGCTCTGTGCCCGGATATTCCCGGGCTGGAAAAACACAAGAAATGCCAGCAGGGGGATTATGGTGAAAGGCAAGCGATTATTCATGGGCCCGATCATAAAGCCGTGCCGTGCGATTCGGAACACCAAAGAGAAAGAGTTTTCAACAAGGCTGAAAACTGCAATGATGCGGGTAATTCTTGTTCCAACTCCACGATCTATCTATGAACACTGCACGATTTGCACTTCTTTTATCGGCTGCCATGGGACTGGCGTCAGTATTTCCCGTCACCCCGGCTGAGGCGGCCGGGCCGAAGGTATTTTCAGGCAACAGCCTTCCTGAGGACGCGAGGCTTAAGGCGTTGAAGGATCTCAACGGCTATTTCCCCTTTGAGCCACCTGCAGATCCGGATGAGTGGCGCGTTCGTTCCGGGGCACTTCGTCATCGGCTGGCGACGGTTCTGGGTCTTTGGCCCGAGCCTGAAAAGACGCCGATGAACCCGGTTATTCACAGTGTCAGGGACATGGGGGATTACACCGTTGCCAACGTCTATTTCGAAAGTGTTCCCGGATTTTTCGTCACCGGGAACCTCTACCGTCCTGCGGAAATTGAGGGAAAAGTGCCTGGCATTCTCTGTCCGCATGGCCACTGGGCCAATGGCCGGTTCTATGACAACGGGAATGTCGCCGGTGAGATCGCCATTGGTGCGGAACGGTTTGTGGATGGCGGCCGCAGTCCGATGCAGAGCCGCTGTGTCCAGCTCGCACGCATGGGCTGCATTGTCTTTCATTTTGACATGATCGGCTATGCCGATTCGGTTCAGATCAGCGAGGACCTTGCCCACCGCTTCGCCCGGCAGCGGCCGCACCTCGCCACCGGCGAGGAATGGGGCTTTTTCAGTCCCAAAGCCGAGGGCTTGTATCAGAGCATCATGGGGCTGCAGACATGGAATTCGGTGCGGGCTCTGGATTTTCTCTGCGGGATGCCCGAGGTCGACCAGGACCGCCTTGCGGTGACCGGAGCCAGCGGCGGAGGGACCCAGTCCTTTCTGCTTGCGGCACTGGATGACCGGATCGACCTGTCTTTTCCGGCGGTGATGGTCTCCACGGCCATGCAGGGTGGCTGCACCTGTGAGAATGCCAGCGGGCTGCGGATCGGCACCGGCAATGTGGAGATTGCCGCACTCTTTGCGCCGAAGCCGCAGGGAATGACCGCTGCGAATGACTGGACCGTCGAGATGGAGACCAAAGGCTTTCCGCAGCTCAGGAAACTTTATCAGATGATGAATGCCGGGGACGAGGTGATGCTGGCGGCGTTCACCCACTTCGGTCACAATTACAATTCGGTGAGCCGCACCGCCATGTACGGCTGGGTCAACCGCCACTTTCATCTCGGGCAGGAGACACCGGTGCTCGAGAAGCCCTACCGTTTGCTGACGCGCGATGAAATGACAGTCTGGAACGAGGACCATCCCGCACCGTCAGTGCGCGGCGAGGAGTTCGAGACGGCACTTCTCAGAAGGATGATGCGCGCCCATGTGAGGAACCTGATGAATATCCGCGACCGGGATGAAAAGGAATTTCTCGGGGTGCTGCGGCGGGGCTGGGAAGTGGTGGTCGGACGCAGCTGGGAAAGTGCCGGCAACCCTGTGTGGAAACTCACCCACAAGGCGGATCGCGGCCGTTTTCTCGAAATGGCCGGCACTGTGGACAACACCACTTATGATGAATCCCTGCCGGTGGTTTTTCTCTATCCGAAGAAGGAGTGGAACGGCCGGACCATCCTGGCCCTCTCGGATCGCGGCAAGGCGTTTCTCTACGACGGGAACGGTGAACTCATGGGCGATGCCGGGAAATACCTTGAGGAAGGCTACACGGTTCTCGGAGTGGACCTGCTTTTTCAGGGAGAATTCCTCCCAGATGGCGAATCGCATGATCAGCAGCGGAAAGTGAACAACCCCCGGGAAGCCGCCGCCTACACCCAGGGCTACAATGATGCCCTCTGTGCCCGCAGGATCCACGATGTCATGACCGTCATCAAGTTCCTCAGAACTTATGACAAAGGCCCGAGTGAAGTGGAAATCATCGCCGAAAAACCTGTGGCCCACATCGCCATGGCCGCCTCAGCCCTGGCCGGGATGGACAATGTGGCGTCCCTCCGCGCCAACCCAGGTGACTTCCGTTTTGCGTCCATCGATTCCATCCGCGATCCGGACTTTCTTCCCGGAGCCATCCGATTCGGAGATATCCGCGGTCTGCGAATCCTCAACGGATTGGAGCAGCGCTGACACCCGGTGCCCGGTGGTCCGGACTTCCGGATCAAAGGCTTCCAATGGGGATTCGTCTTCGGGCGGAGCCCCTTTTTTCTTTTCTGTGCGGTTGTGACTGCTGCCTTCGTGCTGCTGTGGCGATGTGAGACCTTTTTGAACCCCGGCCGGCATGGTATTCTCCGGCCATGATGGACGAAGCGGGGGACCTGTTCAATGGTGATCCGGATGCCGGCAGCGGTCGCGGGGCGGATGGAGGGGACAGCGATGCCTTCCATCCGGGCCAGCCGCTTTCGGCCCGAATGAGACCGCGGTCACTGGCCGAGTATGCCGGTCAGGAGCATATCCTGGGGGAGGGTAAGCTGCTGCGACGTCTGGTCGAGGCCGACCGCGTCCAGTCGGTGATTTTCTATGGCCCCCCCGGGACGGGCAAGACCTCGCTGGCACAGGTGATAGCCCGGAGCACGCAAAGCCGGTTCGTCCGTCTGAGCGGGGTTGAATCGAATGTGGCGGAGATGCGTCGTGCACTCGGTGAAGCCGTGTCCGTGCTGCGGCGAAGGGGCCTTCAGACCATCCTGTTCATTGACGAGATCCACCGCTTCAACAAAAGCCAGCAGGATGTGCTTCTTCCCGACGTGGAGGCGGGCAATGTCCGATTCATCGGCGCCACCACCCACAATCCATTTTTCTTCGTCAATGCGCCACTGATCAGCCGGTCACAGATTTTCGAGCTGTTCCCACTCGATCATAAATCGATACTGGCGCTGTTTGAAGCGGCACTCGCGGATGAGGAACGGGGACTGGGATACCTCCGGACCCGCCTCGATCCGGATGCGGCGGCCCATCTTGCCGAGACAGCTGACGGCGATGCCCGCCGCGCGCTCAACGCCCTTGAAATTGCCGTCCTTTCCACTCTCCCGGGCCCGGACGGCGTCCGCCATATCAGCCTGAAGGTGGCCGAGGAGAGCATCCAGAAAAAAGCTGTGGTGTACGATGCTGATGGCGACAATCATTACGATACCATATCGGCTTTCATCAAATCGATGCGGGGCGGGGATGTGGATGCGGCACTTTACTGGCTGGCAAAGATGATAGTGGCGGGGGAGGATCCAAGGTTCATCACCCGGCGGATGATAATCTGTGCGGCCGAGGATGTGGGGCTGGCCGAGCCCATGGCGCTTGTTCTGGCGCAGTCGGCGCATCAGGCGGCCGAGATCATCGGCTGGCCGGAAGCCCGCATTCCCATCGCCGAGGCGACCATCTACATCTGCGCCGCCCCGAAAAGCAACAGCGTCATCACCGCCATCGACAGGGCAATTCACGATGTCCGCCACAATCAGGCTCTGCCCGTACCGAACCACCTGCGCGATGGCCACTACGCGGGAGCCCGGCAGCTCGGTCACGGAAAGGGCTACCAGTACGCGCACGATTTCCCCGGTAACTTTGTGCCCCAGGATTATCTCGGAGCCCACCGGGTCTTCTATCAGGCCGGTTCCGGCGGACGCGAACCGAAATTTGCCGAGAGACTCGAACACTGGCGCAGTCAGATTGAACCGCTGCGGGGAAAAAGTGATGCCGCTGCACCCGGTTCTGCCCGGGAGACTAAAGAGAGCACATGAGCGACGGGGTATACAGCGACAGCCGGGAGTGGAAGAGGCACCTTCGGCGGGAGGCACGGCAGTGGCTTAAAAGCCAGCCGCCCGGGGCTCTTGCCGACGCTTCCATTCAAATCTGCCGGTCAGTTGAAGGCAGTGCCGAGTTTGAGAAAGCCGGTCGGATTCTCCTGTTTTTTCCGCGATGGGATGAACCGGATGTCCGTCCGCTGATGCGGGCAGCTCTGGGACAGGGCAAGCAGCTCTATCTGCCGGTATTTGATGAGGCAGCGGATGAATACCGCATAGCGGCATTGAATTCCGACAGCCCCGGGAACCTCGTTGAGGGGCAGTACGGCATACCTGAACCGGCGGTTTCCATGAATAATATTGATGTAAAGAGTCTCGACTTCGGGCTGATTCCTGGACTAGTCTTCAGTCGCGATGCGGTTCGTCTGGGCCGTGGGAAAGGCTATTTTGACAGGCTCCTGAGAGGATTTACCGGCGTCCGGGCCGGTATCTGTTTTGACGGTCAGGTCGTGGAGGCCGCGCCTGTTGAAGCTCATGATATTCCCATGGATCTGGTATGGACTGAAGCACGGCGCTACCAGCCATGCTCAGGCCACACCGGGGGTGTGAAGCCGTCCCCGGGGACGCATCGGTGAACTGGGCCCGGTCCTATGCCTGTGATTATTGGTTTATCGCAACAGGAAATGATGTTCGCCCTGGCTGGGCTGGTAACCGGTCTGCTGGGCTGCTTCATGGCCTACCTCTTCTGGCGTTCCAGTCTCTTGGAGAAAGGCCGTTCCATCATCGCTGCGGCGGAAGCCGAATCCCGAACCCGCTCCGAGTCCATTCTCGAAGAGGCCCGTGCCGCGGCGCGGGCGATCGAAAAACAGACCCTCGAAAGTGAAAGGGAAGTCTCGAGGAGGGCGGCTCAGGTCGAGGCCCGCGAGTCAGCCTGCCGTGAGCAGTCACAGAATATCCGGAAACAGCAGGATGAACTTGAGTCACTGCGTGAGTCGCTTGAAAAGCAGCAATCGGAGGCGGACGGACTCCGGGAACGCTATTCAAAGCAGCTGGAGAAACTCGCCGGTCTGAGCTGCGAGGAAGCGCGGGAATCGCTTCTGGCCGAAGCACGGTCCCGCTCCGAGACCGAGGCGAGGAATCTGGAACACCGCATTGTCGAAGAGGCGAAACTCAATGCCGAGAATCAGGCCCGCAAGATCATCGCGGTGGCCATTCATCGCTACAGCGGTGAGTATACTTTCGATTCCACCACCGCCACACTCTCGCTGCCCAATGAGGAAATCAAGGGCCGTATCATCGGTCGGGAGGGCCGGAATATCCGGGCCTTTGAAATGGCCACCGGCATCACCGTGCTGATCGACGACACTCCCAACGCGGTGGTGCTCTCCGGTTTTGATCCGGTTCGCCGCGAAATTGCAAAAGTCGCCATGCAGCGGCTGATTGCCGACGGGCGGATTCACCCGACCCGCATCGAGGAAGTCGTCGAAAAAAGCCGCGAGGAAATTGAGCAGGTGATCACCCATTCGGGTTACGAAGCACAGACCAAGCTGCTCATCCCCGTTTTCAACCAGGAAATCACCCACATCCTCGGGAAACTGAAATTCCGCCTCAGCTACTCACAGAATATCCTCGATCACAGTATCGAAGTGGCACAAATCTGCGGAATACTGGCGGCCGAACTCGGATGTGACGTCAAGATTGCCAAGCAGTGCGGTCTGCTGCATGACATCGGCAAGGCCATCAATCATGAGAAGGAGGGCGGCCATGCCATCGTGGGCGCTGATTTTCTCAAGCAGCAGGGCGTGGCCCCGGAGATTGTCAACGGGGTGGCATCCCATCACTTCGAGGTCGAGCCCGAAGGGCCGTACGGGATTCTGGTGAGCGCCGCCGACGCCATCAGTGCCGCACGTCCGGGGGCGCGGTCAGAGACTCTCAGCACATACCTCAACCGCATCGAAGCCCTGGAGAAACTCGCGGATTCCATGCCGGGCATCAGAAAGAGCTTCGCCGTGCATGCCGGTCGGGAAATACGGGTTCTCGCCAATGCCGATGAGGTCGACGATGATGCCGCCAGAAAACTTGCCCGGAACCTCGCACGCGCCATCGAGGAGCAGATCCAGTATCCCGGACAAATCCGGGTCACGGTCATCCGCGAAACCCGCTGCGTCGAGTTCGCCAAGTGATTCCAATTCCCGCCATCCACCGATTATCGGCGTGGCGACTTTCACCTCTCTATCGCAGACAGCCCGGACACATCCAGCCATCATGAACCATGAGAAATGAGCCTTGCACTTTTCAATTACCTTGAGTCTGTCCTTTGGTTTCTGATTTCGGTTTCACTTTTCACTGCCGCAATCAGAGTCGGTCGGAAGGGTGCGGGATTCCGTGTTTTGCTGGTGGCTGGAGTTGCATTCCTTGCTTTCGGGGTGTCGGATATTATTGAGGCGCATACGGGTGCCTGGTGGCGGCCGCTGTGGCTTCTGGCTCTCAAGGCGGTATGTGTGGTGGTGCTGGCCGGCTGCTTCGTCCGATACCGGCAAATCAGGCGGTCGGGAAAGTGAGAACTCCCGTGTGACACCCGGGTGCACAATTCCTGCATCCGCTTCAATACAACAGACTTCGCGGTGGCTGGTCCTGTGTTACGTTCTGCCTTGACCTGCCGGGCCGATGTAAACACCCTGTTGCCATTGCAGAAAGAGGATCAACCGGCAATGTTATCGCAGCAATCTGTTCATTCTTCATCCCCGGACTTGGCCAGCTGGTTCAGGGACGACTGCTGATGGCGGCAATTCATTTTATTCTGGCCGGCGCCCTGTGGTTCATCCTCATGGGCTGGATTATTCACATCTGGTCGATTGTGGATGCAGCGCGTTTCAAGGGCTGACCGGTCATCATCCGCATGCAATGTGACCCCTGTCTGATTTCCCACGCCCACCGTCTTTCCCGGCCGGGACGGCTGCTTTGCTGGCTTTTTCTCTGGTCATTGCTGCTTTCTGAAGCCGGAGGCCAGATTCTCAGTCTGGACCCCGGAGCTCCCGGTCACAATCAGGTGGAGATCTCGACCGGCGGGGCAGGCGAAACCATCGTACGGACCACGGGCACGGATCCGTATATTGTTCTTCAACTGAACGGTGGCCTGCGGGAACGCGGAACCAGTGTGCTTTCCATGGAATACTTCTCCCTGCAGGGAAGCCGGTTCGTGCAGGTTTTTCTGACGCCGGGCCCGGCTGAGCACCAGAGTCTGATGGCGCCGGGCATTGAACCCAGTCAGGGATGGTCGCGCTGGTGGGTCGACCTCACCGGACTTCTCAATCAAAGGGATCGAACCCGGATCCGCGGCCTCCGGATCGATTTGGGAAATCAGTCCGGTCATGAGTTCCGATTCAGGCGGCTGGAGCTTCGGGATCCCACAGCTGCGGAATCCCGTATTCTGGAGCAGGGGGAGGAACTCGAAAGGGCTGAAGCCCGAGCCGGCGACGCACTCCTTAGGGAACTGAACCGCGATGACTATCCAGGCGTCATCCGGCGGGCGGATCAGACCGCCCGCGGCTTCCGGCTTCGTGGCAGGATTGACACCGGAGCCGTCAAGGGCCGGCAGCTCCATCTGTATGGCTTTCCACTGCATGCCGGCCATGAATCGCCGGGCGATCCCATACATGCCTTACCATTCGAGACTGATTCCGGGGGGCAGTTCGATATTGAATTGCGCACTGGAGATGATGATCCGACGGATCCGCTGATAAAATGGGCCGTCATGGCCGATGGGGGCGGGGCGGCTGATGTCGAAAGGATCAGTCCGTTTCATCATGTCGACGGTGTGGTTTGCCGCAATGATTACCCGGAGGAGGTGCCATTCAACCGCAAGGGCCTTGGGGCATGGGGGCCGGGCAGGCCGGAAACAGACCTCGGGGATCTCGGGGTCTCGGCGGTCACTGTCAATGTGCTGCTCAACAGCCTGATTCGCCTGGCCCCCTGTGAGGACTGTGAGCCTTTCGATTACCGCGGCACAACCTGGTATGTGCATCTTCCAACACTGGAGAAATACGATGGCATCATCGGTTCGGCGTCCGCCCGCGGACTGATTGTTTCAGCCATCCTGCTCGTGCCGCAGGCCGGCGGCTTTTCCGATCCTGCTGCAGGAAAGATGATGGCACATGCCGATGCCCATCCTTCCGGTATTTTTGTGATGCCGGCAGTGGACACCGATGAGGGAGTCGGCATTTATGCCGCTGCCATTGATGTACTGGCCAGGCGCTATGGGCGCACGGACCGGAAATTCGGACGGGTGCATTACTGGATCATTCACAACGAGGTGAACTCCGGGTGGGTGTGGACCAATGCGGGAAAGAAATCCTCCCTCCGGTTCATGGAACTTTATGTGCGGTCCATGCGGATTGTCCACCTGCTGACCCGCCAGTACAACCCTCACTCAAAAGTCTTCATCTCACTCGACCATCACTGGACCAGCCGGCATGGGGATATGGGATATGGCGGCAGGGAAGTCGTGGAACACCTGATGCGTTTCAGCCGCCGCGAAGGCAACTTCGAGTGGGCCGTAGCGCATCACCCGTATCCGCAGAGCCTCTTCCGGCCGGAAGTATGGGATGACACCGAAGCTACGGATTCATTCGATACACCGAAAATCACCTTCCACAATCTGCAGGTGCTGGAGCGGTGGTTTCTGCAGGACGAATACCTCTTCGATGGCAGTCCCAGGGTGATTCATCTCTCCGAACAGGGATTGAATTCACCGGATTATTCAGAGCAGTCACTGGAGAATCAGGCTGCGGGGATGGCCTATGCGTGGATGAAGATGAAGCCGCTCCGCACCATCCGGATGTTCCACTATCACAACTGGGTCGACAACCGGCATGAGGGCGGGTTGCGCATCGGCCTCAGGCGTTTCCCCGATGATCCGGAGGCACCACTGGGAAAAAAGCCGATCTGGCATGTTTTCAAAGCGCTGGGAACACCCGGTGAAAACGAAGCCATCGAATTCGCCCTGCCGGTTATTGGTATTGAAAGCTGGGATGAGCTGAATGATCCGCGGGCTGGCGAACAATAAAAATGCTCATGGTGATGGTGCCCGGCAACGTGCATGCCCGGCACCATGACTCTGAGCTGTGCGTCATTCCCGTCCGCCAGTCCCGTTCGGTTCCCGTTTTTTCCCGGGGCGGTAGACGAAGAAACCCGGTTCCCACCACGACGGGAGGAGTGACTGATAGAATTCCGCGGCGTAGCGGGGGTCGACGAGCAGCGCGGTGCCGGTATCAGAATCGGAGCGGATGAGACGTCCGACAGCCTGGATAACCTTGGTGATGCCCGGGTAGATATAGGCGGTGGCGAAAGCCTCCTCAGTGCCGAGTTCGGGCGCAAAGTGATCGCGGATGAGGTCCCTTTCCAGACTGATCTGCGGCATGCCGATACCGACGACCGCCACCCCGCGAAGCAGTCCGTTCGGGAGGTCGATGCCCTCGGCATACAGCCCGCCGAGAACAGCCAGGCCAATGCGGGTATGCCCGGTATCTGCTTTTTCCGCAGTCAGGAAATCCAGAAATTCCTGCTGTTGTTCCGGTCCGGACTGCCTTTTCTGTGGGTGGATCAGCACATCAGGGGGAAGCACGCGGTCTATTTCAGAATGGACCATCTCGAGGTAATCATAAGATGGAAAATAGAGGATCACGCTCCCGCCCACCCGTGTCGCGAACCGCACCAGCAGCCTCGCCAGTCTTGGCGCGGTTTCCGTCCGTGAACGCCATTGGGTGCGGGTGCCCGTCTCAATCCATACCTGGAGATTTTCGGGTGGGTATGGCGAGGGCAGAGAGAGGGTCGAATGTGGCAAAGTCGGGCATAACCAGCGTTCGTAGTATTCCGGCGGATTGAGGGTCGCCGAGAAGAAAATCACGCTGTGCACCCGGCGGAAAACTTTTTCCAGTCGGGGTCCCGGATCGAGACAGAGGATTTCGAGGGCTTCAGCCGATTCGAGGAAGTAGTCGCTGACCGACCTGGTCTGAAGATTCTGAAGGAAATCATAAACCTGGAAGTAGGCTTCCATGAGAGATTCGCGAAAGGGCGTGGATTCATTGAGGATCAGCCATCTCTCCGACGCTTCGCGAAAATCCCTGAGGGAATTGAGCAGCGGCCCGCCCGGTTCGTCAGCTTTCTGCGGGCCGGTGCCGTTGGGTGGCGAAGGCCAGTTTGCGACCACCTGGTCCAGTGCCTGTCTGCAGGCTTTCATACCAGCCGGCAGCTGCCTGAGTGCCTGTTCGATATCCGGGCGCCGGATTTCAGATCCGAACATCCTCCTGGCGCGGTCCGGAAGATTATGGGCCTCATCAATCAGCAGGATAATGGACCGGTTGTGGTCTTCCGCGAAGAATTCGCGGAGTGCCGCACGGGGATCAAGGGCGTGGTTGTAGTCGGCGATGATCACATCGGCCCAACCGGTCATCTCATGGGAGAGCGCCGCCGGGCAGATGCCATGCTTCAAACCGTGATCCTTCACAGTCGCCTTGGTCCAGCAGTCATTCCCGGCTTCGAGATCGAGGATCGCATTCCGGCACCGGTCGAAATACCCGATTGCCAGCGGACAGTTCAGGATGTCACAGGGTGTCGTATCAGAGTGGCACCAGTCGGAGGCTGCACCGAGGGTCACAGACCTGACGCGGCCCCCGTTTGCCCGGATCGCATTCAGGGCCTTTTCGGCATTCGCCTTGTTCGAGTTCCTGGCGGTGAGAAAAAAAACCAGCGTATTCGGGTGCCGGGACACGCTTTGCAATACAGGAAAAAGTGTGGCGACGGTCTTGCCGAGTCCGGTCGGGGCCTGGATGAATCGAATGCCGCCGAGGGCTGCGGCCTGATCAATCTCTCTGATGATCTGATCCTGTCCCGGCCGCATGGATTCAAAGGGAAACTGCATGGCGGCGGCGGCATGAGTCCGTGCGGACGCCCATTTTCTTTTGCGTTCCAGGACGACGCTGTAGGCTTCTGCCGCCTCGTCAACGAATTCCAGAAGCTGCTGGCGGGTCCATGAATCTCGGAACACGGAAATCAGTCCCGATTCGATTTCGAGGTAGGTGAGCTGGACATCGGCAGCGGTCAGCTCCGGCTGCTGCAGGCAGGTTATGGCCGCGTATATTTTTCCCTGCGCCCAGTGGAGCTCCGAGGGCTGTCCCTTCCAGCGGGGGGTGACCGTCTTGATTTCCTCGATGAGCGTGACGGAGTCCTGCGGCCATATTCCATCCGCGCGCCCCCTGAGGGTCCAGCGGAAGGAATGATCCGGTGCCTCGAAATCCCATTCGAGCATCACTTCCGGGCGGTATTCAGGGGGGCGTGACTGCTGTATCTCCTGGTGGCCACGGACGCCCCGGATGGCCCGATGCGGGCCGGTGAAACTCTTCCCGCTGCCGAGGTTTCCGGATCGGAAACACCATTCAACCAACTCACGCACTGCCACACTGAATTCCGGGCGTTCCCGCTCAATCTGGACCGGTTGTTCCATTGACGGGGCATTATTCCTGAAAGCATTCCGGGGGACACGGATTTTCCGGTGGCGTCACTCAATTCCAGGGGATTATTGGTGCGGCGGGAGGCGGAACTCTGTTAATCTGCCGCATGATCCAGTCCCGAGGACAGTCCATGAATTTCCCACGGAAGTGGACATTGGCGACTGTTGCCTTCCTGCTGACGGCTTTGGGAGCCGCACTGAATTCCGCCGCCGTTCCCAATGTGGTGATGGTTCTGACTGATGATCAGGGCTACGGCGACGTCGGTATTCACGGCAACGACCTGATTGCCACCCCGAACCTCGACCGGCTCGCCCGCGAAGGCAGGCGCATGGACCGGTTTTTTGTCAGCCCCGTCTGTGCGCCAACCAGAGCCAGTCTGCTCACCGGGAGGTATCACCTGCGCACCGGTGTGCATGGGGTCACCCGTGCCAGGGAAACCATGCGGTCACACGAGTATACCCTCGCCGAGGCATTCCGCGACAACGGCTATACCACGGGATGTTTTGGTAAGTGGCATAATGGCGCCCACTTTCCTCACTCGCCCAACGGCCAGGGGTTTGACCGTTTTGTCGGCTTCTGTGCCGGTCACTGGAATAATTACTTCGATACCGATCTGGAGTTTGACGGAGAGATGCGCCAAACCGGGGGATTCATGGTCGATGTCATCACGCGTGAGGCCATGTCATTCATCAGTCGGGCGGAAGAAAACCGTCAGCCGTTCTTCTGTTACCTGTCGATCAACACCCCGCACACGCCATGGCAGGTGCCGGATGAATGGTTTGACCGCTACCGGAATCGCGGACTGAGTGAGGAGACAGCCTGTGCCTACGCCATGGTTGAACATCTCGATCACTGCATTGGAAAGGTCCGGGATCACCTGACCGGTCTGGACCTCCATGACAATACCATCTTTATTTTTCTGACGGACAACGGCGCGAATTCTGACCGCTTCAATGCCGGGATGCGCGGGCGCAAGGGCAGTGTGCATGAAGGTGGAATGCGGGTGCCGTTTTTCATCCACTGGCCCGGACACATCGAGGGCGGTGAAGTGCTCCGGAATATCAGCTGCCATATGGATGTGATGCCGACCCTGGCGTCCCTTTGTGAACTGCGGGTGCCTGCGGGGATCCGCTCATCCTGGGATGGTCTGGACCTGACGCCCCTGCTGATGGGGAGGAATGCCGGCTGGACCGACCGGATGATCTTCCAGCG
Organism: Verrucomicrobiia bacterium; assembly: GCA_030425355.1. Lineage (GTDB taxonomy): Bacteria > Verrucomicrobiota > Verrucomicrobiia > Limisphaerales > JAJOIW01 > JAJOIW01. The sequence continues at coordinate 16,648 of JAUIAG010000047.1, forward strand.
ATGGGGCGGTTCTCCGGATGCCATGGAGCGGATGGCTGTCCGGACGGAACAATGGCGGGCAGTTTTTGAAGGGGGAGACTGGCAGCTCTATAACATGCAGGTTGACCCGGGACAGAACACCAACCTGGCTGATGGTCCCGGGTTCCGTCATGTCCTCAACCGGCTGGTCAGTGCCGCCGAAGTCTGGCATGCCGATGTAACAAGTGAAGGATTTGACCCCATCCCGACGGAAGTGGGCCACCGTCATCCGTCAGCAGGTGAAGTCAGGCTTCAGGGCCACGAAGCCATGCTGATGCCCGCTGTCGGCAAGGGGATCCGCTATAATGGCCGGGCGGGATGGGCCAATGACTGGGTCGATGGCTGGACCAGTCCCCAGGCCTTTCCCGAGTGGCCAATCGACGTTGTGAATCCCGGGGCTTTCGAAGTTATTCTGCAGTGCTCCATTCCCGAATCCTCGGTCGGTCTCGGCTTCACTCTGGAATCCGGCACCTCGAGCCTCAATTTTTCGGTTGATCAATCATTTGCCGGGACTCAGATTCCCAGTCCGGACCGGATTCCCCGCAAGGAAGTTTACCAGCGTGAATGGAAACAGTGGCACATTGGAACCATCATGCTTTCTGAAGGGCGGCAGAATTTGAAGATCCGGGCCGGCGGTTCAACCGGGGGCGAGTTCATCGATATCAAGGCCGTGGTGCTCAAACCATCCGGGCTCTGAGCCCGCATGTGCCGTCCATGAAACCCAGGTTCATTGAGCCTCCTGCGCAGATTTTACCATTATGGAAATTCAACCATAAGAAACACAAACCACTTGATGAATGGATCGGAAACAGCTGAATGAGAATAATCTTTTTAGGTGATGTGGTGGGGCACAAGGGCCGGGAATGCCTGAAGTACGTGCTCCCCGGACTGGTGAGAGAAAAGAATATATCATACGTGGTCGCCAATGGAGAAAATGCGGCCGGCGGGTCGGGGATCAACCTCAAGTGCGCCCGCGAACTCTACGACAGCGGCGTCGATGCCATCACCATGGGTGACCACCTCTGGCGACAGAAGGAAGTGATACACCTGCTGGAGAATGATCCGGCCTTTTTCCGGCCATTCAATTACCCGCCGGGAACTCCGGGCAACGGATTTGGCTGTATTCAGAAAGACGGCCTGCCGCCTCTTGGAGTGATCAATATCCAGGGTCGGACCTTCATGGCCCCCCTTGAGAATCCATTCAACGGCATTGAATCGGCGGTTGACTGTCTGCGGCAGCGCACCAACCTGATCATCGTCGACATGCACGCCGAAGCAACCAGTGAGAAGATTGCCATGGGGTGGCTTCTGGACGGGAAAGTCACCCTGGTAGTCGGAACCCATACCCATGTGCAGACCGGAGACGAACGGATTCTGCCTTACGGGACGGGGTACCTGACCGATGCAGGATTCTGCGGCCCGCATGAAAGTGTGATTGGCAGGGAGATTGAGCCGGTGATTGCCGGCTTCAAGACCCTGAGGCCATACCGATTCCCGGTTGCGACAGGCGATGTCCGGCTTCAGGGTGTAATGATCGATGTGGATGAGGCATCCGGACAATGCCGGTCCATCGAGCGGATTTCACGAAAACTGGAGGACGTGGTCGGCACCCAGGCGCACTCCACTGACACTGACAGATGAAGAAGAAACTTTCCAGTCAATGGGATTTCGACGACCTGTTTTCACTGGCCGAGAAGCGCAAGCGCGGATCGGTGGAACCCGTATCCGGAACGGATGATAACACCGAACCCCGGTCCGGGGCGGAGCCGCAATCCCAATCCGGGGCGGGCAGTGATACAGTGCCTGAAAAACCGCAGGGCACCGGGGATGAGGTGCCATCCGGGGCGTCCGTGGTCCCGGATGGGAAGCCGCTGACAGTGGGGCAACTCACAGCGCAGATACGGTCTGCTCTCGAGAATCAGTACCGGTCGGTCTGTGTGACCGGTGAAGTCACCAATCTCAGATTCCAGTCCTCGGGCCATGTCTACTTTTCCATCAAGGACCGTGCGGCACAGCTACAGTGTGTTCTTTTCCGTGGTCAGCGGGGAGTCGATCGCGAGCTGCTCGAGGACGGCAGCGAACTGATTCTGCGCGGCTCGGTTACTGTCTACGAGGCGCGGGGGCAGTACCAGCTGCTGGTGCAGGGCCTTGAGCCGGTGGGTGTCGGCGCACTTCAGGCGGCTTTTGAAAAGCTCAAGCGGAAGCTGCAGGCTGAAGGCCTTTTTGATGAGGAACGCAAGCGGCCTCTGCCCGCCTACATGAGCCGGGTGGGGCTGGTGACCTCACCCACCGGTGCCGCCATTCGGGATGTGCTCCACGTTATCAGCCGACGATTCCCCGGGCTGGAGCTTTTCTTCATCCCGTGCCGCGTCCAGGGAAGCGGTGCCGGTGCCGAAATCGCTGCCGCCATCCGCCAGCTGAATGAATTCCATCAATCGGGTGGTCAGCTGGATGCCATCCTCGTGACCCGGGGGGGCGGCAGTCTCGAAGACCTCTGGGCTTTCAATGAAGAAACCGTGGCCAGGGCCATTGCCGACAGTCAGCTTCCGGTGATTGCCGCTGTGGGACATGAAATCGATTTCACGATTGCGGATTTTGTGGCGGATTACCGGGCAGCGACGCCGAGTGCAGCCGCCGAGGTCATCACCGAAAGCTTCGTGAGGGCCCGCGAAGCCATCAGCGTCCTTGTCCGCCGGACAAACCGCGTCATCAGTTCACATTTCCGCGCACTGCACGAAAGTCTCGATGCGCTGGGCCGGCGTCTTGAGCGACGGCACCCCCGACGGCTCATGGAGCAGAACTTCCAGCAGCTGGATGAACTCAGTCTCCGTTTTTCCCGAACAGTCCGGCGCCTCCTCGACCAGAAAGCCCGGGACAGTCAGGTCCTCGCCCGGCAGTTTCAGCGCACTCGCCCGTCCCGGCACCTCCGGGAATATGGCATCCGGCTTCAGCGGCTTGAAACCAGCCTCAAGGATCAGGCACACCGGCGGCTAGCCGACCAGCGACTGGCTCTGGTTCAACTGGAGGAAAGACTCCGGCTGCTGTCGCCCCAGGCCGTCCTCGATCGTGGCTACTCGATTGCCCTGAAGTCTGGCAGTGACGGAAACCGAAGCGTTCTGCGCCATGCCGGGGATGTCGATGCCGGCGAGGAAATCACTGTCATACTGGCCAGCGGGCAGTTGAAAGCCAGCGTCCTCGACGCCTCCGCAACTGACGGTCATCCCGAATCATGACCGGATGAATCCGACCCGCCGGCACACCGGCTGTCTGATACCGGGACAATACTGCTCCGCCTGGGCACGCTCCCGTCACCATCCCCGGTAATCGATTGCCAGCACCCATGGCATGGCCATCATGTAATTCCCGTATCTTTCATGGAAAACCAGTGTCCGATTCATCTGTCTCAATAAAGTTGACGCAATTGATTCCGATAGGACGGATTGTGGAGGGACAACAGGGACAGATGAAGATTTACAGAAGCCTGGTCTACACGAGTGTTGAAACTCAGCCATTCGGGAGGCGGGAACTGGAGCAGCTGCTTGCGGTTTCGCGGCAGAACAACCGGAAAAATGGAATAACCGGCATCCTGCTTTACTGTGACGGATGTTTCATCCAGGTGCTGGAAGGCAGCGAAGATCAGGTGTTTCAGACATTCATGAGAGTGGAGAAGGATCCACGGCACCGCAGCATCAACCAGGTCATCGATGTGTATGGTGATGAGAGAAATTTTCAGGACTGGTCGATGGGGTTCCGGGTCATTGAAAAAGAGCAGGCGGACAGGTCCATTTTTCCAGGGTTCACCAATTACCTTCGCACCGGGCGCCTGAATGATGAACTGAGACGTGAACTCCCCAGAAAGATCAAGGTCTTCCTCGACGCCTTTCGTGTGGTGTCGAGACTTTAACCTGAAGTTCCCAATGCGCCGATCGGCGATGAGGCAGCCCCGCCCATGCAATCTGATTTCCATTTCCGCGCGTCTGCGTATCGCATCAACCAGGTGACCGGTCGACTCCCTCATGACACGTGTGCCCTGCCATGGCACTGAGATTCCGGGGCTGATGTCTGCCCCGGGGTTCGCCCCGTTGGGGCTGTAGGGGAAACACTATTTTTTAAAATTTGGAACCTCAGGCTACATGTGTGATGAGGTTTCAATGGGCTGTTTTTGTCTCCAATTGGAGACAAAATTGGGCTCAAAGGAAAGAAGGGACAGGGCATGGGGGCATGGGGGCATGGCGCTGGAACGGGGACAGTCCCGCTGTGATTTGGCAGGTATGAGTGAAGGTGGAAAAAACAGCCGGGTCTGAGCATACATGCCTCCAGGGAGAGTTAATAGGCATGGGGATCAATCGGAACACTCAAATGATCGGAAATTTTCTTTGAGAAATTTTGAAATATTATTCATCGAGCAACGAATAGTGGGTGGAACGCAAAAAAACAAAGCTCTCATGAAATCAAGTAAATTGGCCATCGTTGAAGAGGGTTCAGTCCCAGGCCTGAGCCGGACCGGGAAGCATCGCCTTGCCACGGTGGAGAAAAAAGCAGTAAATGCCTGGAGACATATCTGGAGGTTGGCAGAGCACTTCCGGCTCTCCGCGATGAGAAATTCTATCGCGAGAACTACAAAAAGTTTGCTGTGAATTGTAATGCCCGATGGAAGATCGCCCGGGCCCATGCCTGCCGAGTTATCGACGCCGTGGAGGTGATGGAATAACTCGTTCAGGCTATGGGTGAGGAATATCCTATGCCAAGGAATGAGGCACTGATACGGATATAGAAAAACCTGAATCCAGAAGATCGTCCCGAGGCGTGGTGAAGGAAAAAACCGAGAAGTATGCTTATCGTGAGGCTCAGTCACAGGAGGCCCGCTATCTGCAGGAGAAATACGGAGAACCCCTTTCAGCCCTGTTCGATGACAAAGATGGAGAACAGCAGCGGAACTTAAGGTAGCTTGAACGGATTGAAGGGGAATTCAAAAAACTGGGATATGATGAACTCTCTGAATTATCTGGTGAATTGCGACACAAAACCCGCGAAGTTGGAATATAGATTGTAAATAATAGAAATATTCTTTGAAAGCTGGATCTTCACAGCTCAGAAATTCAACAAGCCGCCGCGATAATACAGCTCGATCCTGTCAGTTACCATAGATGGAGTTATCATGTCCATACATCGTGGCAGATCCCCGACAACATCGACACAAAAACTCCGTGAGACATCGTTTTCATGGCCGTCTCCCAGTGGGCGGACGCGTGTCTTCCAGCATCCGCCCTTGGAGCAGCACCAGAGTGAACCGACAGTGTGTATGAACTGGTGGTGAGGGTAGGCCTCCCAGTGAGGGGGTTCCCGGCCGCCAGCGATAACCACGCAAGGCCTGCCTCCTGTTCGTTTGTCTTTGAGGGGTACTGCAGCAGCAAGGTGCATCGCAAGTGTCACTGGGCATAGTATTCCCTGAGCGTGATAAACGAGATGGATTAGATCCCGCAGTGAGGTTTTACCTCGAAGATCGATCGTTCCATCAATACGGGGGTGATGATGATCCATAGCCCCTACCTGTACGAAAACGATTCTTCCTTTGAGTCGGTCTACGACATCCTGGTAGCAATCTTTTGCCCACCACTTAATCGTTATGTCGGTCTTACCTCCTGCCACTAGAAGCCAATATTTCTCCGGAAGCCTGCCAGTATCATCAAAACAGGGAAAAGTCTGACGCTCTCTCGGGGATAAGTGAATGTCTCCACAGAATTTGGTTAGCCTGATGTCCAGGTTAAGCTTCTTGTTGAGGTCGTAGATAAACCCGTTAAGAAAGTGTAGCGGCAGGAAATTAGCCA
>JAUIAG010000415.1 GCA_030425355.1 Verrucomicrobiia bacterium
TTCTGGTCATGGCTTGCCTGCCTCAGCCGCTGCACCGCCATCGACGCCGCCCGCAGGTCCGGTCATCATTCACGTCTCATGGAACGGTTTTCCCATTACATGGAATCGATGCGGCAGAGCCGTTCCACATCCGAGGGCATGGCCGAGGAAATCATCGGATTCCTGGACGGACTGGAGGGATCCCAGAAACAACTCGCCAATCTGAGATTTCACCACGGTTTCACCGTCCGGGAAATCGCGGAAAAACTTTCCATCTCCACCAAAACCGTCGAAGCAAGACTCACCCTCCTCAATAAATCAGCCAGGCATTGGCTGGCACGGGGAGAAAAATAAATCACCCATGGATAAGAATTTCACCAATCAGGCCAATCACGGGGAAGCCCGGCATGGCCTCATGGAACTGCTGAAGGCGGTGCATCAGGAGCGCCGCCGTCGACAGACAGAAAGGGCCGTCGCCTCCTGCCTGGTCCTCCTCGCTCTCACAACCGCCATTCACTGGGCCGCACGGCCCGGGAAAATCTATTCCGGCCTCGAAATGTCCACGCATCAGCCATCAGGCGGAAGTCTCCTGAATGATACAAAACCAATGATTCCCAGGCCGCATATCGCGGTGGCCCCTTCTCACGAAACACCATCACCGGGAAAACACTCACTTGCCGGGTCCATCACAGTCAGAACCGGCTCACTCGAATCACTTGTCACCGTCATCAGTGACGAGGACGTGGAGAAACTCATGGCCACACACGGCGGTGGAACGGTCTCCATGAATGGCCGCACCCGGATCGTGATTGCCACACGGCCGGTCGATGACTCCCGGTCAGTTCCCAATCGATAGCCCTCAGGGCTTTATGTCCGCCCTGCCACACCCGGTAACTTCAATCCGCCATGTCAATTACAATCACCAACTTTGTTGCGGGAGTTTCGGTTTGCCTTTGGGCTTCTCCATGACTATAAAGAGGTTCCATGAAGATGGAACAATCGGGGCCTCCACAAAAAAAGGAGAACAGAAACCTTCTGTCCTCTCACTGGCTCAACAGCCGTTCCATGATTCACAAACCGTCCACCTCCCACCAGACTTCCATCTTCTCCAGAATTGCTCAGGACCAGACTGATTCCGGACGGACCGGATCACTTTTCTCCGGGATATTCAGGAAAAACCGGTCTTTCTGAGCCCGTTTACTTGATAGTTTCAGGACCGTCGGCCGGCTCTGAAGCCCGGTTCTCCGATCCGGTAAAGTAAACGACGGTTTGTCACAATTATCCTGTCTGTACAGAAGGAGTGGCTGCCTGAGCGAGCAGCCACTCCAATGTTGACCTTTATTTGACTTACCGCGGAGCGTTTTACAAGTGCCGGGTAACTGGATGTCGCCCGGCAAAATGGAGAAGTCGTGGTGTCCCGCCGGCGAGGCGGCGATGATGTGAAATCACTCGTTGTCGGAGACCGGAACCACCATGACGGGGACTCTGGAATGACGGACAATCCGCTCGGCAACACTGCCGAGAGCCAGGTGCTTGAGACCGGTGTATCCGTGAGTGGTGACCAGAATCAGGTCGATGGATTCCTCATTGGCATAGTCGACGACTGTGCGGTATGCCTGACCATTCTTGACGACTGTTTCGTAGTCGAGCCCGGGAGCCAGATTGTCCTTGGCGACCCGTTTGAGTTCTTCAGAAGCGTGGATCAGGAGGTCCTTTTCAACCGGGAGCGCCGACGCGAACTCAAAGCCGGTGGCGTAGACCATTTCGACCGCATGGATCAGGTAAAGCTTGGCGCCGTATTTCTGGGCGAGGCTCTGCCCCAGCTGCACAGCCGGGAGGCAGTGCTTGGAGAAGTCGACCGGGACGAGTATTTTCTTCCAGTCTGCCTGGACCATCTTGTTAATTCTTTCTGAGACGCTCATAACACCCCCATCATGGGGAAATTCCTGATGAGCCGCTATCCTGATCTTGTTCTCCTCTGCCCAGGTTTTGTTGCAATGAGGCAGCATCGGCAGCGATTCCGCGGCAGGGAATATTTCCGGGATAGGAGATGGATTTCGAAGGGATGAGCTGATAGGTTTGAACCATGAAAGCCCATTCCACGGTCACCCGCAATGCCCGTGCGCCGATGAGTCGCCGGGATTTCAGCAAGGGCCTCCTTGCCTCCACCCTGGCCTTTCACATCCTTCCTTCCAGTGCCCGGGGAGCGAATGGCCGACTCCAGGTCGCCTGTATCGGCATCGGTGGAAAGGGGTACTCCGATGTATCGGGTGTGGCCAGCGCAGGTGCGGATATCGTGGCTCTGTGCGACGTGGATGACAAGCGGCGGGTCAACCGCAACAGCCGCGACCACACCCTCAATTTCCCGCGCGCCAGGTTCTTCAGGGATTTCCGCAAAATGCTGGAGTCCATGGACGATCGAATCGACGCGGTGACGGTATCCACACCGGATCACACACATTTTCACCCGGCGCGGATGGCAATCATGATGGGCAAGCACGTCTATTGTCAGAAGCCGCTGACGCACAGTATCTGGGAAGCGCGCGAACTGACCCGACTGGCACGGGAACACCGGGTCAGGACCCAGATGGGCAACCAGGCACACGCCGGCGAACCGATCCGCCGCGCCGTCGAATACATCCGTTCCGGCCTGCTGGGCAGGGTCAGTGAAGTCCATTGCTGGACCAACCGGCCCATCTGGAAACAGGGAATGACCGGCCGACCGGTATCGGAACCAGTGCCCGCTGGACTCGACTGGGATCTCTGGCTCGGGCCGGCTCCACAGACGCCTTACAGCTCCAGTTACCTCCCCTTTTCATGGCGCGGATGGTGGGACTACGGGACTGGCGCACTCGGGGATATGGGATGCCACATCATGGACATGCCCTACTGGGCGCTCGATCTGGGGGCTCCGGTTTCTGTTTCAGCCACAGCCAGAGGCAATTCGGCCGTATCCGCACCCCAGTCCTCGGTGGTGACATGGGAATTCCCGGCCGGGCCGTATTCGGACAAACTGCGTTTCACATGGTATGACGGGAATAATCTCCCGCCCGCGGATGTGTATCGCGAATCCGGATTGAACTCCGGTGAACTGGCCGGCCAGTACGAATCGATCATCATCGGCGAGCGTGGCAAACTGTATTTTTCACGCAGCTCCATGAACTGGAAGGTGTCTCCGGTGAACCTCATGCGCAGCTGGCCCAGACCGCCTGTCTCCATACCGAGAGTCCGCAATGAGGACCAGGAGTGGGTGGACGCATGCACGGGTAACGGACAGGCACTTTCCAGCT
>JAUIAG010000416.1 GCA_030425355.1 Verrucomicrobiia bacterium
TGGTGCGGAACCCGCCTGTGGCATCGAAGGCTTCGAGGGCGAATCCCGGCGGGTCAATGCGGTTGTGGCAGTTGAAGCAGGCGTCCTCGGTGCGGTGGCGTTCGAATTTTTCGCGTATGGTGTCCGGGCTGGACTGGTCTTCGGCGGATTCCCGGAGGGCGAAGGCGATTTTCGGTTCGGGGGGCGGGCGGTTGAAGAGCGTTTCGAGGATCCACGCGCCGCGTTTGACCGGGCTGGTGCGGAAGGGCAGTGAGGTGACTGTCAGCGGCCCGGCCATGGTCATGATACCGCCCCGCTCCGGACGGGTCACCGGAACCCGGAACCACTGGTCATCTCCCGGTCTGCCGTCGGTCAATGAGACGGCCTCCAGCCTGTCCTCCATGCCGTAGTGCCGCATCAGGCGGGGATTCAGCCACGCAAAATCCGGGTCGATCAGATCGAGAATCGGACGGTTCTCAATCATCACACTTTCAAAGTGCAGCAGCGCCTCCATCAGCATGGAGGAATGGAGGGTGTTTTTGCCCTGGGGGCCGGCATAGAAACTCCGGTGAAGCTTCGGGTCGGGTTTGGCGGTGTAGAGCTGGTCGAGGCGGAGCCACTGCACGGCAAAGGATTCGCTCAGCTCACGGATTTTCGGGGACTGAAGCACCCGCTCGGTTTCCGATTTCAGAATCGATGGACTGGAAAGCCGGCCATCGCGGGCCATGTCCAGCAGCCTCTCATCCGGCATGGAGGCCCACAGGAAATAACTGAGTCTCGTGGCCAGTTCGAAGTCATTCAGTTTCCGATACGGTGTCCCGTCCGGCACCGGTTCTTCAGCGAGGAACAGGAATGACGGGGACGCCAGGATAACCCGGGCCACAGTCTTCAGCGCCGCGGATTCAGTCATCCCCTGACCGACGAAATCGAGGAACGCGGTATGCAGACGGTCGACTTCGGTCGTGGAGACCGGACGCCGGAAGGCCCGTTCCATGAAGTCGCGGATCCTCTGCCGGGGCGGCGGAAACCGGCGGATCGTGCCAGGGGATGGAGTCTCCGGGATTGTTACGGCATTTGCCGTATCCGTTACCTCCTGCGGCTCCGCGACAACCTGGGGCACCTCGCGGTTGATATCAGGCTGGCCATTGGTGATGAAGCCCATGTCGTCCAGGAGCAGGTAGTCGCCACTGAAACTGGTGCCGTCGAAACGAACCTTTTTGATGGTGGTGCCGTCCGGGGCGCAGAATGCACCGAAGGCGTTGTCCTCACCGGGGCCCGGATTCATCGACTTTTCGAGGACCGCGGTGGAGTTGTCTGACATGGTTGCCACGACTCGGACCGGGCCGCTCCGGCCGGCACGGCTCAATACACAGAAACCGAATGCCGTCACGCCTTCTCTTTCATCACCGTCCCGGACCTCAAGAGTCAGTTCAAAATCCTTCTGTCCCTTGTCCCTGTTGGTGATGAGGTGGGATCCGGAGGTCTCGTGGGCCGTGGAGAAGGATGCCAGCCACAGGTCCTGGTTGGGGTTGACAGTGACCTGTCGCGCATTTCCCGGGCCGCAGGTCACCCGGATCAGTCCGCCCTTGCCCGCGACGGTGGCGTTGTTCATGGAAGAAGGCACACCGAAGACGGCGGCGACACCCCCGGCTGCCGACTCCTCCAGACGGCGGCGGAAGGCCTCGAGGCTCAGGTGGGATCCCGGAAATTCACTTCGTATGTTGTCATTGGGGGCGAAGGATCCGTCCGACTCAGTGGGCTCCGAGACCCTGATGCCCACGGATGTCTGCATCGTTTCGGGGGGCGGCAGGGTGGAGGGATCAACCCCAAGGAAGTCGGCAAACACCCGGCTCCGGAAAATCAGAGTCGGCTCATCGACAATTTCCCCGGCAAGAGCGAGGTATTTTTCCAGCTGGAGCGGCGAGACATTCATGGCGTCCCCGCGGTTATTGAATCCATGGGCCGCGCGGTTATCGCCGGGGAGACCGGATTCAGGGAGCAGCACCGGGTATCGGGCCCCGTATTCCCGGACCCAGATTTCCATGCGGTCGGGAAAGGACGCGGCAGCGGGGTCGAAATACTTTCTGTCGACCGGAAGCCGTTCGGGGAACATGAAGATGTCCATTCCCATACCAAGTCCCAGCAGATCCCGGACGGTGTTGTTGTATTCCAGTCGATTGAGGCGGCGCAGTACCGGCTTGCCGGGATCAGTTTCGCCATGCTCCGGTTCCGGAAGCATCAGAAATGCCCGGAGGCCTGCAATAAATTCGGCGCGTGCATCCCTCGATGGCTGATTCCGTTTGCGTGGCGGAGGCATCATCCCCGACTCGACGCGGTCCAGCACGTCCATCCACAGATGCCGGCCGGCAAGGGCGGCCTCCATACCCAGCTGCACCTCCAGGTCAAGGCCCGCCTCGGTGATTTCCCCATCATGACAGTCCAGGCAGTAATTCTCCACAAAAGTCACAATCCGGTTCCCGAACTCAACGGATTCAAACGCGGCAGGCGCGGCCGCCTCAACGCGGCCGGTACCGATTCCGATTCCGATTCCGATCCCGCAGAAAAACAGACAGAACAGGATGATCAGGAACTGATTCCTGGAAATGGAAATATACATGGAAACTGGAATTCATTTGGTTTTTACATGATTTGTCGGAGATAAACAAGCCGTGAATCGTGACATTCCGTGCAGTCCGCCTTGTGGTGCGAGGCGCGTGGATGCGAGTTCCGGCTTTATGGAAACGGTGAGGCATGGGATAATGGGAGGCTGAAATCCACGGAAACGAAACATGTTTGATTTGAGTAGGAAGAGGGCTCTGGTGACAGGAGCGGGAAGTGGCATTGGCCGGGAGATTGCGAGGAAACTGGCGGAGGCGGGGGCTATGGTCCATGTGACGGACGTGGACCGGGACAAAGCGGTGGAAACGGCCGGGATGGTGACGGCGGCGGGCGGGGAGGCGGTGCCGTGGGCACTGGATGTGAGTTCGGAGACCGACTGCGATCGCGTCAGTGGCGGGGTTCATTCGGCCGGCGGGGCTCTGGATATTCTGGTGAACAACGCCGGGATCGGCAGTGTGGGGAAGATGCTGGAGACATCCGGCGATGACATGGACCGGCTCTACCGGGTGAATGTGCGGGGAATATTCAATGTCACGAAGCGTTTTCTGCCGGGGATGGTGGAGCGCCGGAACGGCTCGGTGATCAATCTCTCCTCCATTGGCGGGCTGGTGGCGGTTCCCGACCGCTTTGCCTACTGCATGACCAAATTTGCCGTGACCGGCA
>JAUIAG010000417.1 GCA_030425355.1 Verrucomicrobiia bacterium
GCCCGGACCGCAACCCATGGTCGGGAGCGAGGAGCTGGCAAAGGAGGTGGCGGAATGTGTCGAAGTGAATGCCAATCTCACTCCGGCCCAGAAGGCACTGGTTGAATTCATGCGGGACGGCCCCCGCTCAACCGGACAGAGCGGCCATTGGCTTCGCTTTGCGCAGGACGTGAGCCGGCGTGACAGAAACAGCCTCGATCGCGACGTGAAGCTGTTTTTCACCGTCGCCAACTGCGCTTTCGATACATTCATCTCCTGCTGGGATACCAAACGCTATTACGACAGCAGCCGGCCAATGACCCTGGTTCGCCACGTCTACTACAAGGACGAGAAAATCCTCTCATGGGCAGGGCCCGGGAAAGGCGTGGTGACCCGTCCCGGCAGTGAATGGCTTCCCTACTCGCCCGCTGAATTTATCACTCCGCCATTCCCCGGCTACACCTCGGGCCACGCCACCGTCAGCGGTGGCTGCGCCGAGATTCTTCGCCTGTTTACAGGAAGCGATCAATTCGGGGTGATAGAGGAGCGGATGGCCGGTGCATTGACTGAACAGGGGTTCACCTGTGTAGAAATGCAGACAAAGGACGGCAAGCCCATCACCGCGCCGGAACATGCATCCTGTAATGTGGCACTGCGAATGCCCACATTCACCGAAACCGCAAACATGGCCGCCGAATCCCGCCTGCTTGGCGGCTACCATATCCGCTCCGATAACGAAGTCGGCCTCACAAAAGGCCGGGAGATCGCCAATTACCTGTGGCCCATCCTTCAGAGCTACTTCGACGGGACGTATGTCGCCCGGGAGTAGCCGGAGGCGGATGGCTCGGAGATAGTGCCTCACCAAGGACCACAACAAAAAGTCATCACCGCAAAGAGTAACGCAGCGGTCTTGAAGGCAATAAAAGGGTTACTACCTGTGAAGACGACGGAACAGCACAACAAGAAGGACAGATAGAGTGCCCACACCCGGAGAACACAAAACCGTCCAAGCCCGGATCCTCGCCTACGCCGAGGCGATCGGTTGGACGATTGTGTCCCGCGAGGAAGCCGAGAAAAGGAGGGCGGGTTTTCCAACCCGCCGTGATGGCGAAACTGCGCGATGGGCAGTTCATACTGGAGAGCGGCTTTTCAAAGGCCAGCGGACTTTCGAGTCCGCTGGCTTCTAGCAAAGGCGGACAGGAATGTCCGCCCTCCTTTCAAAGCGGGTTGGAAAACCCGTTCCCCGTTGATGTTCCCGGCCGCCTGGAGGACAAGGTGAAGAGCTTCTGCGCCATCCCGCAGGTGCTCGCCTTCCTGAAGGACTACATCGTCTTTGCCGAGAAGGACAAGGAGATGAACAAATACATCCTGCGCCAGCACCAGACCGGCACGGTGGATGCCATAGTCGCGCCCTCGATCCCAGGCGCATTTGCGGCCTCGTCTGGCTACGTCTCCGGACAGCCATACCGGGTCAAATCATGAAAAAACTGATGCTCGACGCAATCGCCCATGCTGAGGGATTCTCCGGGCAGGCAAATATGAGAAAGGTTGTCATACGGAGGCAGACCGAAGGCGGGGTCAGGATCATCGAAGTCAATGTGTATGAAATTATCATGGGACAGGCCGATAATCCTGTGCTTGAGAGTGGCGATCTAATCTATGTCCACGAAAAAGGCGTTTTCTGAGCAGAGGGAAATCACTGCCTGCACCTTTTCGCCAATGGCCGGCCCTCGGAGTATCAGTCAGCTGATCCAATCCGGCAGTGGATTACTGATTTGATGAGCTGTTCATCAGACCCGATGAGGCTGAGGACGGACGGCACTTTCCCGATGAATCTCAGGATAGAAAGACTGCACCTTCATCACATTAAATTTTTTTTGATATTTCCGAGCCTGTTGAGGATGGCTCGAATGAACGGATCATCACTGCTGAAGGTGATCTCAAAATTTCCCCTGTTGTCGACGTACTGGTGGTCGCCACTCCGCTCCAAGTTACCCGTATTGGAGGAGGATGGCATCAAATGCTGCTCCAGATTTAGTATCGGGCGGAAAATCTCCAACTTGTTTGCGAATTAGCTGATAAAGGACTCCGGAGACAATCGATCAACCCGACCAACATTCCTTTTCCTTTTCGACAGAGAAATGATAATTCACCCTTTGTTGATATCGCTGTAAGTCATCTGGCTGATTCCGAGTGTCATCTCCGGGGGCTCCGTGGCTGGAGGCGTAATTTAGCCTGTCGCTGCAGTCGCCATCATCGCATCCCTCCTCCTCTTTTGAAGCGGAGCTGCGGTAAAAAGCTTTGTCGTGGATGCGGCCGTTATCCTTTCAGTTGGATTGAACGGGTTCCTTTTTGCGGTGTTTCCGATGATTGCTGAAAATCATTTCCGCAATAAATCCGCTTGCCCTCACTATCTCCATAGCTAATATGAAAGCTCTGTGAGGGAGTGATTTCCTGACATTTTATTAAACCCGGACTGGAGGCTTCATCAATATCGTCCATTGCCAATTGTCCGAACATCCTGATTTTTCAGGGCTAAAATAATGCCGAAACTACGTCCCGCACCTGATTTGATGTCCCATCCTTTGTTGTCTGCAGCTTTCAGCCTTCTTTCCCTGACTGCTTTTTTTTCATCCGCAGCTCCAAACTACAGTATCACGGTTCTTCCAACAGGGGCTCTGAATACTCCGCATATCAACGATAAGGGCCAGGTGATCGGCGTTGAAGGAAGCAACACGGTCAGGCTCTACCTCCCATCGGCCGACTACGCATTCCCCGGTCCCGGTGTCTACACCATCCCCATCCCCCCGGATGTCACTTCCGTCCGATTCACGGACTTCAATATCAACGCCAGCACGATTGGCAACCTGGTATCCGGCTCCGGCGGCTACAGCGGTCCTTTTTACAGCACGAACGGCACTCAGTTCGATCCCCTCGGCACCGCACCGAAAAAGCTCAATGATCTGGGCCATATTCTCCTTGCGACCGGCAGTTTTCCAGCTGTTTCAACGGGAGCCGGGCGCATTGAACTCAGACCATTCTTCGACTACACACCGCTTCATCCGGCATCGATTCCACCACCGAACTCCATTGCCGGCCTGCGGGATATTGAGAATGGATATCCTGCTGCAATCAACTACCTGGTGACCGATATCAATGACAGCGGAGTCATGAGCGGATACCGAGTGGATGGCGGCTATGTCGGACGGCGGCTTGGCAGCGTTCAGATCGTGCTCAATGGTCCGGACATTTTCTTCGATGCTGCACCTGGCGAGGATGT
>JAUIAG010000048.1 GCA_030425355.1 Verrucomicrobiia bacterium
GGTGAATGCCACTTCACCGGTGATACTGGAACTTGGCAGGGAGATGGATGACCGGGAACATGTCTATGCCCGGATTGAGGGGCAGAATGCCATCGGACTGGCCCCATATGAACTGCTGGTGATGGCTACCCAGCCTCCTCCCTACTGGAAGGACAGACGATTCATTGAAATTGCCCCGCCATCCATCACGTCGATAACAGTGGAGTCACCGGGAAAGGAACCGGTCAGGCTTGCCCGGGATGAAGTGACCACTCTCTGGCAGATCGCCTCGCCAATGATGGAGAGTGCCGCTCATCTGAGCATCGAGCAGAAACTCCAGGCCATGGGACAGTCCCAGGCCATTGAATACCGCCAGCCCGGGGATACTTTTGAAATGGAGAAGGTATTCGGCATGACACTTTCGACCCGCAATGGATCAGACCGCCGCCTTGAGTGGTTCCTGATAATCCGCCCTGAAGAGGATGTATCAGATGAAGGTGAGGACCAGCCGCCACTTTTCCTCGTTGAGGATTCAGAGTCGGAGCTGAGAGCGATAGTCACGGAGGATACGTTCAAACCATGGACCGGTGGAGTCGACACCTTCCGTGACAGACAAATGCTTCTGTTCTCTCCGGATATACTGACCACACTGAAGGTTGAAATTTTCAACGGCCCGTCCTTTTCCATCAGTCGGCGGGAGCCGGGTTCACAGTGGATGGTGACAAGTCCATCACTTCCGGAACCGGTCATGGCTGACCCCAAGGTGATTGAGGACACGCTCAAACTGGCATCGCGGATGAAGATCAAATCCTTTCCTGATATCGACTGGCAGGATGCGGCGCAGGTTGGTCTGGCACCGCCACGGGCCGTCTATTCATTCATGGCCAAAACCGGCGATACCGGAGAGGAAGTCCTTGTGGCGCAGTTGCGACTGGGGACACTCGATCAGGAGAATCAGATCGTCCATGCAGCTCACAACCGGGCGGATCGGGTCTATACCCTGGAGCCGGCCGACGCCCTATCCCTGCCGAGGGATATTCACAGGCTCAGAGCCCCCGAGCTCTTCCCGGAAATCTCCAGCGGCTCGAGGATATCCGGTCTGCGATGGCAGTCACCAGTCGGGAATATCTCCTACACACGGGACCGTGAGACGGGTTCATGGGCCGGCATTGGCACGGTGGAAGCTGAGGCGCTCGACAATTTCTGCAGTTCACTTGCGGATTACAGGGTCGATTCCTGGCGGGGATTCGGCCCCGGGTCACTTGAGGCACTGGAGATCTCCGGCGATGCCGGTTCAGGGCTGAGACTCCAAATCACCACCACAGATGGATCAACCCACCAGATACGTTTCGGAAAACGATCGCCCCGCCGTGGCATTTACGCCTCAAGATCATTTCCGGAGGGAGATTACGTCTTTAATTTTGATGCTGAACTGGTGGACAAGCTGTCCACTGTGGACGAGATTTCTTTAATGTACCGCTGAAAGCTCCCGGGGGCCAGTCAGCTCCCGATCCGGGACCATAGACCATGGATTCGATTGAGGCAGAGGAAACGCCATCGCAGAAACCACCCCGCCGGAAGTGTGCAAAATGGCGCATGCTTCTGAGGCTTTTTGCGGCTTTCGTCCTCCTTCCCCCTCTTCTCGTGCTCGGCTGGCTCAATATCTTCGGGGTCCCTGAATTCCTGCACCCGAAGATAACCCGGATTGCCAACCAGAAGGGCATGGTTGTCGAATTTGAATCCCTCCATTTCAACATACTTTCCGGGATATACATTCGATCCGGTAATATTTCGAGCCGGGGCAGTCAGGGGCAGATCGATCTGGCATTCGACACGGCGCGCCTCCGCTACGCCATGGGGCTCTCCGGTTTCAGACCCAGCGGACTGCAGATTGAATCAGGGGCTCTGCTCCTTTCATCCACCAATGGACCGATGGGAAACAGAAATACCTGGACCCTCTGTCGGAACATCCAGGCTCAGATTGATTTCAATGAAGCCCAGGTGACCAGAGTTGAACAGTTCAGCGGGGATTTTGACCGTGGGTCCATAAATTTTTCCGGGACCGTGACCAATGCATGGGCCGCCCTTGATGCCATGCCTGAGAGTGAGGACGGCACCACCCTGCTCTCCCGTGTCGGCAAATGGATGGAGTCATCGGATGAATTTCAGTCGATGATGAGCCGGGCCACTCCGGAGATTTCCATCAGACTGGATGGCGACGCCCTTCGGCCCCATACAATCAACGCGTCCTCGTCCATCGAGCTTGAGCGCCTTGATCTGCCCTGGGCGACCCTCGCAGGGATTGCACTCAGCACCCGGTTATCCCCCCGGGCAAAGGAGGAAGAGGAGCCGGATATCGTGACGGACATCCATGTCCGCAGCGTCAGCTTTCCGGCTGGAGATCTCCACAGCCTCGATCAGTTGAATCTGGAAGCGGAACTATGGCTGGATCCACACGGGGTGAGACCCCGACGCATCAGAACCTCCGTATCAGCCAATGAGGCCTTCATCGGGGGAGAGACACCCGCATGGGCCGACTACCCGGAAGTCTATATCGACGCCATCCGCAACGGATCGGAATCAGACTGGATGGACATTGCCAACTGGAATATCCAGTCCGGATTTGAATGCATTGCTCTCAGGCTTGAATCGATTGGGATCGATTCCGAGAATCTCGCGATTTCGGCTGCCCGACTGCACTCCCCGGATGACGCCGGAGGGCAAACGGATCTCAGCATCCACGTTTCATGGGATTTTCTTGGCCTTTCCGATATTGAGATTGCCGGATCGACTATCCGAATCCCGACAGCATCCACGACCGGCATCAAACAACTCATCAAAATCGGGACAGACACTGATCCAGCGGCATGGGTATCGCGAATACGCGCGGCTGTCCCGGAGCTGACGGCCGAATTCTCCACCTTGTCCTGCCGGTCGATTCCAGTTGGGGACATGGCCATTGCAGTCGGAGGCAATGACATATCCAGTCCATGGACCGCCCAGCTGCAGCTCAAAGTCACCGACTCGGAATCCATCCGCATTGGGACCGAGCTGGGTGACAGCACACTGCGATTAACCGGCGAGTCGGATACAGATGTCAAACGGTGGCTTCCTCTGCTTCCAGACAAAGTCAAGGAGGTCGCAGGAAGAATTCACTGGGACGAGGCGCCGGAAACCGTTTTCACTATCGGTCCGGCACCAATGCCGGAGTCCATCTCCATCGACAGCCTGATGCAGTGGTTCTCCACTGAAGCCAATTTTCACGGGAGCTTCTCACTGGGATCGGGCAATTTCAAAATGATCCCGTTTCAGACGTTGAAGGGGAGTTATTCCTACCGGGATGACTGGTGGTACTTGTCGCCAGTGAAGGTGGAGCGTCTGGACGGACCGCTGGACCTCGAGTTCCGTCAGAACAACGACACGGGACTGTATACAGTGGATCTCAAAGGGCCGATACGCGCCGCGTCGCTGAGACCACTTTTTGATGAAAATGCTGATCTTTACTTTGACCGCATCCGGGAATCTGGTCCGATGGTTGGAAATGTGATCGTTGGGGGACCATGGGACGAAGGCCACGGCACAATTACCGGAAAGGTATCGCATGATTCCATCACATGGAATGATGTCAATCTTGACAGACTGGAGGCTGAAATCAACTACCTGGACCGGCTGAAGAGGCTGGATGTCTCGAACGCGCTGGTGGAAGCCGGAGGAGAATCAGTCAGTGCGGGGTCGGTTTCCCTCGAATGGAATCGCCGGTCACTGTCTTTCGATAATATGAGAGCGCTTTGCCGTCCATCTTTTGCCGCTTCACTCATATCCGGGGAATCCAAGTCATTTATTGCGCCCTATGATCTGGAGGAACCCGCGCATTGGGCCGGCAATGGCTCCCTGGAATTTATGAATGAAGTCAAACCGGATATTCACCTGTCAGTGTCAGGCCCGGTTATTTCTTTCAAAGAACTGGGCTTCCAGAATTTTTCCACGATGGTTCACTGGACTGACACGAGGCTGAACTTTGAGAAATTCCGGTGTCATGGATATGACGGCAGCCTTCTTGTTGACCTCGGGCTGGATTTCGCCACAGTGGACGACCCGGCCATCCACATGCAGGCCAGCGGCCTCGAAATTGATACACGACTTCTCTCAAAAGAATTCAAACAGGACTCCGAAATCCAGGGCCTTGCCAATTTTAACATCCGGATTGATGCAGGCAGGGCCCAGTCCCCGGATACATGGTCCGGGAAAGGAACTGTCATCATCGAAGACGGGGTCCTCTGGGACATTCCGGTATTCGGCCGTCTCAGCCAGACCATGGATTCGATCATCAAGGGGATCGGGCATTCACGGATCAATCGGGCCACCATGGACTTTGAACTGAATGGCGGAACCATACAGTTTCGCAAATGCCGTTTTGACGGCACGCAGTTCGGCATCAACCTTGAAGGTCAGCTGACCACCAGTGGAGAAATTGATGCCACGGCGAGGGCAAGGATGTTCCAGGCAGAGAACCCTGTGGAACGACTTCTCAACCTCACCCTCTCGCCGGTTTCAGAAGGCCTTTGTTACGAGATCACCGGCGACCTCAAATCCCCCAGTATCAAACCGCGCTACATCATCCCCCGCGTTCTGCTCAACCCTCTCGCTCCGGGAGAGTGGTTCAGATCGGACAGGAATGGAAACGGGAACGGCAGTGGAACAAAATGAACCGCCCCTGATTCACTTGTGATCCTCATCATTTTCCTTAATCTTTAGAACATCAGGACCCATGGACGGTCTCACAGTCCCGTCCCTGCATTGACCGGCGGTTCATTCAAATATAAAAGCACAATGAAGCAATCCGTGATCCACAGCAGACTGACCAGAACGCTTCAGCTGATTCTGGCGATGGGTCTGGTCATGGAGCTTTTACAGAAACAATGGTTCGCCGCATTCACCACCCTGGCGATTATTGTCATAACCTTCCTGCCCCAGATACTCGTGCGGCGCTTCCGGGTCTACATCCCGCCGGAATTCGCACTGGCCTCCATTGTCTTTGTGATCGCGTCCCTGTTTTTCGGGGAAATCCAGGGATACTACGCCAAATTCTGGTGGTGGGATATCGTTCTGCATGCCGGATCCGGATTTCTGCTCGGCATCATCGGATTCATGCTGGTGCATTCGCTCAATGAAACGCGGGAGATTGGTGTGCACCTCAAACCTGGTTTCGTTTCCCTGTTTGCATTCATGTTCGCCGTCGGTGTCGGTGCACTCTGGGAAATCTTTGAATTCGGCATGGATAACCTCTTCGACATGAATATGCAGAAGGAAATGCTGGGGGATCCATCCGGGCTGACCGACACTATGTGGGACCTCATTGTTGACACGGCGGGTGCGTCCATTATCGCGACCCTTGGATATGGATATATTAAAACACAGGGTAACAAGTCTTTCCTTGAGAGGTGGATCAGCTCATTCATCAATAATAATCCACACTTGTTCAAAGGAGGGGAGGAGCAGGACAATCAGCCGTGATGAGGGTCAACCCGCTCAGGCAAACTGGTTTTCTGCGCGGTTCTCAATAATCATGTGGATACCCTCGCTGCCAGCATTTTCTCCACATACTTGCCAATCATGTCGAACTCAAGGTTCACCGGGTCTCCCTCGCTCAGGGCGCGCAGATTGGTTACTTCGAGGGTATGCGGAATAATCCAGACAGTGAACGAGTCTTCACCGACTTCAGCCACGGTCAGGCTGATGCCGTCTACGGCAATACTCCCCTTTTCGACAACGTAGCGTATCGAGGTCCGGTCACTCAGCTTTATACGGAGGCAGTGATTGTCACCCTGCTTTTCGAAGAGATCCACCAGGCCGGTCTGGTCAACATGGCCGGTGACAAAGTGCCCCCCAAGGCGGTCTCCAGCCTTCAGTGATCGTTCAAGATTCACCGGTGTGCCCGGTTTGAATGAAGCAAAACCCGTGCGCCGCATGGTTTCTTCCAGCACATCAAACTCCAGAAGCCGGCCATCTCCATCCTCATTGTCACCAGTGGAGCCAACACCAATACCCGCTATGGCCACCACGGTGAGACATGCGCCATTCACAGCAATGCTGTCGCCAATGGCAGCATCCTGAGAACAGACTCCTGATCTGATCCTGAGACGGATGACACCGCCCGTTGCATCCAGCGAGTGCACTGCACCCGATTCCTCTACCAGTCCCGTAAACATCAGAAAAAAGAATTTAACTCAAAACCACACAGCGTGCCGGTGATCCGGAGGAAGCATATCATATGTCGTCCTTCAGATCGGAGAGTGAAAAATAGCGTCCCGGGCAGACAGTGGAATAGCCCGATACCTTCTGATAGGCAATCTTGTGAGTGATCAGGTTGCTCTTGGGAATACCGCACTGGGCCATGAGAAAGCGAGACAGCGCCGAGAGCTGCTGCAGTTGGCGGGTCGTCGGACGACTTTTCTCAAAATTGCCGACAAGGCATATTCCAATTGAAGTCGCATTCAACCATGGTATGGCGGTATGTCCTCCATCGAGCTGAGCCTTCCATCGCGGACCAATCACAATCTCGCCATCGCCCAGTCCCCGGCCATTTCCTATGAGGAAGTGGTAGGCCATGCCATTGACCATGCCTCTCTTTTCACGATGGAATCGGTCGATGGACTCAAAGCTTCCCACATCGGTCGCGGTATGATGAATCATTATGCGCTGCCATTTTCCACTGTTGAACCGGAGAAGTTCCAGCTGCTGCCTGATTTCATAGGGAAGATCGAGGTAGGGATTAATGACCTTGCCGCTCGCGCCCGAAGGAATTTGGATCAGCTGACCCGGCTGGATGAGGTTGGCATTTTTCAGCGAGTTGACCCGGACGATATCCTGAACGGAAGTTCCATACTCATCAGCGATGGATGAGAGGGACTCCCCTGCATCGACCCTGTGTATGCGGAGCTGGGCTGTCGTCCCGCTATCAGACTGGCGAATCTTCAGCAGCTGCCCGACCCGGATGCGGTTGGCATTGGTCAGGTTGTTGTCCCGGGCGATAGTTGACAGTGGCACGCCAAACCGGGCCGAAAGATCAGATAGCCGGTCCCCTTTTCTGACCTTGTAGGAGATAAACCGTTCACGTCCTTCCATGATTTCCTCGGGAATGGTCAGGACCTGTCCCGGGACAATCACGTCGTAAATAGAGATTTTGTTGGCGCGGGCGATAGCCAGAGGCGTTGTTCCAAACTGTTCGGCGATGCGTGTCAGATTGTCGTTGGGACGGACACGGTAGATCTCCGGGAATGCCGGCAGGGCAACGAGCACCAGCATGAGACAGGTCAACACCTGTTTCGGCCGGAAAAAGCACTGACTCTGTCTATGCCGGTTCACCATGCGCTCCGCTCAGTTAGTCCCTGCCCCGAAGGGGAAGTGTAATTCTTCCCTACCATCCCAGAATAAAGGTCACAAAATCAAGCCAAGGGTGCAGAAAACCGGTTTCGAATCCGTGTGATTGCAGTGCGGTTTCATCCCGGAAATCGCTGCAGGCAGCAGATCAAGGCGACCGGCCCATGGCTGGAGAGAAAATGAAGGGCGGATCAAAGCCGGCCTCTGCCCCGCGCGGCTTCAATAAAACGGGCAAAGAGCTGCCGGAATGACCGACGGTAAATCAGAGCTTCAGGATGGAACTGAACTCCCATGATAAACGGGTGCTTGGGATCTTCCACGGCCTGGATGCTGCCGTTGTGCTCGTACGCACTGACCACGAGATCACTGCCGGTTCTGTCAATGGCCTGTCTGTGCATGGAGTTGACTTGAATGCTTGGCATCTGAAAGATGCGGGACAGCAATGATCCGTGGGCGATCTGTATCGGTTTGCGGTAGAGAATTCGGGCGATGTCCCCTCTCGGGTATGTGGCTTTCTGAAAGACCTTTGCGACATCCATGTGCAGGGATCCACCCCGGTAAACGTTCAGCATCTGGGCTCCGCGACAAATCCCGAGAACAGGAATGCCGAGTTTGTCAGCGGTCTCCAGCAAACTGATCTCCATCTCATCCCGTTGTGGATCGTATTTATAGAGGGGATCGGGCTGACTGCTGTATCGGACAGGGAGTATGTCGGTGCCCCCGCCGATGATGAGGCCGTCCACATTCCCGGGGTCGGTTGTCCCGTTAGTGCGTATCCGCACCGGATTTCCCCCTGAGAGAGAAATAGACCAGCCGATCAGCCGATGAAGCATATCAAAACGGTCATTGCTGGTGGTAAAGCCGATTCTGGGTTTATCAGCCATAGGCAGCAGGAGATATTTATCTGGTTATTTCCGGAGGAAGCTTCCCGTGCCGGATCAGGGAAGCGAAGATGAAGAGAACACCAAGTCCGACCATGGGGTCATCCTGACTGTAGAGAACATTTTCAGCCCCTTCCATTTCCTCGGCCATCTTCTGAAACCTTGAAATTCCCCTGTCGATACTGAAGCTGTCCTTGACGGCATCGGCGAAGACATCAAGGGCATCACGCATGTGGTGCTGCTTGAAACTGCCGACAATTTTGGGCCACGATTTTTCGAGGTCGTCAAACTGGATGGATGATGAGAACAGACTTTCCAGCCTTGCCAGGGTGGAGAGTCCGGGAAGGCTGGTCTTCTTCCCGACCCGCGCCTTTGGCACCGGTCCGGCATCCCCTGTTGTGAACATCCGGAACAAAAGCCATGGAAAGTCGATGTCCGACTGGATGGAATGGTCAAGTCCGGCCCAGAATCGCGGATTCACTTCGATCATCAGCGGCTTTGTTTCAGCCTCGCCATCCCACATGAAATCGATCTCTGCCACGCCGTGCCACTTCAGAGGTTTCATCAGACGCCCGGCTATTTCATCAAACAGTGAACTGTCGACTGTTTCCCGCAGCACTCCCGGCCCTGCTTCATTGGGAAACTTCTGGAGATTGCGGTAGACCATGCTGGCCACAAGTTCGCCCCTGTTGAAAAGCCCGCAGTAGCAGTAATCCACGCCCGTTGCCTTCTGCTGAACGAGCAGTTGTTTTCCCCGGTAACGCTTCTGAAGATGCCTGAATGCCTCTACCAGCTCATCCATGTCATCAACTCTTGAAACCCCCCGGCCGCCAACATCATCAGGGGGTTTAATGAACAGCGGAAAATTCATCTCTGATTCCGCGTCACGAAGATCCTGTTCGTTCTTTGGCAGCCATGTTCTGGGTATCTCCAGATTCAGGTCGATCGCGGTCCGGGCAAGGTGATCCTTGGGATCAACACTATCTATTGATTCATAATCCGGACACGCCACCGTGATGAGGTCCTCGAAGCGGGAACGATGCCTGGCAATGAGCTTCGCTTCATAAAATCCCGGAATGAGCACATAAGGACGGTCATCATCAGGTCGGTTCTCACGGACTATTCTGACAAGATCTTCAATAAACCTCTCCTCATCCTTGTCCGGAGAGGTGTATATATGAGTCTCCTCCACGTAGCGCGAGAAAGACAGAACGGTCATCCCAACGTCATCGCACCCGATGATTTCTATCCCGCGGGCTCCGAGTGAACGGGCAATCATCAGCGCTATAAGACTTCGGCCATAGGTGACGATAACGCGGCCACTCAATTCATTGTCAGCCATGGAAGAAGGATAAGGGGCCTGATTGAGATGTAAAGTGGAGGATTATTCATGGGAGGCTTCGCCCACGGGGCCATGGCGGGATTGACCTGAGGAAGCCAGTGATGGAGGAGATCACAGGAAAAGCAGGATATTAAAAACATCCATCACTGCTGCAGCAATGACGGCGAGCGGACTTCGTCATTTGATCCGGCATTGTCATCACCCTGAATGTCGCTCCCGGAACTGTCATCAACGGGTTCAGGCTGAGGCCCGACGAGTCCAAGTTCTGAGCGGAGGTAAGCCCTCAGCTCCGGCCCCCACGGACTGGTATCCGGGTCGAGAAGACTTTTGAGCACAGTGCCGCGAATCCGCGAAAATTCGGGGAGTACAATCCGTCCCTCCTGCGAATCACCCTCAGGCACCGCGGTTTCCCTGAGGAATTTTGCATAGGCCTTTTCAGCGAGGGCGAGGTTATTCACACCCTGAGCGTCCTCGCCGATGGCGATGTTGTAATAGGCGGTGGAGATCACACCTTCGAGGAGGGCGCGAACCCTGTCACGGGATGTCTCGTTGAGAATTTCACTGATCTGTTCAACGCAGAACATCTCCATGGATTTACCTTCCTCGACCTTCTCGGGATAGTCGGCTTTGAGCATCTCAAACCACTTGCGCGCTTCTTCCTTGCGGTTCTGGGTGAAAGAGAAGTAGACAGCTTCAGCAATCATGTTCCCGTGACCGGTCCTGATATGCTCCCGCCACTCCTCTGTTTCCGCGGACATCATATCCCGGAAAGCCTTGTCGGCGTTGGGAACAAGGTCGATATTCGGACCGAAGTCAAACATTCCCGCATCGCGGATGGGGATAAGTCTTCCACGGCGGAAAGCAAGCTGCATCGACTGATAGACCACCCTCCGAAGCTTGATATATTCGTCATTCCGGACATGCTCAAAACCGGTGGGGTCATTCTGATACTGGGCACGGACTTTTTCCATGCCGGCGACGGCCCAGTAAATGGCGTGGGTCTCGGGAAGTCTCCATTCAAGCGGGCCGTAATTATCATCCACCATCTTCATGATGACCGGATCCATCTTGAACTTTTCCCGGAGCAGCTCGAGTCTCTGCCGGTCCCCGTCAGTGTCGGGATTGATGAGTCCCTCGAGGTCAGGTTTGCCGTCCACCAGCACATCGGAAAATATATTGGACCAGATTTCCTTGTAATACATGTGCCCGGCATCGAGATCCATGCCCATCTTGTGCTGGAAATGCCATGCGAGTTCACGATAGAGATTGACACTGTTGGGGTTGTATCGGAGCCCTCCATCACGCAGCAGTTCGATGCCGCGGCGAACCCATGGCCACTTTTCCCTGGGATCCTCGAATTTGACGGAGACATTATAGGCAAGATTCCATGCAAGATGGATCCACACCTCCGGGATAGTCGGCTGCAGTTGGGTAATCCAGTGACTCAGCTGGACAAACTCAAAGTATTTCCCATCCATCTGGAGATCGTACAGACGCATCCAGAGGCTGTTGGCAATGAGTCCACGGAACCCGCCGAGCGCCACCGTGCTGAAAGCCAGAAGCGGGGGCGCGTTCTTCAGCGGTTCACTGGTGCGGGTCAGCCCCATGCGTTCACGCTTGTCATTAAGGGCATTCTGTGTCAGTCCGGACACCAGCAGACACAGCACGATGATGATCACCAGTGCCGGACGGAAAAGTCTGTTTTGCAGGGCTGCCATCAACTCAACACGTTTGCTTTTGGGGTTCGATCATTCATTTGCCCTGTGCAGTGGCAATTTCCCGTCGTTGGAAAATTGTGATGCCGAACAGGCCGATGATACCGCCGATAAGCATCACTATCTGAAAAAAGGCCTTGAAGAACTGTCCCCATGTCACACTCCGGCCGTTGCTGAGTGACTCAATCGGCGAAAAGTCGGCCACCAGATCCAGTCCGAACTTCATTGCCTGGAAAAACGGCAGTCCAACAGCATCGACAATGGGATAATATCTCCGCGGGCCGGACGAATCATTGTAGTCGATGCCGAGGATTGTGTTGTTTTCGAGAACACCTTCCACAGCGCCACGACTGAAGAATACAAAAAGTGCCGTCAGACAGAAGAAAGACGCGACGGAAAAGGACAGAAACGAGCTGGCGGTCAGTGAAAGAATCGCTATCAGCGTCAGCCAGAAGAAAAGAATCCCGAGACCGCGGAGGTAATTGATGAAAAATCCGCTCTCGCGGTAGAGGACTTCGAGCGGTTCGTCCACCGGGAAGAATAGCGGTGTGGAACTCATGTTCTGAACGGAGAGATAGAGAGTGCCGTCCTCCCTGATGTTGTCTTCAGGAATGGCGAATTCGTGCCATACCCCGACCGGGAGGTCCATGGGGCGCACCCGGTAGCCATCGCTGGTGGGTTCCCCGACCTGCCACACAGTGGGATAGACATTGGGGTCCTCTTCATTCTGAAGATAATCCGGCGTCTGTATTTTGAGACGGACGAAAAGCGGGCGGCCCTTGAGAGATTTCTGCTTACCGGATAAATCGAGCTTCCACAGTCGGGCCGAGCCGGGGCGGACTGTCTGGTAATCATTGATGATGGCTGACCGCAGGTGTTGACGCACGGCCTGCCACTCCGTTTCCGGGATGTCCTCCTCACGCACCCTGGTCTGGAATTCCTCTTCGATGATGGGCTGGAAATCCGGGACCTCTTCGGTCACTGAGCCGCGTGCGACAAGGATCTTTTCCCTGAGAAACTGCTGCTGGTCCTCGGGAAGCTCACCGGACTTGTAACTCAGAACCCCGTAAACGATAACTCCGCAGAAGAGCATGAGAATCAGATTGATCACCGAGATTCCAAGGAGCTTTCCCGTCCAGATCTGCCAGCGTGCCACCGGCTTGGTAACCAGCACCTGCATCTGACATTCTTCAAGCTCACGGGAAATTGAACTGCATCCAAGCCATATGGTCACCGTGCCGAGGATGATGGTGGCCAGGGTAAGGGTGTAGCTGAGGATGATCTGAGTGAAACCAACGGCTGTCTCATCATGGCGAATGAGTGCCGGAAGAAAAAACACACCCGCCAGGAGAGCTGCCGCGAGAAAGACAATAAGCTTCTGCTTAACAGCGCCCTTGACAGTCAATGAGGCTATGGATCGGATCTTCTGCACAGGATATGTGTCACTCAACTCTGACCACCAGGCCCAATGGTGGCCGTGGTCATAACTGCCACTTCAGGATTTATCATCCTCATTTTTTTTCTCCGGATCCTTCTTCCCAAGGAGCCCGGATAATTTCTCGTTGGCTTTTTCTATGGATTCTCTGGAAAGCTTTGCCGGATCGGGAGCCGGAGCAGCCTGTTCGGCAGGCACATCATCCCTGCGTGTGAGATCGCCGAGCTTCTGGTTAGCCTTCTGCTCTTTTTCGCGGGCGATTTCCTCCTCGGTGGGTTTCGGCGATTCGACTTCAGCAGGTGCGTCCGGTCGAGCCAGTCGCTCAAGAATCCGGGCACCGCGATCCGCGGTCGATTCGCCGCGGAGATACTCGGCCACCTGATTGCCGGAGGTCGCACCGGAAGTCGCAGCGTCAGTGGACCGTGCCTTCTCAACGACTTTGAGAAAGTAACTCTCGAGATCCTGGGTCGGTGTATCGAGGTGAATGTCTTTTTCCGCGATGACGGATTTCATGGTCTGCAGAACACGATCCATGGCTTCCCTCGACAATGCCGGGACAGTGATCTGCAGTGAGTCAGGCTCGCTCAGCAGTTCATTCATGGTTCCCTGGGCCTGAATCTTGCCGCCGTAATAAATCACAACCTGATCGCAGACGTCCTGGACGTCCGAGAGAAGGTGGCTGGAGAGAATGACCGTTTTGCCTCTTGCGGCAAGTGCGAGGATCAGGTCCTTGACCTCTCGGCAGCCGATCGGATCGAGACCTGCGGTCGGCTCATCCAGGATAACGAGATCAGGATCATTGATCAGGGCCTGCGCCAGACCGATACGGCGCTGCATCCCCTTGGAAAATTCCCCGACAGTCCGTCGCTGGACGTTTTTCAGTCCGACCATTTCCAGCAGCTGCTCGGTGCGGCGCCGGCGTTCGTCTTTTGGGAGATCAAAGAGACTGCCGAAAAAATCAACTGTTTCGCGTGAATCCAGGTATCGGTAGAGATATGACTCCTCAGGAAGATAGCCGATTCTCGACTTGGTCTGCACGTGGCGTGGTGAGTGCCCGAAGACTTCCACATGTCCCTTTGTCGGGTAAAGAAGTCCCAGGAGGATCTTCACCGTCGTGGATTTGCCGGATCCGTTGGGACCCAGGAGCCCGAAGATCTGTCCTCTTTTGATGTCGAAGGATACGTCGTTGACAGCCCTCGCCTTGGGACGGCCCCAGAAGTCCTTGAAGACCTTGGTCAGGCCTCTGACGGAAACGACCACGTCCCCGGATGCAGACGGGGCAGCGGATTTCTGATCCGCTGTTCCCTGTTTTGATGAAAGTTGTTCGACCATATCGGGTGGATTCAATGGACAGGTTAAGCGCTGGCAGGAGTTGATTCAACTGCGGCGGCTTCAGAAGTGTCCTGATTCTGATTGATGAACGGCTCGAGGTGCTCTCCCTGTCTGACAAGCCGGGCGCTGTTGAAGATGACAACAAGCGATCCGAAGTTGTAGAGGAGCGCCGCCACAATCGGGTTGATATACCCGAATGCGGCAAAGGTCACGCCGACAAATATGAAAAGAATTCCGAAAAGGAAATTCTGGTTGATGATGGCTCTTGTGCTCCGTGAGAGCTGCACCAGAAACGGGATGCGTCGCAGGTCGTTGTTCATGAGGGCAATGGTCGCGGTGTTGATGGCAACCTCGCTGCCAGCAGCCCCCATGGCAATTCCGATATCACCCGCAGCAAGTGCCGGTGCGTCATTGACACCGTCACCAACCACGGCAGTCCGATAGCCCTTTTCACGCATGGCACGGACGAACTCGACCTTGTCCTGAGGGAGGCATTCAGCAGCAACCTCCTCACAGCCGATCTCGGCGGCGACCTTTTCGGCGACAGGCCTGCGGTCGCCGGATACCATGGCAATACGTCGTATGCCGCAGTCCTTGAGAAGGCTTAGGGACTCGCGCGACTCATCGCGAACCCGGTCCTGGAGGGCAATCCAGCCAAGCAGCCTGCCATCAGCGGCAATGAACATCAGACTGGCACCTTCCTTTTCCTCCTCCGGGAGATCCGCATCGATGGATTCCGGCAGTCCCTGTTCTTTGAGCCAGCTGGACCTTCCGGCAAGAATCTGCCGGCCATCCACCTGTGCCTGAATTCCCTGACCGGCGAACTCCTTGAAGTTTGCTGGATCCGGGAGATTGAGCTCGGCTTCCCCGGCAAGAAACTGAAGGGCCTTGGCCGTGGGGTGATTGCTGAACTTTTCCGCTGAGGCAGCGGTGCGCAACAGCTCGGCCGGCGTCACACCGTCCACTGGAGAAAGGCGACTGACGGCCAGCGAGCCGTATGTCAGTGTTCCGGTCTTGTCAAAAACAAGGGCATTGAGTTTGGCTGCAGATTCGAGGTCACCGACATTCTTGATGAGGATCCCCAGTCGGGCGGCGGCGGAAAGCGATGCGACCATGGCGGTCGGCGAGGCCAGAATAAACGCGGCCGGGCAGGCCATGACCAGGACGGAAATAACTCTGAGCGGCTCCTCGGTGAAGACCCAGACCATGGCGGCTATGACCAGAACAAGCGGCGTGTAGTAGCCGATGTACTGGTCGATGATGCGCATGATCGGAAGGCGGGTTTTCTCGGCGGCAAGGATGAGATTTCTGACTTTGCCGAGAGTGGTGTCCTGTCCGGCGCGGGTGACCTCGACCTCAAGCATTCCGGTCAGGTTCACAGTTCCGGCAAACACTTCCTCACCTGTTTTCTTGTCGACAGGTATGGACTCACCGGTGATGTTGGCCTGGTTGATGGAGGCTTCTCCACTGACAACCTTCCCATCGGCGGGGATGTTGTCACCCGGGCGGATTCGGATGCGGTCACCGACCTTGAGTTCGTGCACCGCCACTTCCTTTTCGCTGCCTTCGAGTATAAGACGGGCCTTTGTCGGGGTCAGTTTGATAAGTGATTCGATCGAGGCGCGGGCACCTTCCGCAGTGCGGGTTTCGATAAATTCACCGATGAGCATGAAGAAGGCGACCACACCGGCAATTTTGTATTCCTGAAGTGTGAAGGCGGCGAGAACGGCAATCGCAACCAGCTCGTTGATGGTAAGCTGGGCACTGAGAATATCCTTCCCCGCCCTGATAAGGATCGGAATCATCAGCAGCAAGGAACCGATCATGGCGCTGGCCGCAGCAAGGCTGTCGCTGCCCTTGAAGAAATAGTCGATGATCAGTGAATTGATGATGAAGAGCAGCCCGATCACGGACTGCTGCAGCTTCAGTGGAATCCGGTCCTGAGCGGATGTGGCAATCGGAGTTGCCATCGATTCATCGTGTGCTGTCTGTTCTGCCATGGGATGAGAGGAAAGATTTGGGGATTAGAATTTCTCGCCGACCCGTTCCGGTGCCACCGGCTTGCGGTTGAGGTTGATACGCAGTTCCTGGGACCGGCCGTCGCGGGCTGATTTGAAGACAAACTTCTCCCGGACATTTGTGGAGACCTTGGACAGGGTCTGAAGGAAAAGACGGTCGAGGAAGAGCCCCGGGTTGGAGGCAAATTTCGGATAGAGCAGCTCAAACTCGGCAGCTTCAGATTTGACTTCCTCAACGATCCTGAGTTTGTCGGACTGAGCCCTCGCGATGATGGATGCGGCCTGGCCCTTGGCCTGGGCCAGAGTCTTCTGGGCATATCCCCGTGCCTCGTTGATGATGCGGTTTCTGTCCTGGGATTTGTTCAGGGCCTCCATGAACTTGGTTCTGAGAATGAGTGGCGCCTGTGTTTCGAGGACCATCTGCTCAAGGCTGATGCCGAGGTCATACTGGTCAATCTGCTGCTGGACAAAATTGGAGATTGTTTCACGGAGGGCATTGCGCTCGACCCGGAGTGCCTGATCGACATCAAATCGCATCGATGCGTGATAGGTGGCGTTGTTGAGGATATTCTGCACGAGGTTGGTCGCATTGGAGAATCCGAACGCGAATCTCTCTGCATCAAGCACCCGGTAGCGCATTGTCGCCTTGAGGTGGATGATATTGCCATCCTTCGTCAGTGTGTAACCGTCCTTGCCCGGCACCAGTGTGGGACTGCCCTCGGGGATGTAATCGCCGGCAAGGTAAGCGGTGCGTTCAGCCTCGGTCATTGAAAACCACCCGGTGCTCGATTCAGTGGTCTGCAGCTCGTTCAGCTTGATCCGGACGATATCGTCCACCGGATAGGGAAATCGCCAGTGCAGTCCCGGGTCGAGAAGAATGGAATCGCCGCTCTTGACCGGTTTGCCAAACCGCAGAATGACAGCCGTCTCCTGAGCCGGAACCACGAAAAACAGCGACCGGACAAGGAAAAGCACCAGGATCACCAGCACTCCCTGAACAATCCACTTCGTCGATTTGAGAGAATCGGCAAGCGCCCGCGAACCGGCGTCCTCACTCGGCCGCGAACTGTCCTCAGACGGCTTGTTGAGGCGCTTTTCCGCCGCTTTTTTCAGCAAATCATTAATATTGTCGTCCTGACTCATATGAATCCTCCAATAGTGGGATTGATCGGTGGCCTACTTGTCCGCCCCGGCTTCCTGAGCCTCGACAATGGCCTTCCGGGTCGCTTCTGCCTTTTCCGGATCGAGCATGTCGAAAGGCGGTGTGGCAGGGTCGAGAATCAGAGTCGTCTGTTCACCCAGGGCCTGCTTGAAGGCTTCCAGTTTGAGGAGTGAGCGGGCCAGTTCGGGGTTGCTTTCAAAAACTTCATAATACTGGGCGGCTTCTGCCTCACCTTCTCCGAGGAGTCTACGGCGCTCTGCTTCGGCCTGCGCCAGGAGGATGCCGGTCTGTTTATCGGCTTCTGAACGGATCTTCTGGGCTTCCTCCTCCCCTTCCCCTTCGATCTGGTCAATCAGTCGCTGTCTTTCAGATTCCATACGGGAGATGACCTTTTCAGAAATGCTCTCCGGCACACCAAGGCGGCGAATGCCGAGGAATTCGAACTTGATCCCGTATTTTTCCTCGGTGCCTTCACGCACCATGGCGAGGATGCGTTGTTCGATTTCCTGGAGCTTGAGCCGCGTTTCATCGGTGGAGATGAGGTCGCCGAACTCGTACTGGCCGATGATGGTCCGTTTGGCGCTGCGCACCTGATCGCGCAGCTGTCGCTCGGCCTCGGCAATGGAGGCGTCGGGGAACTTCGGCAGAAAGATTTCCGGTTTGTCGATGCGCCACCCGGCGAAGACCTCGATCAGCAGGTTGAAGGAGTCCCGCGTGGTGGTCTCCTCAAGTCTGTCCTCGAGATTCTGGATACGCTTGTCAAAGCGGTAGATTTTCTGGATTGGCCATGGCCAGCGGAAGTATGCCCCGGGGCTGCTGATCGCGTCACTGGAAGGCTTGCCGAAGGTGGTCTTGATTGCCACTTCGGTATTCCTTACCTGAAAGACAAAGAGGACCGAGCCGAAAAGCAGCAAAAGAACCAGTCCAATTGCGATGGTTATGGGTTTGTTGTTTTTCATATATTAAATTCTTATCAGCTTGGAGGTTGATGAAATGTATTGAGTTCTTCTGTCCTGTGACTTCGATTTGGTGGAGAGATAAATTCCGTATTGCGGACGTGACGGTTGTCTATTCCTCATCTATGACCACGTCGCCGAGGTCGGGACGAAGTTTGTCTTCAAGGTTGAGCTGGTAGATTTCGGAGTCGTTGTCGGTTCCGATAAGGTAAATGCGGGCTTTGGAGGCAACTTCGCTGAGGGCTTTGAGATAGGCGCGGTTGGTGTAGACAAGGCTGGACGCCTCAAAGGCCTTTATCTGGTTCATAAACTGGTTGGAAATGCCCTGTGCCATCAGGACCGTGGATTCCTTTTCCATCTGAGCATTATCGCGGATGGCCGCTGCCTGAGCTCTTGCCGAAGGAATCTGCCGGAGGCTGTATGCTTCAGCCTCGAGTTTCGTGGCTTTCCGGGTGATTGTCGCCCCCACCACCTCCTGAAATTTCTGAGCCGCCTTGATCGACGGGTGAACGTCCTGGAGTCCAACGAACAGGACATTGACTCCCATTTTCAGCTCATCAGCCCTGGACTGAATTCGCTCCTTCAGCTGCTCGGAGGCGGTGCCCAGGCCCTCGGACAGCACATTGAAGAAATCGACATTGACCATGTACCGTGTGGTTTCCTGATAGGCAATGCTCTCGAGCAGCCTGGCGGCATCCTCGTGCTCGTAGACCCAGTCCCGCAGGTTGGTGATCTGATACTGCACCGGGATACTGACCACCATCAGGTTCACGGGCGGCACTTCTCTCTGGCCAAGAGCTTCATTGAAATCCTCACCGGCACGGGCGTCAGCCACCATCATTTCAACAGGCTTCTCGCCAAGTTCGGTCGTATGGGCGGTGGTCCAGAGAATCGCGGGACTCTCGCCACCGCTCTCATCCACCGGGCGGTAGCCGACGTAGAAACTCTGAACCTGCTCGGTCTTGTGACGGTATACCCGGTCAACCGGCCATGGCATCTTGAAGTGCAGGCCCGGTTTGAGGATTGCCTCACCTTTCGCCACCGGCTTGCCCATCCTCTCGAGAAGTGCCTCCTCGGTGGGTTCAATGATGACAATACAGGTGGAAATGAGCAGAAGGATGAGCTGGGCCAGAATCACCCAACCGATGATGCGGCGGAAAAACCGGTAGATCCACGTGTGTGAAACCTTGAAACCGAACTGGTAATCGAGGGCCTGAGCGGCCTGGGTGAAGAAACTTTCCGGTCGGCTGAGGAGTTCAATCAGCCGGCTCTGGTAGATGACGCGCTGTTCCCCGCCGGCGGTTTTTGGCCGGTAGATTTCGAGAATCAGGGTCACCAGGTTCTCCACAGCCAGCAATGCCAGGAAGATGGTCAGAATGCGGTTGAGGTAATAATCGATTTTGGGAATTCCCAGTTCATATCCGGCGAAAGCCACTGCGGTTGCCGCCAGAAGGTAAGCACCGAGGAGGACATGATTGGCAACCGGCTTGAGGAGCCTGCTGCCCTGGTATCTGGCAAAGTTGGCGATGTAGTTGCCGACGAGGAACACCGCGACGCCGGATACCGCGAAGAGAGCTGTGAACACCGAAGCTCTGGCAGGGGTTTGCTGAAGGTCGGATGCATAGACATTCCACAGCCATATGGAGACAGCAAGCTCCGCAAGAACAAGGAAGATGGTGAATCCCGGCACGAAGAATTTTTCAAACTGCCGGCGCGCCTGACGGACGTTGAGGATATCGGTCTCATCGGCGTCGAAGAGGCTGGACTGCTTCGATTTGCCGGCGAGTTCCTCGAACTCCAGTTTTTCTTCGGCCTCGCGGTGCTCGAGACGCATCTGGAACCATGCAACAGCGCTGACCATCAGTCCGACAACGAAGAAGGCGAGGGTCAGTTTGGCGGAGAGACCGGCATCGAGGAAGGCAAGGAAGGCCACTCCGATAGTCGATATCAGTAGGGTAAGGAAACCAACCAGTCCAACTCTGTGAATTTGTGAATTCATGGGCAATGGAATCAATGAAGTTCGCGATCCTCGAAAAGCAGCAGGGATATACCCAGCATGGCTGCAAGATAGGCAATGACGTAGAGAAACGCGTTCGCGATATATGAGAATGGTACGGACTTATGCTCCTCCAGGGCGTCAGCCAGCCATAGCAGCTGCCAGTTCGGGAGGACCGTATAGGTCATCTTCCCCCACCAGGTGTCCAGATAATCCCTGAGGAGGTAATCGGACATCAGCCCGATGAGGAAGAATCCGCAGACAATGGCCAGGCTGGGAACAAGTTCCAGTCTTGTTGAGCACACCACAGCCAGTGCGGAGAGCATCCAGAGCGCAAAAACAAGCAGCAGGGAGAGATTGACCAGGCGCCAGTCAATGTCGGCGCCGAAGCTCTGAAGCTTCCCGTCCTTGTCGATGAAGTTGATGATAATGAAGGCCAGGATGACGAAGAAAAGCAGCGAGATGACGCCGTCCAGAACGAAATGGCGTCCAAGGAAGTAATTGGTGAATCCGGCGACGACAAAGGATGCCAGAACACAGGAATAGAAGACAATGATGGGGGGAATCTGAGGCTGCCCGTAGACATCGAATGCCAGACGGCTGATCAGCAGCAGTGGGAGCATGTTGGCGAAGGCCGCCAGCGTGACCGCTGCGGCAACTCCGAGGAACTTCGCCAGGACAAACTGGATTCTCCCCACCGGTTTGGAAAGAACCGCCAGCGCGGTTCCGGTGCGGATCTCGTTTGATATGGAATTGGATGCACCGAAGACCGCACAGAACAGGCCCGAAAGGAAAAGAACCGCCAGGCCGTTCTCCTTGACCATCTTGGGATCTTCACCAAAGCCAAAATAGTAGATATTCGAAAGAAAGAAGATGAAGACGACCGAGGCAGCCATGAGAATCAGATAAATGGGCTGGCGCACCAGCTCAAAAAAGGCGTTCTCTGCTATCTTCCAGGTTCGGGTCATCAGTTTTCAGTTATCTCTTTATCAGTCCGGGCCGGGCCCTCATGCAGAAAGGCACCGGTTCCGAAGGGCACGTATAATCCAGCCTTGCCCGTATTCAATAAAGAAAAAAAGACCAAGGTCTGAATTGTCATGCCGGTCGGGCATGGCCAATCCGGCCCAGCGAAATCTGGTTCTGAGACACCAGAAAGTCAGGTGAGAGAGGATTGAATTCAATGGGCGTTTGGCTGCACAGAAACGCCCCAGGAGCGGGGCTCACCACTCTTTAAAATCATCGGGACCGACCATGCGGTACCCCTGCATTTCGTAAATGCCGACCAGGTAGCCGTTTTCACGAATTTCATCGACCCGGAGTTCGCCGAAGAAGGTCACAGCCTGGTCATTGATGGGCTTGAATCCATCAGAGTCAGCGGAAGCCTTGATGGAAATCCATTCATTGATTTCAGGCACCGTACCAAAGCAGCACATCGATTGATCGCGCATGAGCAGCAGCTCGGTGACGAGGCCCTTCTCCACCTTCAGCGGAAGCATGAATCCTGTGACGGCAACTTTTTTGCCGGATAGATCGCGGATTTTTTGCGGAATCACCGGCTTGTTTTCAGGCTCCGGCGACCCTTCCTCAAGGAGCATGAACTCATCCGGGATATCATACTTGAAGGATGCCAGCTGGTTGAAATTGACATCCATGAAATCCGGATCGGAAGCCAGTGGTTTGAGATCGCGGAGTGAGGAACCGATTTTCGATGGATCGAGAGTCTGCTCGCGCTGGTTTTCAAGCACACCGGCCATGGCTGCAACCTGCTCGGAGGATGGCGATTTTTTCTTCCCGGAGTCAGCTTCAGACGTCCCGGAATTTGATTTCTCTTTGTCGTCAGAAACCTTATCAACGGCCGGTTCCTGCGCCTCTCCGGACTGGTCCACTGACACATCCACGGCGGCGGAGTCCACCAGTTCATAATCACCCTTTTCGCCGAGTTCCCTTTCGAGATCGGCGGAACGGCCGGGGTCCACGCCGGAAATCACATTGGTGGCCGGCATGGG
>JAUIAG010000049.1 GCA_030425355.1 Verrucomicrobiia bacterium
ATGGGCGCGAGAATCTCCAGTTTGCCAAGGAAATCATTCTTCTCGGCGGTGCACCCGGATCAGGGAAGGGCACCCATACCAAGTTTATTCTGAAAACCCGCGGACTGACCTGTCCGCCCATTGTGGTGAGTTCGCTTCTGACCAGTCCGGAAGCTCAGGCCATCAAGGACCGCGGAGGCATCGTCGGCGACCGCGAAGTCATCGGCATCGTGTTCCGCAAGCTTCTGGAACCGGAGTTCCGCGACGGGGCTGTCCTCGACGGCTTCCCCAGAACCCATGTTCAGGTGGAGTGTTTCAAGTTGCTGGTGCAGAAGATGAAGGAGCTGCGGCGGATTTACTGGAACAGCCCGCTCAAGGCAAAGTTCCGCAATCCGACCGTGCATATCATGGTGCTGTTTGTCGGAGAAAAGACCAGCACCGAGCGTCAGTTGATCCGCGGAAGGCAGATCATCGAACATAATGAAGAAGTCAGGGAGACCGGGGTAGGCAGCATGCTGGAAGTCCGGTCCACGGACCTCGATCCGGAAAAGGCCAAGCGGCGCTATCAGGTCTTCAAGGAGCAGACATGGGATGCCCTGCAATCACTGCAGCAGACTTTTCATTATCATTTTGTCAATGCAGAGGGAGCGGTTTCAGAAGTCGAGCAGAATATCCTTCGCGAACTGAGCTATCAGAGTTCTCTTGAACTCGATCCTGCCACCTTCGACAAACTCAAGGATCTGCCGGTGGCCAGTGAGATAGTGGTTCATGCCCGTCAGGACCTGGTGAGGCGACTGGACACCTACGAGTCCGAGAACCCGGAGACTTTTCAAAAGGTCGTCACCTACATCCAGGAGAAAATCATGCCCATCGTTTTCCGGCATTCAATTTCCGGGCATGCCTGCATCAACACCGAGGACAAACTCTTTCATGATCCACAGGCCCTGGCGATGCTCATCGATATTTTTTCCGAGAGGGGCTTTCATGCCGTGGTCGACCTGCACCGAATCGAAATTCCTGAGACGGTTGATCTGGGCACTGGGAAGATCAGCTGCCGGGAAAAGAAGGTTTACAGGATACACATCTACTTTGCCGGCAGTGAAATCCGTCGGGGATGAGTTGAGTCCTCAGGTCCCGGCTGCCGTGTCCAGCATCATCCGTAAGCATCCGACAGCGACAACGGCCGCGGTCTCGCTTCGGAGTGTATGCGGACCAAGCCTTACCGGCACGGCCCCGGATTCCTCCAGAAGTGAATATTCCCTGATTGAAAAATCACCTTCCGGGCCAATGAACACCGCCACGTGGTTATGACCGATGGAGACGGCAGTGAGATTCGGGGTCGGTTCGGGGCGAAGCGAGGCGGTCAGCAGCCTGAATCCTTCATCCCCTTCGGCATGCCGGCTGAGCCACTCCGGTAAAAGTGCCACCGGGTGAATTACAGGCATCCATGGGTTTCCGGATTGCTTACAGGCTTCAGCGGCCACTTTCTGCCATTTCCCGATTTTCTGACGGGCATCCTCAGACTGAACAGCGACCCGCGCCTCGCAATGATCGGTGATCACCGGCCAGAGATGGTCCACGCCGGCCTCAACCGCTTTCTGAATAACCAGATCCATGGCTTTGTTTTTCAGCATTGCCTGGACGAGATGGACCTGTAGGGGCGGGGGAGGAATGTATTCTCCACGATGCACGTGGACACGCGCCGAATTCGTGGAGTCCTGATCTGAAAGAGCTGCTGTAGCCCGCCATCCCCTGCCATTGATGAGACCGACCGTGTCACCACTCCGCAGTCTCAGGACCCTGAGTGCGTGGCGTGACTCCTCCCGGTCGAGGATCACTTCCTGCCCGTCATGGAACTCAATACAGGATTCACACAGGAACCGGTGCATAACGGGCGTTCATCAGAGTGACTACTTGAAGAAATCCTTGGCGCGTTCGAAGAAATTTTTTGAGATGGGATTAACATCCTCGCCGCACAGCTCAGCGAACTCCTCCAGCTTGGCCCTCTGCTTCTGATTCAGTTTGGTGGGGACTTCCACATTCACGCGGATGAGAAGATCCCCCTGTCCATTGCCTTTGATGGATTTGACGCCACGACCGCGGATGCGGAATGTGGTTCCGGACTGAGTTCCGGCGGGGACCTTGATATTGGCTTTTCCCTGGAGAGTCGGCACTTCAACTTCACCCCCCAGAGTGGCGGTTACAAAATTGATGGGAACCTCGCAGATGATATTGTCGCCATCCCTCTCAAAAATGGAATGTTCCTTGACGTGGAGAACGACATACAGGTCTCCGGAAGGGCCGCCTCTGAGGCCGCTTTCACCATTGCCGGTGGAGCGAAGCCGTGTGCCCGTGTCAACCCCGGGCGGAATCCGCAGATTAATGTTGGACTTCTTATCCGCCCGTCCGGTGCCCCGGCATGATTTACAGGGCTTCTCGACCATCTTGCCCGCACCATGGCAGGTGGGACATGTCTGCTGAATGGAAAAAATCCCCCGGGACATGATGACCTGTCCGTTGCCGCCACATGTCTGGCAGGTTTTGGTTGATGATCCGGGGGTGGCACCACTTCCCTGACATGTATCGCACTGGTCAGCCTTTGAAACAGTGATCTCCTTAGTTGTTCCCAGTGCTGCCTCTTCGAAGGAAATCTCCAGGTCGTACCGAAGGTCTGATCCTCTTTCCGGACCATTGGGATTCGAGCGGCCACCACCGCCGCCAAAAAATTCCTCGAAGATGCTGGAGCCGCCGCCGCCGCCCCCACCACCGCCGAAAACCTCACGGAATATATCAAACGGATCGTGGAAGCCACCGGCTCCGCCGCCGCCAGCGCGCGAACGGGCATCAAACGCCGCATGTCCATACTGATCGTAAGCAGCCCGCTTCTGCGGGTCGCTCAGTGCCTCGTATGCTTCACTGGCTTCTTTGAACTTCTCTTCCGCCTCCTTGTTCCCGGGATTCTTGTCCGGGTGGTATTTCACCGCCATCTTGCGGTAGGCTTTCTTTATCTCATCAGCCGAGGCACTTTTGCTGACGTCCAGAACTTCATAATAATCTCGCTTGGCCATTCTCTATCTGGGTCTGTTCACAATCCGATCAACCACCGGAATTGATTTGAATTGATACTCTGACGGACAGCTGCGATCCGGTCGGAGCTCTGCCATTCTTTGAAAGTTGTGCGGACTGGGGGTTATTCCTCTGAACCTGCCGGTTCCTGTGAAGTCTCGCCATCAGCGGTTTTGCCGCCTGATTCCGGTTTCCGGGCAACGAATACGGAGGCGGCGCGCAGGAGTCGCTCCCTCAGTCTGTAGCCCTTGCGGAGTTGTCGCAGAACCTTGCCTTCCCCGACCTCGGTTGAGTCCTCCTCACCGAGTGCATCGTGAATTGAGGGATCAAAATCCTTGCCTGTCGCGTCGATTTCCTGCAGCCCAAGATCTGTGAGCAGGTTTTTGAACTGCCCGTGGATCATGTTCACGCCGGTTTTCAGAGCGTCGATATTGAGGTCGGTCGAATTTTCTGCTGCGATCAGTGCTGCCTCGAAATTGTCGAGCACGGGCAGCAGGTCACTGATCAGTCCCTCGTTGGCGTATTTTATGGTGTCCTGTTTTTCACGCGCCATCCGTTTGCGGAGATTTTCCAGCTCGGCCCGTTCCCTGAGAAACAGTTCCCAGTTGTGTTCCGACTTGGCCGCCTTCTCCAGGAGCGTCTGATACTGCTCTCCGGTGAGTGTGACCGGCTCGGTGGGGTCAGTTTTTTCAGTGTTCCCGCCATCGGCTGCCGTATTTTCAGGCGCCGCGCTCCCGGCTGCGTCCTGACCAGCCGGTTCATCACCTGTCTTCTGATTCTGATCCTCTGTCGGATTCTGCTCAGCGTCTTTCATTCTGCAATAGTTGTGCTCGTCTCTCTAATTCAGTTTATCCTGCATGAAGCCCCGAAAATGGGCAATTGGTTATAGTTTATCCAATTTCGTGCGATGCCAAGCATCGAATTGATTAATTTCTCTTTTCCCGCCCCGTCTTCGATTCCGCAGTTGATGGAAGCCCGCAACCCCGCTGGCGTTGGAAATTGATCTGTGCGTTTGAATGAGTCATGTCGATAAGGTAATGCTTTCGGCTGCCAGTCAATTCCATCCCTTAAATCCATTGAAATTCCCTGTTTTCCGGTGATAATCAATGCATGGATCATCATAGAACGAGCTGGGAAAACCGGTTTCTCACGCGGCGTGAATTTCTCAACCGCTCCGGGATGGGAATGGGGATGCTTGGGCTTGCTGCGCTGGCAGGGAACAATGCGTTCTCCTCCGAATCAGGAATTGGTCCAAATCCACTGGCCCCCCGGAATCCTCACTTTACGGGCCGCGCCAAACACATCATCCACATCTTCTGCAACGGCGGGATTTCTCATGTCGACACCTTTGATCCAAAGCCTCAACTCGACAAATATGCGGGAAAGGAACTGCCGATGGAAAACCTCCGGACCGAACGCAAGACGGGAGCTGCGTTCGCCAGTCCATTCAAGTTCCGGAAATATGGCCAGAGCGGAATTGAAGTGAGTGAAATATTTTCGAAGACGGCAGCCTGCGTGGATGATCTGGCTGTCATTCGCAGCATGCATGCCGATGTGCCCAACCATGAACCGTCACTGATGCTGATGAATTGCGGGGATGCCCGGCTGATTCGTCCATGTCTCGGCTCGTGGCTGAGTTATGGACTTGGCACTGAAAACCAGAACCTGCCTGCGTTCATCTCCATGTGTCCCGGTGGGTATCCCATTCAGGAATCGCAGAACTGGCAGTCCGGATTCCTTCCGACAGTTTATCAGGGAACTTATGTGGACACCCGGCATTCCGATGTCGAAAAACTGATTGAGAACATTCGCAACAACGCGGTTTCCACTCCGCAGCAGCGCCGCCAGCTCGACCTCCTGCAGCGTCTGAATCGTCAGCACATGCTGAAGCGCGAGAAGGATCAGGATCTGGAGGCCCGGGTCTCGTCTTTTGAACTGGCCTACCGAATGCAGATGGAGGCCACCGATGCCTTTGACATAAACCGTGAGCCCGATTACATCCGCGAGATGTACGGCGACTCAACTCAGGCGAGACAGATTCTTATCGCCCGCCGCCTTGTGGAAAGAGGAGTCCGCATGGTCCAGGTCTGGCATGGTGCCGGACAGCCATGGGATAACCACGATGACATTGAGGTCAACCATCGCCGGCTGGCCGGTCAGGTGGATCAGGCTATTGCAGCCCTGCTGACAGACCTGAAACAGCGGGGACTGCTCGACGAGACTCTGGTCATCTTCGGTGGAGAATTCGGCCGCACCCCGACCGTCGAACTACCGACCCCGGGTGCCAATGCCGGCAAGATTAACGGGAGGGACCACAACCACTACGGTTTCACCATGTGGATGGCCGGTGGTGGAGTCAAAGGCGGCACAGTCTATGGATCAACCGATGAATTCGGATTCCAGGCAGCGGAAAACCCGGTTCACGTCCACGACCTCCACGCCACAATTCTTCACCTGATGGGGTTCGATCACGAGAGATTGAC
Source organism: Verrucomicrobiia bacterium (assembly GCA_030425355.1). Classification (GTDB taxonomy): domain Bacteria; phylum Verrucomicrobiota; class Verrucomicrobiia; order Limisphaerales; family JAJOIW01; genus JAJOIW01. Next base: position 5,529 of record JAUIAG010000049.1, read on the forward strand.
CTTCAGGCACGCCGGCAGGGATTTCAGACTGACGGACGTGCACGGAAATGTCGTTCACGACATCGTCGCCTGAGCCAAATTAAAAATAAAATCAGGGAATTACTTTTCCATCCCGACGAACGGCGGCACCGGACATCCGAACCCGTAACACACAGCCCGCATCAGCTCGGCTTCCACATGGGTGATTCTGCCGTCGGCCGCAATGGTGTTTCCAACGGCATCCACCACCTCTTTCCTCACAGGCATTGCGCATCTCCTGATTTTTTCAATCGCCTTGTCGACATCAGACAGACCGCAGGCCTCCTTGGGTAAAATTGGCCGATCCTTCAGATTGGAGTTCGGAAGGGCCTGGCGGCCGGCATTGTAGGCTGCTTCTGCCTGGGCCGTCTCCCGGTGCCCCTGGTAGGCGAGACAGGAGAGAATAATCTGCACTTCGGGAATCACTCCGTTAACATTATAGAACTCGACCGTTCTGCGCCCGGCCAGCCCGAAATGGGTGTCGAGGGCACTTTCAATCATGCGGTCCAGCGTGTATTCGAAAAGATCAATGGCCTGGTCGGATTCGATCAGACCGCGTGTGAGCTGCTTGAACTGCTGATACTGATCGGGTGACAGGTCACGCAGGGCGGGTGCTGAAACTTCCGCAAGCGGCAGCAGAAACTGACGGTCGAGTGTTTGAACAAATTTCTGGAGCTTCCGGGTTTCATCCGGAATTCCGCGGGGACCGGATTTTTCGAGCAGCTGAAGCTGTGTGGAGCGGATGGATTCGTCGGTGCGGTCGAGCAGAAGTGCAAATATGGCAGCCATAGCCGTCATCGGCTGGTGGATGGCCTCCTCGAGTTCTTCAGGGATCTGTTCCATGAGCCCGGCTGCATAGTCGAGCTGCAGTCGACCGGGATTGCCGACACTCCCGCCGGCATTTTTGACTGAGTTGGCGATCTGCCGCTGATGCTCTTCATCAAGGATGGCGCCGCCGATGACCGCTCCGCCGGGCAGTGGAATATTCTGACCTGCCGGGATATCCGGCATGCCGGGGATGGGGATTGGTGGCGGCTGCCTGCCAGCGCCGGCTGTTCCAGTGGCACGGGAAGCAGGCCTTTTCTGCCGGCGCCTTTCAGAGTCGGCTTCAGAGGGTGAAGGGGCGGAAACTGCCGGGAAATTCCCGTCGAACCCCGGATCGATTCGACGAATCCTGTCCTTCAGGGGCGGGTGGGTTGCGAAGATCAATGAACTCTTCATGCAGTTGCCGAAGAACATGTGGCTGGCTTCCTCTGCCCCCGAAGCCCTGATGCTCGATCCTTCCGACAAACCGCCAATTTTCTTAAGGGCCCCTGCAATGCCTGCAGGATTTCTGGTGAACTGAACAGCAGAAGCGTCGGCAAGGAACTCGCGCTGCCTGGAAACTGAACTCTTGATCCACCGTGAGAAAAATAATCCTGCCGAGCCGAGGACGAATACGGACAGTCCGACCACCAGAAATGCTGCGCCGCCCTTGTTGTCGCGGGATGATCGGGCCGCCCCGGAGCGCGCTGCTATTTCCATGAGGTAGCGACCGATAATCGCTATCACCATGATGCCGAACACAATCCCCATCAGCCGGATATTCAGTTTCATATCCTGATTGAGGATGTGGGAGTATTCATGCGCGATCACTCCCTGCAGCTCATCGCGGTTGAGAAAATGGATACATCCGCGGGTCACTCCGATAACCGCGTTTTCAATTTCTGTGCCGGCGGCAAAGGCATTAATGGAATCATCCGGCATCAGGTAGACATCGGGAGTGGGGACTCCAGAAGCGATGGCCATCTCCTCCACAACATTAAGCACCTTGCGTTCCTCGAGGTCGGTCGTGGACGGGCTGATCTTCACGCCGCCGAGCATGGTGGCAACTTTTTCACCGCCGCCACTGAGGGAGGCACTTTTGATAGCCATAGCTCCCATCACCAGAGCCAGCGTGCCGCCCACAGAGTATATGAATATATCCAGATTCAGGAAATCCTGGACCGTGACGGGTGCATTTTCCTCCTTTACTGAGAAAACATAGACTGTGTCCACGATGGCGAACATCCCCAGGCAAAGGAAGGCAAGCGCGAGGATGAAAAGGAGGACCAGTTTCGTGGTGTTGGACTTCGCCCGGTCCTGGGCTCCGAAGAAGTCCATGGTCTGATATCCCTGTTCCATTTCAATATGATATCCGGAACAGCGGGCAGAGCCGTCCGGTTTGTATTTAATTATGACTGAGGGTTCCGGAGCATCGGGCGGAAGGATTCAGTCAGGGAGCGGGATTTATACCCGCACTCTCACCCGCCTGAAACCTCACCATGCTGCATGGCATCATCACTCAAAGGAAACATTCGGGGCCTTCTTGACCTCCGCATTGTCGACCTCGAACAATTCGGCCTCCTGGAAGTTGCGGAATCCGGCAATGATGGAGGAGGGGAACACTTCTCTCGCGGTATTGTAGCGGGTGACAGCATCATTGAATGCCTGTCTGGCAAAGGAAATCTTGTTCTCGGTGGAGGTCAGTTCCTCCATCAGGGCGGTCATCTGGGAATCGGCCTTGAGATCGGGGTAGGCCTCGGAAATGGCCATGAGTCTTCCGAGGGAACCGGTCAACTGTGACTCGGCTTCCTTGAGTTTTTTCATGGCTTCAGGATCGGCGGGATCTCCAGCCACACTCTTTGCCGCTGAAAAGGCCGAATTCCGCGCCTGTATGACGGCTTCGAGTGTGTCCTTCTCGTGCTTCATGTAACCCTTGGCGACATTGACGAGATTGGGAATCAGGTCATAGCGCCGCTGGAGTGCGACATCAATTTGAGCAAAGGCGTTCTTGAAACGGTTTCTGAGTGCGACGAGGTTGTTGTTGACGCCGATGCCCCACAGGACAACGCCGATGAGGCCAACGATGAGGATTCCGATGAATGCGAGTAAGATGCCTAAAAATCCGATACTTCCCATGATGTCTGTTCTTTAAATGGTTCAGTAGGAGGCTCCTGCCGGGGCGGGCCTTGATCTGATGATCGGTTCAAGCCCGATTTTCATCAATGAGAAATTTCGAGACCAATTATAAATCCCCGGCGGTTTGGGGACTCCGCCCGTCCGCGGACTGGTCGGATGGCTGCTTGCCGTCCGGTGACAAAATTCCACTTCACCTCCAGTCCTTTCAGACTTATGTTCACAACAGAAAGTCTAAGAATGGGAAAATCTTCGAACCTCAAGGAGCCACTGAGAACACAGTTCGCCAGCGACAACTACAGCGGAATCTGTCCCGAGGCATGGGCTGCACTCGAAAAAGGCAATAAAGGCCACTCACGCGGGTATGGGGAGGACAGCTGGACAGAGTCCGTCTCTGACCGGATCCGGGAAATCTTTGAAATTGACTGCGAAGTTTTCTTTGTTTTCAACGGCACGGCTGCCAACTCTCTGGCATTGGCCAGTATGTGCAATTCCTACCACAGCATTCTCTGCCACGAGTACGCCCACATCGAGCGGGATGAATGCGGAGCGCCTGAATTTTTCTCACACGGGACCAAGGTCCTGCTGCTGCCCGGGCAGAACGGCAAGGTCAACCCCCGGGCCATCGAGGAGGAAGTCCTGCGGCGTTCCGATATCCATTATCCGAAGCCCAGAGCGGTTTCCATCACACAGGCCACCGAATTCGGCACAGTGTATACCATCCCGGAGCTTCAGGCCGTTCAGGAGATGACCCGCAAATTCCACCTGAGACTGCACATGGACGGGGCCAGATTCGCCAATGCCGTGGCCTGTCTCGGAGTGGCACCGAAGGAAATAACGTGGAAGGTCGGTGTGGACATCCTCTGCTTTGGAGGCACAAAGAACGGGCTTGGTGTGGGCGACGCTGTTGTCTTCTTCGATCACGAGCTGGCCCGCGAATTCGAGTATCGCTGCAAGCAGTCGGGTCAGCTTGCCTCCAAGATGCGTTTCCTCTCGGCACCGTGGCTTGGGCTCCTGGAGAATGACGTATGGCTCCGCAATGCACAGCATTCGAATCAGATGGCCTCGCTCCTCGAAAAAAGACTCGCCGAAATCCCGGGTGTATCGATCCTCTTTCCCCGCGAAGCGAATTCCGTATTCGCCGAACTCTCACGACCGGTTATCAGAGAAATGAACCAGAGGGGATGGATCTTCTACAGTTTCATTGGTGATGGCGGGTGCCGGTTCATGTGCTCGTGGGACACAACTGAGGACGACGTCAATCAGCTGGCCGACGACCTCCAGGAACTCACCGCCCTGCATCACAAAGAATAATTTCCCGACCGGGATCAGAAGAGGAATTCGGGAAAACGGGCATAAATGGCGTTCTCGAGCTTCTGCAGGCTGAGGGGCTTTGTGAGATGGTCATTCATTCCGGATTCGAGACACCGTGCTGCCACGGCGGGGTCGGCATTGGCGGTGATACCGATTATATGGATGGAGGCATTTGACGGAATGCTGCGGATGGCTCTGGTTGCCTCGAATCCGTCCATGACGGGCAGATTGCAGTCCATGAGGATGATGTCGAAGCGGCGGTTCTGGACAATTTCGACTGCTTCGTGACCATTGGTGACGATCTCGTAATCGAGGCCCATCAGCTCCAGCTGTCGGGAAAAAAGCTCGCGGCTGATGGCTGCGTCCTCGACCGCCAGCACCCGCAGTTCGCTTTCCGGGACAATTCTTTTGCTGATGCGCACCGGATCTCTTGTGAGGGAGGATCCCTTTTCGACATCCGTAAAGAGCAGGGAGAGGTGCTGGACCCTGAGCGGGCGGTGGATCACCATGAAGTCGCTGCGATCAGCATAGTGGCTGATATCATGCCGGGTCGAAGCCAGCGGGGAGAGCAGTACAAGGTAGTGGGAGAGTGGAGCCGGTGTGTCTTCGCCGCCTTCATCATTCACGACAGTGAACTCGCTGATTCCGCTGACAATTGTTGCCAGCTCGGAGGAGCTGACGGCATTTTCATCCACCATCAGGACCACGGGACGCCCCGGTTTACCCTGGCGTGAACGGAAGGCCGACATCAGCGAGGGGAGGTCGGGTTCGAATTCTACCGAGAACCGCATGAGTTGTGAATGTCCCTCCATGGCCCAGCGAAGAACCGGTGAGTCGGTAAGGCACAGGACCTGCACAGTTTGAAACCTCGGGAAGACCGGCCCCCGCTTGCCGGAACTGACCCTTCGAAGCGGAATTTCAAAATAGAAAAGGCTTCCGTTGGCGTAGGCACTGTCATAACCGACTGATCCGCGCATACTCTCAACCAGTTCGCGGGTGATATGCAGTCCGAGGCCGTGGCCGTTGCGGGAATCGAGGCCGATACTGGACGGATTTTCAATTGGCTGGAAAAGATGCGGGACGGCGGGCTCCGGAATTCCGGTGCCGGTGTCTGTGATTTCAAAACGGAGAACACACTGGTGTGTCGTCTCTGATTTGAGGGAGACATTGATCATGATACCGCCATGGTCGGTGAATCGAACGGCGTTGCTGAGGAGGTTCACCAGCACCTGATGAATCTTCTGCTGCGGCCCTTCCAGTCGGTCGGGCAGTTCGCTGGAAAGTCTCGATTCAAGCTCAATTCCTTTCTTGAGCACGGGCTCAGTGAAAATGGCCACAGCTTCATCGACAACAGTCCCCGGTTTGAAGACGCGGTCGGCTGTCAGCTCCGGGCTGTGCGCGGATTCGCCGGGGAATTCGATCATGGAATCCACCAGATTCAGCAGTTTCCTGTTGCATTTCTGCAGGGAGGACACCAGTTCCTGCTGGGTGTGGTTCAACGGTGTTTCCGCAACCAGTTCCACCATCCCCATGATCCCGCTCAATGGGGTTCTGATCTCGTGGGAAAGCGTGGCAAGAAACTTTCTCTGAGAATCCGTGGAATTATCGGAAGCTGCCTTGAGTTTGCGGAGTTCCTTGTCCTTCTCGTTGAGCCTGGATTCCAGCAAGCGGCCTTTTTTTCTTAGTTCCTCAACATGTGCCTCGAGGTCGGCGGAAGGTCCCTGGTCACTCACCTCCATGGTTCTGCTTTCGGATGCTGGCAGCGCGCCATTCGCTGTCTTACGGGGCTGGGTCACCGCAGGGGGAGGCACATCCGGTGATGAGTTCTCCAGCGGTGCAGCTGGGGCGATATGTGAGGAGCCGGGGTCGAATGCCTGATTGTCAGGCCCAACAAGGAACCCGGGCAGTGACTCGCCCTGGGGGATACGAAATGCCAGCAGAGGATGCCGCTGCATCAGGATAATGATCGTGCCAAAACTGAGACCCAGTGCACCCAGCCACATCGCCAGCCCGGTCCGATAGCTTCGCAGGGACGACTTCATGATCGAGTCGGCACGGATCAGCACAACCTTCAGGCCCTGGAGCTTGTCCTGGTATATTCTGAGACGGAACTGCAGGTTTTCACGGAACCGTCTGACGCCGGACGGGCCGGTGATACCGGTGTCCATGCCGGTGAGGATTTCAGAAGCAAAGTGATTCCAGATCTTGTAACCGGCAGCCAACTCCTGCCATTCATCGGGCGGGAGAATGGTCTCAAGTGTCGACCGCGCCGTGATGAATCTCGCAGATATTGATGACTGGTCGGATATGAAGGCGATGATTTTCTCCTCGGGATCCTCATCGAGGCTGATGCTGTTGGCATAGCGGTCGGCATGCTCGAGGTAGACCTTCATTTTATTGGAAAGTGCTGAAATGCGATTCGATCCAAGCACTCTCAATTCAAACTTCTGATTGAAGGTTGAAATGATTGAATAGAGGAGAATCCCGAAGACAACGGTCACGGCAATAGCTGGCCACCACCGCCAGAAGCCACCCGACGACTGGTAGGACTCCAGTGCGTGGCTGCGTGGTCTTTCATTCTTATTTGCCATGTATTTCAGGAAATCAGCAGGTATCCGGTCAACTCAGGGACTGGTCCCACGATCAGAACAAAACCGCGCTTGATTTTCAAGTCCGCCAGTCGTCACCATTCCAGTCACATGGACGCTGAAGCCGGATCGGAATCTATCGGGATCATAGCAGGGAGCCGGTCCCTGCCCAGATTATTTGCCGGCGAAGCAAGGAAAGCCGGTGTCCGCCGAATCATAGCTGTGGGCTTTGAGGGAGAGACGGATCCGTCCCTTGCCGGGGACGTGGATGAGATTGTGTGGGTCAAGGTTGGTCAGTTGGGGCGACTGATCAAGGCGTTTGCCACAAGGGGTATCACGAAGTGTGTGATGCTGGGCCAGGTGGCTCCGAGGAATCTCTTTCATGTTCAGCCCGACATACGCGGTGCTGCCCTGTTGTTCAGGCTTAAGGAGCGCAATGCTCATACAATCTTTGGTGCCATCGCCGATGAACTGGCACGAGACGGAGTCACCCTTGTTTCGGCAGCGCCGTGGATGAAGAACTTCATGCCCGGGGCAGGATTTGTCCGCGGCGTGCCACCAGGTGAGGAACGGATGGAGGATGTGAAATTCGGTCTTTCTATAGCAAAAGCGGTGTCCCGGCTGGAAATCGGGCAGACCGTTGTCGTCAAACAGGGCACGGTGCTTGCCGTGGAAGGTTTTGAGGGAACAGACGCCTGCCTGATCAGGGGAGGCCAGCTGGCCGGGAAAAACGGAGGGGCAACCGCCGTCAAGGTCGCCAAGGAAAACCACGACATGCGATTCGATATCCCCTGCATCGGATACACCACCCTCGAGAATTGTCACAAGTCGGGTGTCGCCGCCCTGGCATTCGAGGCCGGCAAAACACTCCTGCTCGACCAGCATCAATGGGAGCCGCTTCTCAAAAAATGGAAAATGACGCTCCTGAGTGTGTCCGGGGAGCAGGTAACATGATATCTCTCAATCGTCACAGTGAGTGTTGGCGTCGCCCTGTGAAGCATCGGGTTTTTGAATCCCCGGTCCGGGCCGGACAAATGAAAAACCTCCCGGTGTCCGGGAGGTTTCTGAGAGTTGGTTGGATACGATAAATTCGGGTGACAGGAAAACCCTGCTGTCATTATCCGCGATGACGACGACGCTTGACTTTGAGCTGGGCCAGGGAATTGGCGAGCGCTGCCTGAACAACAGCCATCTCCTCTTCATTCAGCTGCTCGGAAAGACGGGCTTCGGCCCGCTTCCTCGCTTCTTCGGCGCGCTCCTCATCGATGTGGTCTTCATTGATGGCCATGTCGGTGAGGATGGAGATCCTGTCGGGCATGATCTGCACGAATCCAGCGCCAATGGCCATGAAGACGGTCTTTGACTTCTGCTGGAATGCCACCTCTCCGGCAGCCACTTCGGTGACGAAGGGAACGTGGTTCGGGTAAATTCCCATTTCGCCAGCCGCTGCGGGAAGGCCGACGTAATCGACATCCTCGCTGAGGGCGGTTTCCGAGGGAGTGACAATTTCCAGTCTCAATGTCTGTGCCATAATGATGGAGTGAAGTCAGCGGGTCTGCTCAGGACTCGTAAATTTCGTCGATACTGCCCTTCATGTAGAAACTCTGTTCGGGCACATCGTCGTGTTTGCCATCCAGAATTTCAAGGAACCCACGAACCGTTTCTTCAACCGGCACCTGTTTGCCCTGAAGACCGGTGAAGACTTCAGCAACGGTGAATGGCTGAGAAAGGAACTTCTGGATTTTGCGGGCGCGGAAAACGAGGGCCTTGTCTTCAGGGGAGAGTTCGTCCATACCGAGGATCGCAATGATGTCCTGAAGGTCCTTGTAACGCTGGAGAACGGTCTGCACGCCGCGGGCGGCCCTGTAGTGCTCCTCTCCGACAATGTCGGGAGTGAGTGCCAGTGAAGTGGATGAGAGTGGATCCACAGCCGGGTAGATACCAAGCTCGGCAATGGATCTTTCCAGAACCACGGTGGCGTCAAGGTGGGCGAAGGTCGCCGCCGGCGCCGGGTCTGTCAGGTCGTCTGCAGGAACGTAAACAGCCTGGAAGGAAGTGATGGACCCTTTGGTGGTCGAGGTGATCCGTTCCTGGAGGTTACCCATTTCGGCGGCAAGCGTCGGCTGATAACCCACGGCGGAAGGGGTTCTGCCCAGAAGCGCTGACACTTCGGATCCAGCCTGTGAAAAACGGAAGATGTTATCGATGAAGAGCAGCACGTCCTGGTTCTTTTCATCACGGAAGTATTCGGTGATGGCCAGACCGGAGAGGGCGACCCGGAGACGGGCACCGGGTGGTTCGTTCATCTGGCCGTACACCAGCGCCACTTTGGACTTGGAAAGATCCTTCTGGTTGATAACACCGGCTTCGGACATTTCCTCGTAGAGGTCATTTCCTTCACGGGTTCTCTCACCAACTCCTGCAAACACGGAGTATCCACCATGCTGCTTGGCGATGTTGTTGATGAGCTCCATGATGACCACGGTCTTGCCCACACCGGCACCACCGAATGCACCGACCTTGCCACCCTTGAGGAATGGACAGATCAGATCGATCACCTTGATTCCCGTCGTCAGAAGCTCCGGAGAGGTGGACTGGTCAATCAGTGCGGGAGCAGAGCGGTGAATCGGGTTATATTTGTCGGCAATGACAGGTCCTCGCTCGTCCACGGGTGCTCCAGTGACGTCAAACACGCGGCCCATGACTCCGTCACCGACCGGCATTGAGATGGGTTTGCCGGTGTCGACGACCTCGAATCCACGCTTCAGGCCCTCAGTTGAGGACATGGCAACAGTCCGCACCCAGCTGTCGCCAAGGTGCTGCTGCACCTCAAGCACCAGGTGAACCTTTTCATCGCCCCGGTCATAATCAACCGTGAGGGAGTTATAAATCGAAGGTACGCTTTCGGAAAACTCCACGTCCACAACCGGACCGATGACCTGTACAATTTTTCCTTTGTTCATTTGAAATCAGTTAAATGTTTTCAGTTTTCCATGGCCATGGCGGCCGTAGTAATTTCGAGCAGTTCGCTGGTGATGGCGGCCTGTCGCACTTTGTTGTATTCGAGTGTGAGATCCTTGATGAGCTGCTTGGCATTGTCGGTGGCGTTTTTCATGGCTACCATCCTTGAGCTGTGTTCACTGGCTTTGGCTTCAAGCAGAACCTGAAAGACCACGTAGTTGAGATAGTGGGGCAGGAGGCTGCCGAGCACACCGGCTGCATCAGGCTCATAGAGAAACTCGGTGGCGTCCTGACTGGAGGAGGCCGCGTCCCCGGCGTCGCTTTCAGAATCCTTGTCCACGAGGTCGGGGTCCAGTTTCTCCAGCTCGAGAATTGGAAGAAGCTGACGGACTTTCGGTTCCTGGCGGATCGTGGAGACAAAGTTAGTGTAGAGAACCTCGACTTTGTCGACTTCGCCACTCAGAAATGAATCCTGAAGGAACCGGGAGATCCCACGGGCTTCCACAAAATCCGGCGAATCCTTGAAAGTGAATTCGGCCTTGAGATTCCGGCGGGTTCTGTGGAGAAACTGCGCGCCCTTGCGGCCTGCGGCGAGGAATACAGTGTTGTCCCGGTCGTAGGGCAGTATTTCGCGCAGGAGGTTGGTGTTGAGTGGTCCGCAGAGTCCTTTGTCAGTCGAGACGATCAGCAGAGCGGATTTTTTGACCGGACGTTCCTCCATCAGCGGATGGCTGAATTCTGAAACGTCATTCTGCAGGTTCCCGAGCATCTGGTTGAGTAGATCGGTGTATGGCCTGCCGGTCAGGGCTGCAGTCTGAGCCTTGCGCATCTTCGCGGCAGCGACCATCTGCATGGCCTTGGTGATCTGCGAAGTGTTGCGAATCGACTTGATGCGTCTTCTGAGGTCGCGGGTGCTGGGCATTTTATATGGTTATGCAGGTAAGTGAGTGCGCACTGGTCGCGGGAACGGGCCCGGAGCTGTCAGGCGTAGGATTCCTTGAATTCCTCGACACCGGCCCGGAGTTCGTCTGCCACGCCTTCGAAATTGCCCTCCAGTTTGATCTTCTCCAAAATACTGGATTTGCGGGTGCGGAAGAACTCAATGAGTTTTTCCTGGAAGTCCTTGACCTTTTCAACAGCAACGCTGTCGAAGTAATTCTGCTGAACAGTCCACAGAACAAGAACCTGCTCCTCGACGGGATACGGATTGTACTGAGGCTGCTTGAAGATCTCCACGATGCGCTTGCCCCGCTCGAGCTGAGCCTGGGTCTTGGCGTCGAGGTCGGATCCGAACTGCGCGAAGGCAGCCAGTTCGCGGAACTGTGCAAGATCCAGTTTGATCCTGCCCGCCACTTTCTTCATGCCTTTGATCTGTGCGGCGGATCCAACACGGGAAACGGAAAGACCGACCGAAATCGCGGGTCTGATACCCTGGTAGAAGAGGTCGGTCTCAAGGTAGATCTGCCCGTCGGTTATCGAAATGACATTGGTCGGAATGTAGGCCGACACGTCGCCCATCTGGGTTTCGATGATAGGCAGCGCGGTGAGTGAACCATTGCCGTAGTTCTCTCCAACCCGGGCGGAGCGTTCCAGGAGGCGGCTGTGCAGGTAGAAAACATCACCGGGGTAGGCCTCGCGACCGGAAGGACGCTTCAGGATCAGGGACACCTGACGGTAGGCTACCGCGTGCTTGGAGAGGTCATCGAAAATGATCAGCGCGTCCATTCCGTTATCCATGAACCACTCGCCCATGGCGGCACCGGCAAATGGAGCAAGATACTGGTTGGTGGCGGAGTCGGATGCGGAAGCGACAACGATGATGGTGTAGTCGAGTGCTCCGGCTTTTTCGAGTTCGTTGATGACCCGTGCAATGTTGGACTGCTTTTGTCCGACTGCGACGTAAATGTTGTAGACGGGGCGGTAGTTGGTGTCACCGGCTTCCTCAGCGGCTTTGTTGGCCTTGGCCTGAGAGATCATGGTGTCGACACCGATGGTCGTCTTGCCGGTGGAGCGGTCGCCGATGATAAGCTCGCGCTGTCCGCGTCCAATCGGAATCATCGCGTCCACAGCCATGATACCGGTCTGGAGGGGCTGGCTGACGGACTTTCTTTTCACGATTCCGGGGGCAATCTTCTCAACTGGGTATGTCGTCTCGCCAGTGATGTCCCCCTTGCCGTCAATCGCCTGTCCAAGGCAGTTCACAACCCGACCCAGCAGTTGTTTTCCGACCGGCACCTCCAGCAGCTTTCCGGTGGTCCTTACTTCCTGGCCCTCCTTGATGCTGGTGTAATCGCCGAGAATGATGACGCCGACCTCGGCCTCTTCGAGGTTAAGGGCAAGTCCTACAATCCCATTACCGAAATCGAGCATTTCGTTGGCCATGGCATCGGTCAGACCTTCAATCTTGGCCACGCCGTCACCAATTTCAGTCACGGTTCCAACATTGGATTTGGTCACTGCAGATTTCGCACCTGCGATCTGGGCTTCTATTTCTTGAAGGAGGTTGCTCATTTTCTAAGTCGAGTCTTTGAAATATTGGGGTCTTGGTAAAGTGAAGTGATGATAAATTAAGGATGCTTCGGGTGGCTCAGAATGCCTGGGCGACGCTGTTGAGACGGCCTTTGATGCTGGCGTCGTAGATGTCCGAACCGATCTGAACGCGCGCGCCTCCGATGAGTGAAGGGTCGACATTCATTTCGACGATCATGTCCTGTCCATAACCTGACTGAATGGCATTGCGGTATTCGACAGCCTGTTCTTCGGTCAGCGGGTCAGGGGTGGTGATGGTCGCGGTTCTTTCGGCCAGCTTGAGACGGACCAGTTTGTGAAAGTGGCTGAGGATTGCGAGATATCCCCTCGGCTTGTCGGCGAGGACCTTCTCAACCACAGTCCTTGCTTTGACTTCGTCCAAAGCACCATTGTCCTTCAGGCAGGCCCGGAACAGGGCCTTGCCGTCTTTTCTAGCCTGTCTGCCGACTTTCATGATTCCAGTCTGGGTTCAATAAGAATGAGATAAGATAAGATGAGATGAGATAGGAGAGTGTGTGGAGACCGGTCAGGCGGCGATATTTTTGCGTGTCTCCTCGATGAGACGGTTCTTGTCCTCTTCGGTGAGGACCTTGCCGATGACCTGAGTCGTGGTCTGGACAACCAGCTGCCCAATCTCCTTTTTGAGTTCAGCCAGCATCATGGCGCGGTCGGATTCAGCAGCCTGTCTGGCCTTGGCGATGATTTCCTCCGCCTGTGCAACAGCTTTCTGAGACTCGGTGGTCCGGACTTTTTCAGCGGCAGCCTGTGCTTCCTCGATGATGGTCTTTGCCTTGACGCTGGCCTCATCGACAATCTGCTTGCGGGTCGCAGCCGCCTCCGCGAGCTCGACTTTTATCTTGCGCGCGTTTTCGAGACTCTCTGCAATGCGGGCCTTTCTCTCCTCGAGCATGGCCTGAATCGGCTTGAAGGCGAACTTCTGCAGAACATAGAGCACGATGAGAAAGAGGATAACCTGAGGGACAAACAGCTCCGTCTTCAGCTTGAAGGTATTGGCAATATCAGTGACAGGATTGCCGGTGGAGGCAGTTGTGGTGTGAGCGGTGTCCGCGTGCGTATCTTCAGCGCCGGCAGCTGCAATTAGGATAATGGAGTCTCTCATCTCTGAAAATTTATTGACTACGAAAAATCAGTGCAAACGTAAAAATTGACCGGGGCCGGAGCCCCTTGTCGGATGTGTATATCAGGCGAGGAAGATGGCGAAGAAGGTAATACCTTCAGCCAGAGCTGCCAGGATGATGCTGATAACCAGAATCGGAGTGGCAGCACCCGGGTTGCGACCGGTGGCCTCGGAGGCCTTGAAGCCGATCATTCCTACGCTAATGGCCGATCCGATAGCCGCAAGGCCGACGTGGATTGAACCAGTGATTTCACCAAGCATTGGGATTAATGACATATCTTTTTATTCGATTGGATTAACGGTTGATGGCAAACCCCACACTTTTCTACGCATGGTCCATTTGCCAAAATTATATAAATGAAGTGGTGATTCAGTGCTGGGCACTTCCTTCAGCTTCCACGGCTTCCCCGTGATGATGATCATCGTCATTGCCATGATCGTGATGATCGCCTTCATGCGAACAGATGATCTTGGTGAAGAGAGCTGTCAGCAGCATGAAAACCGTGGCCTGAATGATGCCGACCAGCAGTTCGAGGAAGTAGAAAGGCAGGGGAATCAGTGGTGCCAGCCAGCCGGCCTTGTGAATCATGGTCTCGAGGAGGTTCTCCCCGGCGAACACGTTGCCGTAAAGTCGGAAGCTGAGCGCAACAGGTCTCATGAAAATAGAGATAACTTCGACAAGACCGACGAATATGAAAATTGCGGCAATAAGGAAGTGCGCGCGCTGCGGCATGAAAATGTGTTTGAATAACCCGACTACTCCATTTTCCTGAATGGCCCAAATGAACCACACAACAAAGAATGCCATGGCCAGGGCGAATGTCATGTTCAGGTCGGCGTTTCCGCCCCGGAGATACGGAACGAAATGGCCCTCTGCATCCACGTGACCCACTGTGCCGATGCCGGGGATCAGTCCGAACCAGTTGGTGAGCAGGATGAAAATGAAGATGCTGCCGAAAAACCAGAAGGTCTTTCTGGTCAGATCGGTGCCCATTACACTCTCAAGGAAGTTGAAAAGGCCCTCGACCAGCCACTCAGCAAAGTTCTGAAGTCCGGACGGGACCATTTCCATCCGGCGTGTGGCAAGCTGGGCGAATCCGACGATGAGCACGGTGATGATGGTGGTGACGATCATGGAGTTGGTCACAGGCAGCGGGCCGAGACGGAATACCTCAACCGCATAGGCCGGGAGACCATGATGCTCCTCGCCACCCTCGGCCGCGCCAAGGAACTGTGCCGTGATCAACAAGAAAAAGACTGGGAGAAGTGCTCTGAAAAACATTAAAAATAACGGGTAATGTGCTTTAAATTGCCACTTGGCGTGCAAGCTGCCAGATTGTGAAAAATTTCACAAGCGTTTTTTTCATAAAAACCAGAAACGCTTACCATGGCGGCGTGGGGCGGATTCTCTGGCCAAATTGTCGATGAGGCATTATGGATGGAGGGCATGGCGAACTATATGATTTCACAGCTGGATGAGGCTGAGGCGGTAAGGTGCCCGTGCGGGTGGGCGCGCCGGTCTTTCGATGTGGATGGAAATGACCTGGCGACTGTTCACATCGTCGATATTGAATCGGATTCTCGTGTTCATTATCACAAGCGGATGACTGAGATTTATGTGGTCCTGGAGGGTGAGGGATTCATAGAGCTTGATGGTGAGAGTTTTCCTTTAAAGCCAATGACTTCGGTATTTATAAAACCCGGATGTCGCCACAGGGCGGTCGGGCGGCTGCGAATTCTCAATGTTCCAATCCCGGCGTTTGATCCGCACGACGAATGGTTTGACGATTGAGGCGTTAAGCCGCTTTTCTCAGGGGTCGGACAATGGTTTATCAGGGACTTCTCAAATAGTAACGTAAAAAATCGAAAATTTATTTCCAAATCATGGGCAGAATACTGGTTTTATTTCAAAGCAACTCGGGCAACACGGCGCGGATGGCGGAGATGGTCGCTGAAGGGGCCCGGCAGGTGGACGGTGTCGAAGTCCGTCTCCTTGGCGTGGATCAGGCCACGGCAGACGACCTGAAATGGTGTGACGGCATAGCGCTTGGGTCCCCGACCAATCTCGGGTGTGTGTCATGGAAGATGAAAAAATGGTGGGATGAGGTGGCTGCTCCGGTGTGGATGGAAGTCGACGGGAAGATCGGCTGTGCCTTTTCCAGCAGCGGCGGCTGGGGCGGCGGATCTGAAATCGCGTGTCAGGCACTGATGAATATCCTCATCAACTTCGGATTCCTGGTCTTCGGTCTGACCGACTACACCGGTCGGAAAATGACCGCTCACTACGGCGCCGTATGCGGCGGGGAACCGCGGACTGACGGGGAACAGGAAGCCTGCCGGCGGATCGGCCGCCGGCTCGCCGAATGGGTGGCCGTCTATGTCGACGGTCGAATGGATCAGCATCCGCTCAGGCAGACCTACCCTCGGGAAGCACAGCTCTGAGGAGCTCAGGAGGGCAGGGCCGGCTTTGCGTTGATTTGTCGCCCTCCACGCTGGTTATCGCCTGTCTGCGTCTGCGGCGGAGCGAGAGACAGATTCACTTTCCAGCCGCCTCAGTTCCTCCTCGGCCCGGTCTGTTTTCTTCCGGAGCAGCGCCTCGGCGGACCACCCACTGGCCTGGGCCAGCGACGTGAGTTCGAAGAGCCGGGAGGCTATCTCATCCTGTGTCATCGACGGAAGAGGGCCGGTGTAATCGCGGGGAATGAGCCCGGCCTTTCTGGCTTTTTTGACCAGCTTTTCGCTGCGCGAAAGGGCCGGCAGGTGTCGGGGAATGCCATCCAGTACCGAATCTCTCTGATGCTCTGTGCCCTCTTTTTCAGCCTTTTTGATGGCTTCCCACTGGGTCAGCACCTTCTCCGTGTTATCCGCATCGGAGTTATTGCCGAAAACGTGGGGATGACGGCGAATCAGTTTCTCGACGATGCCGGCGGCGACATCATCGAAATCGAAGGCCTTCCGTTCCATGGCGAGCTGAGCATGGAAGATAACCTGGAGCAGCAGATCACCCAGTTCCTCCTTCAACTCCCTGTCATCCCCGGCCTCGATCGCATCGATCATCTCGTAGACTTCCTCGACGGCGTGAAAGCGTATGGTGTGGTGATCCTGTTCGCGATCCCATGGGCATCCATCGGGAGCA
>JAUIAG010000418.1 GCA_030425355.1 Verrucomicrobiia bacterium
ACCATTCTGATGGCCCTCAAGGCCTTTGCCCAGACCCATGCCTTCCCGGTGCTCAAACCCTTTCTCAGCGGGACCACCGCCTCGTCAATTCACGAGGCGAGACTCGGGGCCGAGGAGTTCGGCGGGGAGACACACGCCTATGCTCCCGCATACAGCTGTGAGGATGTGCGCCTGCTCAGCCGCTGGGCCGACCACCTGGTGTTCAATTCATGGCGGCAGTTCCGCGAATTATCGCCTGTTTACCGGGAGGAGGCATCACGGATCGGGCGGGAGGTTTCAGTGGGGTTGCGGATCAACCCGGGGTATTCGGAGGTTGAGGTGCCGCTGTATGATCCGTGCCGCAAGGGATCCAGGCTGGGCATTCCGGTCGGGGAAATAGCCGGTGCGGACTGGCAGGGCGTGGACGGGCTGCATTTTCACACCATGTGCGAACAGGATTCGGATGTACTGGAGCGGACGGTTGAGGTGGTGGAGAAATCCCTGGGGTCGCGGATTGGCGAGTTGAAGTGGATGAATTTCGGTGGAGGCCATCACATTACGCGGGAGGATTATGATCGTCAGAGGCTGGTGCGGATTGTGGGTGATTTCCGGAAGCGGCACGGGGTGCAGGTCTATCTTGAGCCGGGAGAAGCGGTGGCGCTGAATGCCGGGTACCTTGTGGCGACCGTCCTGGATGTGGTTGAGAATGGCGGTCCTGTGGCCATCCTCGACACCTCGGCCACAGCGCACATGCCGGATGTGCTGGAAATGCCCTACCGGCCACGGATAATCGGTGCCGGAGATCCTGAGGAAAAGCCGCACAAAATCACGCTGGGAGGGCTGACCTGCCTTGCCGGCGATGAAATCGGCACATACAGCTTCGACGAACCCCTGGAGCCGGGCGACCGGCTGGTCTTTGAAGACATGGCTATCTACACCATGGTCAAGAACACCACTTTCAATGGAGTGCAGCTGCCGGCGATTGCGATGTGGGATTCAGAGTCCGGTGAACTGCTGGCGTGCCGGGAATTCGGCTACGAGGCCTACCGCTCCCGCCTGTCGTGAATTCCCGCACTGTCCTGCAGCCGCGGTTCCCGGTTCTGAAGTTAGACTTGGTCAGCCGGTCCACTTCGAATTAAACTGGACGCTTGAGTGCATTGAAAATGAGCAGAGTTTTGATCATTGGAGCCGGTGGTGTCGGCCGGGTTGTGGCCCACAAGTGCGCAGCCCGTGAGGACCTTTTTGAGGCGGTCTGTCTGGCAAGCCGCAACGAGGACAAATGCCGGCAGATTGCCGGCGAAATCGCCCGACCGATCGAAACAGCCACGGTGGATGGGGACGTGCCGGCCCAGGTCTCGGCGCTCATCCGACAGTTCAAAGCCGATATTGTCATCAATGTCGCCCTGCCCTATCAGGACCTGACCATCATGGACGGATGTCTGGATGCCGGGGCCCACTATGTCGACACCGCCAATTACGAACCCCGCGATGAAGCGAAGTTCGAATACAAATGGCAGTGGGAATACCAGGACCGCTTCCGCAGGGCCGGTCTGACAGCAGTTCTGGGAAGCGGATTCGATCCGGGGGTCACCAATGTTTATTGCGCATGGGCCCAGAAGCATCACTTTGATTCGATCCGCTTCATCGACATCCTCGACTGCAATGCGGGCGACCACGGGTATCCATTTGCAACAAATTTCAACCCCGAGATCAACCTCCGTGAAGTCTCCGCCAACGGCCGCTTCTGGGAAAACGGCGAATGGGTTGAAACCATGCCGCTTGAATTCTCCTGTGACTTTCCCTACCCCGAAGTCGGGAGCAGGAAGTCCTTTCTCCTCTACCACGAGGAACTGGAGTCGCTGTGCCGCAATATCCGCGGGCTGAAGCGCATTCGTTTCTGGATGACCTTCGGGGAGAGTTACCTGAAGCACCTCGAAGTGCTTCGGAATGTCGGGATGACCGGTATCGAGCCTGTCGACTACAACGGCGTCCCGGTCGTACCCATCGAATTTCTCAAGAAGCTTCTGCCGGATCCGGCCTCGCTGGGGCCCCGGACAGTCGGCAGGACCTGCATCGGCTGTCTGATCAGCGGTGAAAAGGACGGGATCGAGAAATCACTCTTCATCTATAACAGCTGCGACCATCAGGAGTGTTACCGGGAGGTCCGTTCACAGGCCGTCTCCTACACCACAGGCGTGCCGGCCATGATCGGAGCCGCACAGATCGCCAACGGCAACTGGAAAATTCCCGGCGTGCACAACATGGAGCAGCTGGATCCGGATCCATTCATGGACGAACTCAACCGCTACGGACTGCCATGGCATGTGGTGGAAAACCCGGACCATTCCATGACTTTCCTCCACGACCGCAGCAAATAGTGTCAGTCGGACAGCATGGATGCGGGTCGATGAATATTCAGCAGCCGTCACCCTTTCTGGAAAGCGGGCTGCGGAAAAGCCTACTTCTTCCGCGATCTGCCGGCTGACTTTCCGGCGGATCCACGGTTAACACCCCGACGGGATGAAGGGGCTTTGGCTCCCGGTGTTGACTGTTTCCTGACAGAAGCTTTCGGTGAAGAGGATTTTTTCGCGGGGGTTTTTTTCCGCCGCCGCACCGGCTCGACCGTTTTGGGTCGCGATTTGCTGACGAGGACGAGGGGACACCCCTCAAAACCGAAAGCCTTTCTGAGAGCGCCTTCGAGGAATTTCCGGTAATTGTCATCCAGTGCTTCACTGAGGTTGGTGAAGAGGAGAAATGTTGGCGGACCGTGGCGGACCTGGTTGCCGTAGTAAATCTTCATCTGCCGTCCGGTCCTTGAGGAGACGGGCCGCGACTCAATGATGTCCCTGAGCACACGGTTGAAAATACCGGTGGGGATCACCTGGTTCCACTGGTCGCGGACGAAGCGCACTGTTTCAAGAAGCTTGTCGAGATTCAATCCGGTCACGGCCGAACTGAAGATCACCGGGGCGTAACTCATGAAGAACAGCTGCTCCTGGACCCATTCGGCAAATTCATGCAGGGATGCCGCTTCCCGGGTTGCCTGGAACTCCGCCGGCTTCATCTTCCGGCGCCTCTCATTCTGCTTTTTCCTCGCCTCCTCTATCGCCTCGGAAACAAGGTCCCATTTGTTGACAACAATGATGCAGGCGCGGTTGTTACTGGTAATGAGATCGGCAATCTTCTTGTCCTGCTCGTGAATACCGTGATCGGCATCAATCACCAGCACCACCAGATCGCAGCGCTCTATGGAATC
>JAUIAG010000419.1 GCA_030425355.1 Verrucomicrobiia bacterium
AGTTACACAGCGGGCGGGGGCTGAATAACGATCCACCAGGACCACCTTTATTCAAAAGAAAACCCCGGGACGGATCCCGAATCCGCACCAGGGTGGCAATAAATTCAACTGAGGTGAATCCGGTTGAATTGTCCGGCTATCAGTCGGTCACCTTGACCATGATATTTTTGAAATAGCAGACGCTGCCGGGGTCATGTGCCTGGAAGGCAAAGGTTCCGGAGCCGATCCTGCGGCCGGGGTGACCGTCGAGATTAAAACCTTCGGGCTGAGTCCAGTCCACGGTGGTTTCACCATCGACCTTGAGAATGACCCTGTTGTCCCTGACGGTGATGTGATAGGTCCACCACTGGTCATCCCCGACGGGGGCCTCGCGGACATTGACCACGTTGTAGAGGCTTCCGCCTTTCTTCCAGTCTCCCTGTGTCGCGTTGACCTGGGCTTCAAAACCCTGGTAGGGCCATCCGTCCTCCTGGTATTTGGTGTGGAAATAGACGCCGCCGTTGGCGCCTTTGCGGGTCATGACATCAACCTTGAATTCAAAGTTTTTGAAATCATTCATCATGTAATTACCGGCATAGTAGAGATGGCCCTTGGGATCGCCCTTGGCCATAATGGCACCGTCAACAATTGTAAAGGACTGGCCTTCCTTGCTGGCCTTCCAGCCATCCAGGGATTTGCCGTCAAAGAGAGAAACCCATTCATCAGCCAGAGGCTTGATTTTGATGTTTTTGAAGTAGACGACGCTGTTGGGGTCATGGGCCTGAAGCGCGATGGTCCCGGAGCCGATCATGCGGCCGGGCTGGCTCTTCAGGAGGAACCCGGCGGGCTGGGTCCAGTCCGTTGTCACTTTATCATTGATTTTGAGCACCACACGGTTGCCCTTGACGGAAATATGGTAGGTCCACCATTCGTTGTCGGGCGCAGCCGACTCGCGGACATCGGAGACGTTGTAAAGCCCGCCGCTTTTTTTCCAGTCGCCGTGGGTGGCGTTGACCTGGGCTTCGAAGCCCTTGCTGGGCCAACCCCGCTCCTGGTATTCAGTGTGGAAATAAACTCCGGCATTGGCCCCGGGCATTGTTTTGACGTCCATCCTGAGTTCGAAGTTGCGGAAGTTGTGATTGCGCACATCGCCGGCATAGAAGAGGTGGCCCATTGGATCGCCCTTGGACATGATCGCACCGTCCACCACAGTGAAGGAGTTGCCTTCGGTGCTCTGCTTCCATCCGTTGAGGGTCTCGCCGTCAAAGAGTGGGATCCACTCATCAGCCTGAAGGCCTGTGGTCAGTCCGTGCAGACACGTGATAATTGATAAAAGTCGAAAAAATGATTTCACGGGTGGAAGTTTACCAGCTGTCGGGCGCCCGACAAGTGTTCAATCGGTCACTTCAACTCCGGCGATGAAGGTGCGGAAGGCTCCGGGAGCGGCAGCGAGGATGACTTCAGCGAGGTCCTCTGCAGCCCTGTCCGGAGATGGCCGGAAGCCGGCGTCAAACGGCATGAAGTTGAAATCTGCCACCGCGCGTCCGGCAAGCACCCCGATATTTCCCCGCAGGCCCATGGCGGCCGCAGCTCCGGCAGTCAGCCGATAGAGGATCCGGCTGGGTGACAGCGAAGGAACCTGCCTCTGAAGAACACGGGCTTCCTCCAGCAGCGACAGTTCCAATTGAGTCGAGCCATCCGCCGGAGCACCACAGACGGTGGCAAGGCTGTCCGTGCCGATGCCCCACTGAATTCCCAGTTTCTCCCATGTCCTGACCGGATTCGTCCCGTGCCCGAAAAAATGATGGCTGCGCGGGCAGTGCACCAGGGCGCATCCCCGCTCCCGAACCCATGAAAGCTCACGCTCCGAAAGGAAGTTCGCATGAACCAGCAGCGACTGCTGCGGTGGAAGCCCGCAGGCTATCAGATGCCCAAGGGGCGTGGCGGCCTGTGGAGTGACCGGGCTGATCGCCGCCCCGCCCTGCAGCCACTCCCACATCGCACCCGAGGACCTGGAAAAATATTCCTGTTCATCCGCGGATTCACTCACATGGATGGAATAGCGCACCGGCATGGCAGCGGAAAACCTTGAGGTGAAAAGCTGCTGCAGCAGCACGGGAGAAACCGAATAAGGGGCATGCGGACTCAGCCATGACTGCGGATTCAGCGAGCCCTTCCCGCCGTCCAGTGGAAATGCCTCGCAGCGGGACCGGCACTCCTCAAACAGATATTCCGTCGGGACCCCCGCCAGCACGCCGCCAAATTCCATGCTGGAAAGAACACGTGGAAGCGGGCTGGCGCCACCATCGCGCGGATGGAGATTCACCCCCATCGGGCGGTGATCGAGAACAGTGGTACATCCGCTGTTGCGAAGGAGCTGCCGCAGTCCGCTTTGAATGGCCGAAGCGGCATCTGTGTCACTCCATTCCCCAATGACGTCGACCATCTGCCTTGCCCATGCTGCAAAGCCGGGGGGCTTCTGCCGGTCGGCGGGTATCCCGGTGAGATTCAGGTGACAATGAAGGTTGATCAGGCCGGGAAACAGGACGCCCTCACCGAGGTCGATCTGCTCATCGCAGGGCAGGTCAAGCAGATCGTTGAAACGCCCGGCGGCCAATACCTGCCCGTCCACAAAAAAAAGCCCCCCGTTCTCTACAGGGGGGCTGTCCATGGAAAGAAGATATTGTGCTCTGACGAGAACGCCGCTCATTTGAACCGCGGGGGCATTGAGGCGGATTGACGTCTGTCGGCCTCAGCTCAGAGATCGGCGTCCTGACGCTCCTGCTTGAGACGCGCCGCTTCAGAGTGGTTCTTGCTGATCTGCTTGCTGTGGCGGGTGCGCATCTGCTGGTCGATCTTCTTGGTGACCAGATCTATGGCTGCATAAAGGTTGCTTTCGCAGTCTTCCGCAAAGAGGTCCGGACCGGGCACGGCGATCCGCATGGCGCATTTGAAGGCCTTCTCAGGGGCGCGGGTTGTGTCGTGTTCAATTGTCACGCGGGCTTCGATGGCGCGGGGGTCATGCTGTGCCAGCTTGTCGATATTTTCCTGAATGCGACGTTCGATCGCCTCACTGGTAGGCACATTGTGTGCGGAGAGAACTAACTTCATACAACTGTTAACTTACTTGTTTATACTGGAATTGACCAGAACCAACTTCGGTTGAAGAGATCGCCCGACAATGGGTTTCCGGTCAGTTAAAAAGCCCCGAAACCGGGTTTTCGGCCGGTTCCGGGGCGGGAACCTGATT
>JAUIAG010000420.1 GCA_030425355.1 Verrucomicrobiia bacterium
AAGCACAGCCATATCAACGGGTTCCTCCGCAATGGAAACCGCTTTGACGGCTCCCAGCCGACCTTTCCCAAGATGCTGCAGAAAGTCGGCTACGAAACGGCCATGATCGGCAAGTGGCACCTGAGCAGCGACCCCACCGGATTCAATTACTGGGAGGTGCTTCCGGGGCAGGGGAATTACTATAATCCCGACCTGATCCAGATGGATGGTGAGCGCAAGCGCTACACCGGCTACTGCACCGATATCATCACCGACCTCTCCCTTGACTGGCTCAGGAGCGGACGCGACAGGGACAAGCCATTCGTGCTCATGTGCCAGCACAAGGCGCCGCACCGCAACTGGACTCCCGCCCCCCGCCATCTCGACATGTTCAAAGGCGTCACTGTCCCCGAACCCGAATCCCTTTTCGACGATTACAGCGGCCGCACCGCACTCCTCAAAGAGAATGAAATGTCCATCAGGGACCACTTCTTCTGGGGCCACGACATGAAGTTCAAAGGCGAGAACCAGTTTCCTCAGTATTTTGCCAGCGGCATCCCCAACAACGAATACCGCCGGATGAACGAGGAGCAGAAGGCCGCATGGGATGCCCACTACGAACCGCTCAATCAGGCCTTCATCGATGCCGTCAACAGCGGTTCCATGACCGAAAAGGAAATCATCCAGTGGAAATACCAGCGATACATCACCGATTACCTCGCCTGTATTCAGGCTGTGGATGAAGGCATCGGGCGCATCCTCGATTACCTCGACGAATCCGGACTCGCCGAAAACACCATTGTCATCTACAGCTCGGATCAGGGATTCTACCTCGGCGAACACGGCTGGTATGACAAGCGGTGGATGTTTGAGGAATCCCTCAAAATGCCTTTCGTCATCCGCTGGCCCGGAGTGATCAACCCGGGTGTCCGCAGCACCGCACCCATCCAGAATATCGACTACGCCCCGACCTTTCTCGACGTCGCCGGAGCCCCGATACCGGAGGATATCCAGGGCCGGAGCCTCGTGCCGCTGTTCCGCCAGCAGGGTGTTCCCGGCGCCGACTGGCGCAAGGCCATTTATTATGCCTATTACGAGAATGCCGCCGTGCATGCCGTGCCCATCCACGACGGTGTCCGCACCGAGAATTACAAGCTGATGTATTTCCCCCGCGGCCGCCAATGGCAGATGTTCGACCTGAAAAATGACCCCCATGAAATGAAGAGTGTCCACGACGATCCCTCCTACCGGCGCATCTTCGAAGGGCTCCAGCAGCAGCTGGTCGACCTGCGGCGGTTCTATGATCAGAACACCGCCAAAACTCAGGTCACCCGTGGCGATGAACAGTGGTGGCGCGAACGCAACCGCGAGAAAACCGCCCAGGCCCGCGAAGGGAAAGCACGACTCGCCTTCATCGGCGATTCAATCACACAGGGCTGGGAAGGTGCAGGCCGCGCTGTCTGGGAGAAATACTACGCCGACCGCGATCCCATCAACCTCGGTTTCAGCGGCGACCGCACTGAACACGTCATCTACCGCCTCAACAATGGTAACCTCGCCAACATCAACCCCGAAGTGGCCGTGGTCATGATCGGCACCAACAATACCGGTCACCTGATGCAGGAGCCGGATGAAGTGGCAGAAGGGGTGCACGAAGTCCTCCGGGTCCTCCACGAAAAATCCCCCGATACCAAAGTGCTCCTGCTCGGGGTCTTCCCGCGCGGAGCCGACATCTGGGATCCGATGCGTCTCAATAATGAGGCCATCAACCTCCGCATCCGACGCTTTGCCGATGGTGAAAAAATCCACTACATGGACATTGGTCACCACTTCCTGGAAGAGGATGGAACACTCCCTCAGTCCATCATGCCCGACCGGCTCCACCTGAACACCAGCGGCTACGAAATCTGGGCCGAATCCATTGAGCCCAAACTCAGGGAACTGGGAATCTGATCCATCCACACTCTTGACCGTCCTGCGGATCTCCACGATACTCCATGGAATCCAATGGAGTAGAAGGTGAAGAATTCCGTATGTCACAGCCATAGTCATGGAGACGGCCGCTTCTGCAGCGGTGTGTCGATCCAATCCGTACCGGGGCAGATCCTGACCCGCATCCGGTCCGGTTTCCTGATGATCAGCCTCCTGATTGTGCCACCTCTGGTCGGCACTTCATCCGCTGATGGCCCGGAGACCCCCGAAGCTGCCTACGAGGTCTTTGTCTATGAGCTGCCGGAGGGGTCGCCACTCAGACCATCCGCTCAGCAGCTTGAGCATTGGCACAGGACCCGCACAGAAGAGAAGGGTGGGCCACCGTGGTTCAGCTACGGTGTCATGAAAAAGCCGCAGCTTGAGCTGATAAAGCAGTTCATTGACAGTCAGCAGGGTTCGACGCTGGTTCTCCAGGGATCTCACCCGCTGCATTTCGACTCGACCACATCCGTCCTCTCCAACGATGAAGGACACCGGATATCGACCATGCCGCGCCGCTCTCACAGCGGGTATGTGATCGATGCCCATTTTCATCCCGGAAATACCGCCGGTAACACGGACACAGCTTCTCAGCCAGTCCCGCTCACCGCCTCGAATCTTGTGTCCATGGGGGATGAAGACTTCACTGTCATCAACCTCTGGAGCCCCACTGCCGGTAGCAATGGTGAGTTTTTCCTCATTGCACTCGGCGGAGCACAGGGGGATTTTCAGCCGCATCTTCCAAAGCCGCAGGACCGACCGCTGCCTGAGGCTTTGGAAAACCCGGCACCCGCGGAATAGGACGCCGGCCTTGAGTTCAATCGACTTTCAGGAGTTTCTGCATCCCGTCGGCGAGGGCATCCCCGATGAGGAAGTAGCTCTCGGCGTTGCCGAACCAGTGGTGCCCGTGAGTGGTGTTGGGTGAGAGTTCGCTGGGACGCGCAAACGAGCTGGTCCTGACAAAAATGGCATTGGCGATCTTCTCCGTCCCCTCTTCCTGAGCCCTGCGGAAATCAGCCATGGCGCCGGGGCCGTCCGTCGGGCCGCCATTCCCCAGTTCGCCAACCACCACCGGCAAATCCGGAACCATGAATTCCCGACGCAGGTCCTGCACCAGATTCACCAGGTTCCCGGGATACTCGGCCACCGCCTCCGGACTGATCATGTCATTCCATCCCTGCATCCACACAAAACCGGCAATCCGGTATTCCCGGTCCCCCAGAGCGGACAGCGCATCCCGGATTTCCCCGATCATCTGATG
>JAUIAG010000050.1 GCA_030425355.1 Verrucomicrobiia bacterium
TTTGCCGTGTCATTGATGCTGTCATTCATGGCCGGTTGCAGCGATCCGGCCAGTGAAACCCCGGACGCCATGGTCAACGACCCTGTCGAATCCTCGGCCGATGCGTCTGCCACGTCCGGAGCGGATGAGGCAACGGCCGAAGTCAACGGAAAGAAATTTGTTCTCACTGGGGATTCTGTCCTCAAGTTCATTGGTTCCAAGACAATCAGCGGAAGCCATGAGGGTGGTTTTGAGAAAGTGACCGGCGCAGTTCTGGTCACTGAAGACGGATCGATTATAGCAGATGGTCCAATCACCATCGATATGAATTCCATTTACACTGATAATGAAAAACTGACCGGTCACCTCAAGAACAAGGACTTCTTCGAGGTTGAAACCTGGCCCACTTCAACCTTCACCATAACCTCGGTGGCCAAAGAGGGTGAAACCCACATGGTGACCGGTAATCTCGAAATGCATGGCGTGACCAAAAGCATTACCTTCCCGGCCAATGTCTCCGTGACTGACGACATGGTGAGCGTCAAGGCCAACTTCGACATCAACCGCAAATTGTGGAACATCAACTACGATGGCATGGGGGACAACATTATCCGCGACAACGTGGTGCTGATGCTGGACATCAAGGCAAGCCCCGGCGACGCCTGATTGACCATAAATTGCCTTCAACCGCAGAACCACTTTACATCCCCTCTGACACACGTGATCAGCGGGGATTTTTTTTGAAAAAATTCGCAAAGATAACTGGCTAATCCTGTCGATGTGAACTAGACTGACCCATCCCTGAAATGAGTAGTTCGAGAGCAGAATCTGCTCTGGTTCGTGACCTGACGGTGCGAAACCAGAATGGCATCCATGCCCGGCCCGCTGCCATGTTTGTTAAACTGGCCAGCGAGTTCAAGGGCTGTGAAATCTTCGTCGAGAAGGACGGGGAACGCGTCAATGGCAAGAGCATCATGGGACTTATGATGCTGGCCGCCGGTCCCGGCAGCATTCTCCGGGTCGAGATTTCCGGCAAGGAGGCCATCAAAGCAATGGAGGAGATTGTCTCGCTTGTCGAACGCAAATTCGATGAGGACTGAGCTGTATCGGCCCTGCCTTTCAATCCGCCCCTCCGGCCTTCATCCGGCAGTAACCGGGACTTAATCTGCAGGCCGGTATCCACCTGTGTCCACGGACCATCCATCCGCTTCCGATCTGGAGCGATTCAGTGACTTCTACCGGCAGTTCTATCCATCCACGTGGGATTCGATCATGTCCGGCCTTCTTGACCCTCCACGGTCCATTCAGCGTCCGAATCGGTGGTTCTCCGGAGACGACTCGCAGGAGGTCGATTCCCGGGGCATTCATCACTGGTTTCTGATGGACAGGGCTTCGGCGACCATACCCACCTTTCTTGAACCCCGGCCGGGTGAAACCGTGCTGGATATGTGCGCTGCGCCGGGCGGAAAGAGTCTGATCCTCTGGGAGCTGATGGGTGGCGCCGGTCAGCTGGTGCTGAATGACACCTCTCCGGCGCGCCGTCACCGCCTCAGGTCGGTCATCGATTCCTATGTTCCATCGGAGCACCGGCATGGGATCCGGATCACCGGGCTGGACGCTGCGAGAATCGGCCAGATCCATCCCGATTCTTTTGACCGTATTCTGCTGGATGCGCCGTGTTCGTCTGAATCGCATGTGCTGGGTAGCATCAAAGCCATGCAACAGTGGTCGCCGGCCAGAAGCAGACAACTCGCCCGAAGACAGTTCGCCATGATCTGCAGTGCCATCCAGGCTCTCAGGCCGGGAGGACGACTGGTTTATTCGACCTGCAGCGTCTGCCCATGGGAAAATGATGGCGTGGTTCAGCGGCTGCTCCGTCGGGAAAAACATCCATGCCGGCTGCTTGATGCAGAATCGCCTCAAGGGGATAAAACAGAGACCGGGTGGATAATCCTTCCGGACCGCCACCAGGCGGGACCCATGTTTTTTGCGGTGCTCGAAAAAACCGGGGTCTCAGGCCAGGCCGGTTATTGAAAGCAGTCTGCTCTACCGGGGGAAGTCCTTCTTATTTATATCAGAGTGGCACTCTGCTGTGCGTCATTCGCCGGCGTGCAGGAGAAAAGGGAAATCGTTTTACTCGACGTCACGGAGCTGAATACAGTCGATGACCTGCTTGCCCATGCCGAGGACATTGGTAATGGCGACAAGGTGCTGACCCGGCTCAATCCAGCGGTTGGTTTTGAGGCGATCCATTGCCTCGAGGATGGTGGCTTCCGAATCATCCTGGAATTCCATGAAAAAAGGCTCGATACCCCAGAGGATCCGCATTTTTTTGTAAACGGAGGGGACATCGGTGAATCCGAAGAGAGGCACACCATTGGGGCGCAGCGCGGCCATCATCCTCGCCAGGTCGCCGCTGCGGGTGAATACCAGAATGCCGGTGTCCCGCAGCTCCTCGGCAAGGACCACCGCGGACCGCAGCATTTTCTCTTTTGGAGTGCGCAATTTCAGCTCGGAGTTATGTCCGGCGCCGATTTCCTCCTGGATCCGTGAGACGATCCTGCGCATGACCTGAACACAGGCAACCGGGTATTTCCCGACGGTTGTTTCTCCAGAGAGCATCACGCAGTCAGCCATTTCCCGCACAGCGTTGGAGATATCGGTGATCTCGGCCCGGGTGGGCATCGGATTCTCGATCATTGATTCGAGCATATGGGTGGCGACGATCACCGGTTTGCCATTGCTCAGGCAGCGTTTGACTGCCTGGCGCTGGAAGACCGCCAGTTCCTCGAAGGGAACCTCAATCCCCAGATCTCCCCTCGCCACCATGACACCGTCACTGGCCCGGATGATGTCCTCAATGTTGGTGACACCCATCTGGTCCTCGATCTTGGCGACAATGTCCGCCTTGCTGCCATGGCGGGAAAGGAACTCCCGCATCAGCACAAGGTCATTGGCTTCCCGAACGAAAGAGAGAGCGAAAAATTCCACGGATTCCTCGATGCCGATGAGGATGTCCTCACGGTCCTTTTCGGTGAGGGACGGGAGTTTGACGTGCACGCCTGGAAGGTTGATATGGCGTCGGGAACTCAGCGGCCCGGGCACTTCAACCTGGCAGATGACCACGTTGTTCCCGGACTCAATGACCTTCATCCGGATCAGGCCGCTGTCGACAAGAACTGTGTCGCCGGCAGAG
This sequence comes from Verrucomicrobiia bacterium, assembly GCA_030425355.1. Taxonomy (GTDB): domain Bacteria; phylum Verrucomicrobiota; class Verrucomicrobiia; order Limisphaerales; family JAJOIW01; genus JAJOIW01. Next base: position 3,176 of record JAUIAG010000050.1, read on the forward strand.
AGATCATCGGCAATCCCATGGTAGTTCACTCCGACCCGACGGCCGCGTGCGACCTCGGGCAGCATCGGCTGACTCTTGGGATCGGAGGGCTGGTAGAAAAGCTCAACAATATCAGCCTTCTTCAGGTGTATGGTCTGGGGCAGATCACGGGTTCTGATTTCCGGGCCTTTAACATCCATCATGATGGCGATGTCCCGTCCCACGCGACGGCATGACTCACGGATATTCCGGATCACCTCGCGGCACCAGTCATGTGTTGCGTGTGCCATGTTCAGCCGGGCAATATCCACCCCCGTTTCCAGCAGCTCATCCAGAATTGCTGGTTGCTGGGTCGCAGGTCCGACCGTAAAGATAATCTTGGTATGCTGCGGCTGCCGGGGGAATGAATGATTTTGCTGATACATTTTGGGTCTGGTCTCACAGCCCGGGAACAGATTTCCTGTTCCGGATCACGCCGGGCTATTGCATTCTAACCAACATCTGTTGGCAATCCATTTCTCCATGATTTTTCCGTTCAATTCCTTCGTAACACCCACATCATTGCATTATGACCATCCCGCATAGTTTCCATAAGCCACGTCCACTCAGTCTTGTGCCCATGATTCCGATTCTGCGATTCACCCTCATGCGGTCTCCCTCTGCTGCACTATGAAACTGAAATTCCCGTCCGGATTACTTTCACGGCAATGGTTCGGTCGGCACAGGTGGATTTTCCGGGGACTTTCCGGTATCGGGGCAGGAATCATACTGCTGACCGTGCGGCTGGCTGATCCGGAACCGTATTTTCAACTCGATGCCTACACGGACGTCACCGGGGGAACCCGTGATGCATCGCAGGTATCGGCGGCCAGTCCGGCGGCCCTCGGGATTAATCCCGTTCTCAGGCTCAAGGCGGGATTTGCGCGACTGCCATTTCTTTTCCCGTTTCGTGAAGGCGCTGTCGGAGTTTCCGTTCCCATTCCCGTGTTTCCCGCTGATTCACCCATGGCCGGCTATGGGGACCGTAAGGGCCATCCTGCGACGGGAGTCAGGGATGATATTTTTCTCTCGGTCATCGCGCTGGAGCAGAATGGGGAGATCCGACTGTTATTAGGAATGGATTCACTGATTGTGCCGCGTCGTGTATCGGACGGAATCATCGCCATGTGTCTCGAGGATTTTGCAATCCCAGCCGGCCACGTCTTCATGACCGCGACCCATACCCATTCGGGAATTGGCGGATGGGCGAGGGGGCCAGTCGGAGAAATATTCGCCGGTGAATTCAATCCGGAAATTGTCACCCTCTGGGTGGAACTGGCCCGGCAGACCATTGCGCTTTCAATGAATGACATGATTGAGGTGGGTGGTCTGAAGCACGTCGAATTCTCAGCGGACCGATACACCCGCAACCGGCTTGATGGCCGGAATGGAAGAGTATACGGGCGGTTCAAGGCAGTTGAAATCAACCGTGCCGCCGGTCCTGATATCCTCGTTGGTGTTTTCAGTGCGCATCCAATCCTTTTTCCGGCCTCCAACCTCGAATTCAGTGCGGATTATCCCGGATACTGGCGGCGCACGGTCGAGGCGAATGGCGATGTGCTGGGAGTTTTCGCTGGGGGAGCAATGGGCAGTCATTCACCGAGAGTGCCCGAAGTCAGTGACGCCACGGACCGGCCACTTTCCAGTGCGGAGGTGCTCGGCACTGCACTCGGTGTTCTCACTATAAACGCACTCGGGGATACATCGTCCGACACCGACCTCAAAGTCGACTCCATCAGGATCGACGTTTCACTGCCGCCCCTGCAGCTTCGGCTGTCGGATCATCTCACACTGGCACCGTGGCTGGCCCGGAGACTTCTCGACAGTCAGGGTGGAAGTTTTTTCACCGGGCTCCGGCTGGGACAGTCGGTTTTTCTCGGAGCCCCCGGTGATTATTCCGGTGAACTGGCACTGGAACTGGAAGCCGCAATTGCCGTCGAATCCGGACGTGACCCGGCCGGTGTTTCTCAATTGCGACCGGTCTGCACCAGCTTCAATGGAGACTACCTCGGTTACCTTGTGCCGGGGCGATACTATTATTACAACTCCTATGAATCACGGGTGATGTCATTCTATGGCCATGGATGGAATGACCTCTGCCAGTTTGCCCTGGAAAAAGTCCACCGGTCTCTTGCCGGATTCTGAAACCGGTGTTGAACGGGGAAAAGCGTGATTCATGCGCCACCGCCATCGGGCAGGGAGTTAATGAAAAACCCTTCCTGTCTGCTGGAAGGGTTATGAATAAACAGGGGCGGGGGGCTGCGGGCCAGGGCCGGAAAGGAACAGGCGGTCAGTTCAGTCAGCCGACCTTCTCGACCTGGCCAGTGCCGGCGGATCTTTCCTCCGCCTCACAAATCAGCACGGAGTTCAGGCCGTCTTCGGCTGTGACCCGTTCGGGTGTGGATCCGGAGGCAACCGCATCGATCAGATTCTGCAGTTCTCCGGCATATCCGTCCGGCCCGCTCATGCGGACCACATGCTTTTCACCGCCCTCCACGAAGAGACGCAGTGGCTCGTCGGTGCGGCTGAAATCGTAGTCCAGAGTCGCTTTTTCAAACTGCACCGTATAGGCCATGTTGAAACCGAAACCGGGAGTCATGGCCCATGATCCTTCCGCCGAGACCGTGGCTCCACCTTCGACCATGTATTGCGTGACCACGTGGTCGATGGCGCCGCTGACCTTTGAGTACCCGCGCGAAAAAACGGCTTCCGGTTTTCCAAACACGTACTGGACAAAATCGGTGTCGTGGACGTGCAGGTCGAAGAGCCCTCCGCCGGACTGTCGGCCGTCAAAGTAGGTTGACTGGCCCCATGCGGGCGGTTCGGCAACTCTCCGGAAACGGGCGGACTCAATTCTGCCGTAAATTCCCGAGTCCTTGAGACGGCGGATATAGTGCCACTCCGGCCAGTAGCGCAGGCACATGGCCGGCATCAGGATCCGGCCGGACTTTTTCGCTGCCTCCACCATCTCCCTCGCGCTGGCACTGTCTCGGGAAACCGGCTTTTCACAAAGGACGTGTTTTCCTGCTTCGAGAGCACGGAGGACGAGATCGCGGTGACTCGGAGTCGGTGTGCAGATGTCAACGACATCCACATCGCTCCTGAGAAGGTCTTCATAGTTTTTAAAGGCGGCGATAGTGCTCATGTCCAGCCGCAGCGGCTCCTGCACGCCGATGTTGCCACTGACATCGGAGAGGTCTCCGTCCAGTCTCCGTCCGCTGGGATTGCAGATGGCGGCGAGGGTGCCGCCTTTGACTGTGCGCAATGCCTTGATATGCATGGCACCCATGAATCCCAGTCCGATAATTCCAATCCTGACCATCCTGAATTCCTTAATGCTTTTGAAGTGGGGGATGACGCCGACCTATTCAGTGGAGAACAGCCCGGCTATGTAATCTCTTCCTGAGCGGATGTCCTTCTTCCTCTGGTCCCCGGCTTCGCGTTCGATAAACAGGTCGCCCCTGTATCCAATTTTCTCCAGTGTTTCGAAGAAGGCCTTCCAGTCGACCTGTCCTGTTCCCGCGGGGACTTCCTCGCCCCAGGTGCCTTCCTGACTGGTGTAGGTGGCGTCCTTGATGTGGCACTGGATGACATACTTGCCGAGAGTTTCCAGTGCTTCTATGGGATTGCCCTTGTTGTAGAGGATCATATTGGCGGGGTCAAAATTGACACCGACATTGGGGCGGTTGAGTGCCTCGAGAAATTCCACCAGCGTCCCGGCGGTTTCCTGACCCGTTTCGAATCCCAGCTTGAGGCCGCGTTCGCCGTAGTGGTCGGCGATCATGGCAATCCTTTTGGCGAGTCTGGCAAAGTCCGGATCATTGGGATCATGCGGCAGGAACCCGGCGTGGAAGGTCACAATGCGGATGCCCAGCTCAGTGGCAACCGCTGCATTGTCCTGAATGTTTTTCCAGTTGGCTTCCCAGTGCTGGTCGGGGACGACGCCGCCGGTTTCGCGAATGCTGTCCAGGGTGGAATAGTCTTCGCCGATGGTGACAAACATCCCCGAGACGATGCTGATACCTTTGTCATCAAACAGCCTGCGGGTATGACCCCAGGCGGCGGGGTTCTCACGCAGAGGATCGAGAGCCAGCTGGACACGGTGCAGGTCGATTTCTTCAAGATCCGCTGCCAGCTGTTCCGGGCTGGCCGGCTGGAGGGACCAGCTGCACACGCCCAGGCGATTGACTAATTCCATTTGAGTCATGGAACCTGATTATCCCATCACTCTGGGGGATACCAGAAAAAAATCCCCGTCCCGGGCCGGTCTTTATTGGCTTGCGCCGAATCGATTGCAGCAGGAGAATTCGCCGGTGATCCAGGCAATTTTCCCAGACAGGCGGGCAACCCGATGGATGTGCATGGGAGTCCTCGCTGCAGGCTGCGCCGGCCCATGGTCAACTGGAGTGGCTGAGACACCGGCAGCTATCGAGGGAATCCGGACGGCGGAGGGTGTTCGCGCAGCTCATGCGGTCACCCCCGGGCTGGTTCGATATCCCATCGAGGCAGACATAGACGGCATGGGGAATCTGTATGTGACCGAATCCTCCGGCTCGAATGAGAAAGTGGAGATTCAGCTGCGCGACCGGCCGCATCGGGTGCTGCGGCTCACTGACACGGACGGGGATGGAGTCTACGACGCCCGCACAGTTTTTGCCGACGGCATGATGCTGCCGGAAGGGGCTTTGTGGCACCGCGGAAGTCTCTACGTGAGTGCGCCACCGGCAATCTGGAAACTCACCGATACTGACGGTGACGGCATCGCCGATCATCGCGAGAAGTGGTTTGACGGCCTGACACTGACCGGTTGTGCCAATGACCTTCATGGACCGTATCTTGGACCCGATGGATGGATTTACTGGTGCAAGGGTGCCTTTGCGGGGCAGGTGCATGAGCTCACCGACGGGCGGACATTCGAATCCCGCGCGGCCCATGTCTTCCGACGCCGGCCGGAAGGCGGCGCTGTTGAAGTCGTGATGACCGGCGGCATGGACAATCCGGTCGGCCTTGCCTTTCTTCACTCCGGCGAAAGATTCATCTCCACCACCTTTTTTCAACATCCGGACAATGGCCGGCGCGACGGGCTGATTCACATCATTTATGGCGGGGTATACGGCAAGCAGCACGGCGTGATCGACGGCCACCCGCGCACCGGTCCTCTCATGCCGGTGATGACCCATCTCGGGCCGGCGGCACCTGCCGGTATCGCAATGATTCCTCAGGGCACAGCTCTCACCGGAGAATACCCGGCTCTGCTCTCCAGTCAGTTCAACCTGCGGAGGATCGGAATTCATCATCTCATTCCTGATGGCCCGAGTTTCACCACCCGTGATTCGGTGCTGATGGAATCGGATGACTTTGATTTTCATCCGACCGATGTCCTCGTGGATCGGGACGGTTCGATAATTGTGGTGGACACCGGTGGCTGGTATCAGCTGTGCTGTCCGACCTCCAGTCTGCGCGAAAACGTCCGACCGGGGTCAATCTACCGTCTCACAGTGACCGGCTCTTCCAGCAGATCCATGGCAGGCGGCTCCGGCAGACCGCTTCCGCAGCCCTTCACCGGCCTCGATTCGACCATTCCGTCCGTCCGGGAAAAGGCCATCCGGCAGATCGTGAACTCAAGGCTTCATCCCGTTGAAATACAGCAACGATTCGAAGATATCCCGAAGGCACAAAGGACAGAGGATGTCCTGACAGGATTCATCTGGGCGATGACCCGAATCCAGCATCCAATGGCCCGGGGCATCAGTCGTGAGTTCATCGGCCACGACAGTCCTCCTGTCTCTGTTGCCGCCATTCATTCGGCATCCGTCTGGCGGGATGCTTCATCACGCGAAGCCCTGCTGTCCGCGTTGCGGACGGAGAGTCCGGCGGTGACACGCGCTGCTCTGGAAGCACTCGGGCGGGTCATCGAACCTGATGATGTCCGGGCCATTCAGGAAATTCTTTCAGTCCTTGGCCGGGTCGGAGATCGGATAACGCATCACTCCGCTCTCTACGCGCTGATAGAGATCCAGCAGCGTGGAGGGGTCAGTCCGATTCTGGCAGACCTTGTGGCTTCATCCACTGAGTGGGAAACGGTCGGGCATGCCCTTGAATCTATAATTGAGTCAGGGCACGCCGGGGAGCTATCCCCGGAAGCCATGACGAGGATAGCCGCCATCGCTCCAGCCACCCATCTGCAGGCGGCCGGTGGAATTATTGCCAAACTGGTCCCCGAGTCCATTCTGGCCCGCACCGTCCTGCCAGGTCGTCTGTCATCGTCATCGACAGACGCTGATGAAAGAGCTGCAATGTTAGTTTTACTGCAGTCCAATGCCTCACGGCCCGGGGTGACACAATGGGTCGATGGCACACTCCGCTCTCCCGAAACGACGGCTGAAGAGATTCATCTTCTTGTCAGGTTATTGAAGGATGTCCCATCAGAGGCCCTGACAGAAACCATCTGGGAATCTTTGATGGTTCTGATGGATCGGGCGGCTGCCAGCGGTGATCAGCTTCTTCTGGGCAGCCTTGTTGAAGTCTGCCGTGAACATCGGCTTGCTGAAAGACCTATCGTTGTTGATAAAACGGTGCTGCGGCTGGCTGCGCAGTTGCAGGCCGGGACTGAAACATCCGGTTTTATCAGGCTCCTTGCCGCTATCTCTTCGATACCCTTTGACCGGAACCCGGCACTCTTCCAGTCATTCCTGATGAATTCTCAGTCCTGTCTGGAAGCCGATCCCGAAAACTTTCTGACAGTTCTCTCCGCGGCGCGATTCAATGGCCCACAGCTGGATGCCAGCAGCCGGATCCTGTCCGGACTGGGATTCATGCAGCGAAGGCACTACTGGGCGATGCTTGCAAATCACCGCCAGCTGATGTCGCCTCCTCCGGAGAGTCTGATCGGGGCACTTTCCGCGCTCGAGTCGCTGACGCCGGCAGAAACGGAATCGCTTCTGGCACTGATCCCCGGGGAAGCGGCATCTGCCGTGAAAGAAAAACTGAAGTCATCCCAACCGGTCAGCACATATACAGCGGATGACCTGAACCGCATGCTCGAGTCATTGCCCGAAGGAAATCCAGACCGGGGCAGGAATCTTTTTCACAGCCCCCGGGCAGCCTGTATCCAGTGTCATGAAATAGGCTATGTCGGTGGGGACGTTGGGCCTGATCTGACCCGCATAGGGCAGATTCGAACCCGTCGCGACCTTCTGGAATCCATTGTAGCCCCCTCCCTGACCATGGTGCGCAGTTTCGAGCCTGTCATGATCGAAACCACCACCGGGGATGTTCATCACGCGATTCTTCGTTCGCAGGGCAATGACGCCCTGATGCTCGTGGATGCCTCAGGTGGCCGTATCACAGTGTCCATGGACCAGGTTGCCACCGTGGATCCATCGGGCGTCTCGCTGATGCCGCCAGGTTACGGACAGATCCTCAGCAAAGCTGAGATCGCCGACATCATCGCCTACCTCAAACGGGACTGAGCCCGTCGATGGTGGCTGCTTTTACATCAACAGCGTTTCGCCTGCCCAGAGTGTGGACACCTGCACGAGTCCCGCTCATGGCTACAGTCATCACAGATGCCTCCGGATCAGCAGGTTGCATCCGCACACAACCATGTCTCTCAGGAATGAGTAATAATTGGCTGTGGAAATTTTCAAGCTTCTACACCCTGCTGTCGATCTCTTCCATATCGGGTTGCTGCTGACAGAGGCTGGCAGCCGCGGATAAAACCTGAAACAAAACCCCGCTTCAATTCGATGGCCTGCCTTAACATTCCATCAATGCGGCTGGATTAATGTCAGTTTCTATCCGGGTGTCCCCTTGAATGACGGCATGCCGATGAATGATACATGACTTGAATATGAAAAACAGGTGGTAGTATGAATAACTTCATTGATGTGATTGATGCCGACTCGACAAGATGGACCCGCGATTTCGCCGAAGAAATGTACGAAAAAAACAAGGACTGGTGTTTCAGTCCGGCGGGTGCACTCGGATGGAGGATGCCGGTGAGTGAAGAGTTTTCCCAGATAGTGCAGCTGAACTGGAAAGTTCAGAACCAGCTTATTCAGCTGGTTCATTCCCTTGAACGCTTTCAGGACTCCGCCGGGTCCGAAGACTGGCTCAGAGTGGAGAAGGATCTGGACAGCATCCGGTGCACCATTGCCACCATGAAACGGTTCACCGATGAGAACCTCAAGCTGCAGATTGAGCTGTCGAGCCGTGACGAAATGGTCCAGGAAAGTGCAGGAATGGCCGTCGCCTGATTCCCGATTATACTGGTTGGATTTACCCCTTTACCCCTTTGGTCCGGAACTGTCGGCCTCGTCTGAAAAGGCAGGCCGGCTGTCCCGGGCCTTTTTTATCAGTTCATGCCCAATAGGCCCCGACATAACACGCGCGCGAATTGGACTTCGCAGTCCCCGACCTCAGAGGAAACCGGCGAGTCCACGCGCCAGGCTTTACAGACTTCGCTCGAAGATCTGACCTTCACAGACCTTGGCGCCACGGATGCCTGATTTTACCGAAAATGCCCCGCGCGGTGCTGTGTGAGTGGGGAGACTCAACCCGGACTCAATCCGTGTGTTCCCCACAGGTCAGATCCGGATCATCCAGCTTTCGATCTCAATAACCCGGTCCGGCAGGACCAGTTGGAACAGGAGCTGAAGCTGTGATCCGGCGAAGGGCTGGACCATCTTCCGGTAGGTGGCGAAAGGCTGTCCGTTTCTCCTCAGCTCACCTGTGGCATTCCAGTATTCCTGATACTGGGAGATCACACCGTCACTGAACGATTTCCTTTTCGTGGCGTTGAGCCATTCAAATGTTTCCCCGCCAATCCGGAGAGTTGAGTTGTTCCATGACTCATTGGTGGAGGCGCTGCGCGATGGGTTGGATGTGGTGATGATTTCGAACCGCTGACGTGTCTCAAGAGTCAGACTGACCCCATGGCCGTCGACTGTTCCGGTGGTGGTCACATCCGAAAGCTGGTGTGTGCCGCCGCCGGAGGTATCACTGAACCCTGAGCGACGCATCAAAATGTCCAGCTCCCACGGCAGATCGGGGATCATGGGTGAAAGATAGGTTCCCGTGATGCGAATCGAATCCGCCTGCATGCCGGGTTCGAAACGGATCCTCACATTTGAACCGTCGACCTCCTGTGTCCATTCGTAGATCCCCGTGTTGAGGTTGAATTCGTGAATTGTCAGTACAAGTTCCGGGTAGCCATGCCGCAGCACCCGGAGCTGATCGACGGGCTGCGCGACGTAGGAAACTCTGCCGGTCGAGTCCTGCGTGAGCGTGCCGGTGGTCACCGGAACCTGGCTCCCGGATAACTGTGTTGCCACCTGGACAGCCTCTCCGGCGGCCTGACTGCTGATTTCGTAAGCACCGAGGAGCTCGGCGGGGAGCAGGTCGCCTGCCTGCAGCGCGATGTCCGTGCTGATCCCGGCGGATGTCTCCTCACCGAGGTCGCTGATCCGGTAAAACCGTGTGGCCGCAGTTGCCGATGCATCCACCCATTCGGCTGCGGACGACTCTGCCGCGACGGTTCCCTGTCTTTCCCAGTTCCCTTCGAGGACTTCCACGGACTCGATGGCATAGCGATGACCCGCGACGGCAGCCCACGAGAGTCTTGGTCGTCCATCAGGGTTCATGCCGATGGAAATTCCTCTGATCCATTCATGTGACTGCTGGCCGCCTGCCTGCAGAAGAGAACACAGGACGATTGAAGGAACTGCCCATTTTGTCTTCATGAAGTGCAATACAATCCGCAGTGTGGGGACCTTTCGTGACAATTGCCGGAAGGTCCTTTCGATGGGCGGCTCACCGGCGTATCCCGGTGTGTCTCCCGGCCTTTTTGCTTGTCCGTGGATCGGCCCTCATTATTCTCACTGCCATCGTGAAAATATCCGCATCAATCAGCACGGCGGCAATCATGCTTTCTTTTCTCATGGCGGCTGTGAGCTCGGCCTCTCAATCGCTGGAGGAAGTTGTCAATGACTGGCTCATGGATGCGCCGAATGGATTCCATAATGCCTTTGAAAAACATGGACGTGACGGCCATGGATTCTTTCACGACATTGACTTCATGATTTCCAGTGGATGGAGGTCGGTTGACTACGCGGTCGGGTTCGAAGTCAGGCCGATGGAAAGTCTCGAGCAGACCTTTCAATCCATCGAATCGGATATGGCAGAGTGGGAACTGCTTAAAGGGTGGGAAAAAGAACGTTCCGTGCATTCATCCCATAATATCACTTACAGGAGAAAGCAGGGACAGGAAATGCAGGTGGTGTCGCTCGCCCTGGGGCAGAATTACGATGCCTCAAAGAACAGGATCGTCCAGCTCACCATCCGGTGGAATAACACACGGCCGCCAAAAAAATATGTCCCCGACAAGCTTTCCATGCCGGACCCGTCATCCGGCCTTGTCACCAGCATCCTTGGTCGTCTCAAAAATGAACAGGCCAGAGATGCCTTTCTCCATCTGGTCGGCGATGCGGATAATGATTTCGACAACATCATAATCAATGAATCCCTTGAGAATGGAATCTACCGGGTTCAGCCGAATTATCTCAATCCGAAGGCACCGGTCCCTTTTGTCCACGTGGAGGAGAGGGCACAGATACGCAGGCTGGTCATCCGGTTCATTCAGCCCGATGAGAACAGGGCACAGTATACATTTCTTGATGCCTGCGATGCTCTCGGCATGAATGAGCTGCTTGAAAAGGACTGGCGCATTGAGGCGGTGGATGCGTGGAAGGCGCATTCGAAAAACGGCAATCATAAAAAGTGCTACAAGGGCGTGGATCGCCAGGGAGATTTTTTCGTCCTGGAGGTGACAAGAAAAGATTATCGCAATGACACCATTGGCATTGTGAATGAAGGGCAGATAAGGCAGCTGGATGCACTCAAGGCTGAGATTATTCCCCGCCTCAGGGCTGAAGGCTATTCCGTCGTCCGTGCGGTTTACCTTAACGTCGGGGCAACGCCGGAAGTTCTGGACTGGAAGGTTCATGGTGGAAACCACTACGCCTGCATTGCCCTTGCTTCCGACAGGGTGACACCACTGCAGATGGCCTTGAAACAGGAGGTTCCCGGCTCTGTCCTGACCGGCACGGATTCTGTGGTGAAAACAGTCATTGAAGGGAAGGTCTCAGAAGGCCACGCCGAACTAATGCCGGATGCCACAAAGATCATGGCGTGGCAGAATTTTCTCCTCGAAATCCGGAAATCCGGAGGATCCGCGGGTGAGTGCCCGGTCTGTGTTCTCATTGCCTATAAAAGCCGCGACAACGCCACTGCTTCAGTGTCCGGCAATAAATCGGAATCGTTCTACTCTCAACAGGGGGAGGAAGAATTCAAAAAGCTGGAAGAGCAGGTCTTCAGGGATCTCAACAGCACACTGGATAAAACGAGAGAATTGCTGCAGGAGCTGGAAGCGGATCAGTAGCCGCGCACCTGCACCATCCGACAGAAGCCTGGCGCCCATCGATGGCTCTATCGATCATTTTCGGGTATTGCTCCGGGCTTTGGTGGAGTTGACAGGGAAGCCCCGCTGTCGCTAATAAAGCCGAATGCATTTTAAAACTGCGCTGGCGCTCGCTCTCTGCGTCCCTGCCGGATTGCCACGGACTCTCGAAGCCCGGAACGCGGCCACAGACATCGGTCAGTCGCCGCTGATCGCCTATGTGGGGACATTCAGTTCACCGCTTAAGGACGTGCTGCCGACCCAGGTGGATTTACCCCCAGGCAATGGACGCGGAATCCATTGGTTTATCGTCGACCGGATAACCGGCGCGCTGACACCGGGCGGCGTGTTTGAAATGGGGACCAGCCCGAGTCATTTGGCGGTGAATGCGGCGGGTGACCGACTTTATTCCACGAACGAGACCGATCGCTGGAATGGGACTGCGGAAGGTTCCGTGAGCGCGTTTTCAATCGATCGCGAGTCCGGCGCACTCACACTGCTCAACACCGTCGGATCTGGCGGGGCGGGGCCGACTTACATCAGTTTGAGTCCGGGTGGGCGACACGCGCTGGTCGCGAACTACTTCGGCGGCTCGGTCGCATCGCTGCCAATTCTCTCTGATGGACGGATAGGCGCACCAGTGGATGTGAAAATCGATGAGGGAGACATTGGTCCGACCCGGGCGACCAATGCGCCTCCGGGAAGTTTCGCGTTCAGTGGCCACGACCGGACCCACGCACATATGATCCTGCCCGATCCAACCGGCGAAAGGGTTCTTCACGTCGATCTGGCTCAGGATCGCATCTATGTCTGGAAGTTCGACGACGACTCCGGAAGACTCTTCCCCAATGCGTTCCCGAGTGTTGACCTTCCACCCGGTGATGGTCCGAGGCATTTCAGTTTCCATCCCAATGGTCATTGGATGTACTCCATTCAGGAAGAGGGATCCACGGTTGTGCTGTTCGACTATGACGGGAGGACGGGGCGGCTGTCGGCCCGCCAGACCATTTCAAGCCTTCCACCAGGCTATGCCGGCAGCAACTTCTGTTCCGAGATTCTGGTCTCCGACGATGGACGTTTTGTCTATGCGGGCAACCGGCTCCACGACGGGATCGCGGTTTTTGCCATCGACCCGGATGATGGAATCATGAGTTTCGTGGATGAGTTCTGGACGCGTGGCGATTACCCGCGGAGTTTCGAATTCGATCCGACTGGGAGATTTCTCTATTCCTGCAACCAGCGCGCCGACAACATCGTGGCTTTCAGCGTGGACCGGGAAACGGGGAGCCTCACCTTCACCGGTCGCTATACGCCGGTGGGGAACCCATCCTGCATTGTTTTTCTGGATCTGGACGCACCCCAGCGTATCAGTGAATGACATGAGTCAAGGAACAGTGAAGAACAGTAGGGTCAACAAGGGGGCCTCACGGGGGCTTTGAAGGACCAGTGTCAGTAGGGCATCGACCAGGCACCTTCTTCCTTGCCTTGTTGCTGCTCGCACAGAATGTGGAAGCAGCTCCAGAATTGAGACAGGGTGTATTCGGTGGTCATAATGGTGAGTTTGAGAAGCAGGAGTTTATGTCAGGCCTTGGTGTAGGCTTGCCGGGGGTCATTCGGTTTATCCGGGAAGGCCATGCGCAGTGCTTGATCACGGCAAAGCTGAGTCAGGTATTGACCCTGTAGAGTGCCGGGTTGTCGATCCACAAGCGAAGCCAGACAATCGAGTTTGATGTAATGGCCCTCGCAGAGATTGAGAAGGGTTTCGATCATCTTCGCGCGGGCGATTTTCCCGGAGCTCCGCGGCGCTGCGGCCACCTGTTCCAGATGTTTCCGGAATTCCACCTCAAGCTGGGCAAGGTCATCAATGAAAGGCATCGGAAAGTGTTTGGAAATCAGGCGGCCAAGCTCATCCCGGGCCGAATCTTCAGGCTCTAAATTCGGGGAGTTCGGGTTCAAATTCGGGGAGTTCGGGTTCAAATTCGGGGAGCTTGCCCCGAAATTCGGAGACCCCAAGTCGCTGAAAACGTCGTCTGAAGAGATTTTTCGTCTTCCTTTGAACCGGTATACGGTACCGCGGCCCGAGCCCTCGGATTCGAGAAAATCCTAGCCCACCAGACTTTGAAAATGATGATGTCGGTGGTCATGAGGTGAAATCCTGGTCGTGGCTGGAAATCGCATTGAAGATGGCCAGTTTCAGAGACTCATCGTCGTCCTCACCCGTGAGAACGGCAAGCATCCACTCGCCGAGGAGTTCCTTGGAGATCGCACCGGCCGCGACGTGATAGCTGATATTCTCCGCCTCACGGATAAAAGCTTCTATGCTGCGAAGATACCCGTTTATCAATAGCATCTGGGCGCAGAGCGTGATGGCGATACGCTTGTTTCCATCCTGAAAGCAGTGGAACTTGCAGGCAGAGTGGAACAAATGGGTCAGCTTAGCATCAATGGTCGGGTAGTAGAGATCGTTCTGGATGTGATCCAGGACGGATTCAAGCTTCTCAATCTCCAATGTCCCGTCGTTTCCGCCACCGCTTTTCTCGATGGTGAGGCCATGTGTTGAGATGGCCTGCTCCAGTGTTATGTAGATGATTGCCATCTTATTCGCGTTCCTTGAGCCGTTTCATCACATCTTTGGCTCCCTCGAGCCTCTTGGCGAGCTCCATGCTCTTATCACCCAGGAAGCGCTCGAACTCATCGCGCTGGAGCGGGGTGATGTAGTCCTTAAGTTGGAGGTGGAGGGCATCGCGGAACGCGAGATCACGGCTGGCCATCTTAATGCGGGCCTTCTCGATCAGTGGCTTCCAGTGGGCCTGCTTTTCAAACTTGGTGAAGACGGCATCCACTTCATGAAAGACTAAAGGGGTGCCCTTCTCCTTGAAAGCCTCCTTCAGAGCATCGGCAAATCCGCATTCGTAGGCGGCGATCAGGTCGAGGATCTCCGAATAAAAGGTGTCGCGCAGGTTCTGCTTTTTCTCCAGCCGGAGCACTTTCCTGTATTCCCTGGCCTTCTCCTTGAAGATGCTGACGTAGATCTTGTCGGTGTATACCGCGTATTTGAAGTTCCCCATCGCCACACAATCCCGGAGCGCATCGGTGAACTGCTGGCGGTAGTTCTCCTCGATGAAGGCGGATTGGATGAAATCCTCATCCCGCTGGTTGATGTATTTTGTGCCGCCCCCTGTGCGGGCATTGATGGCGTCGATGACTATGTCCAGTATCGCCCGGCGGAGCAGCCCGGCCCGCTCGGATTCCCGCATCAGCATCGCCAGGTTCAGAAAGGCCCGGAAGTCGAAAACTCCCAGTTGGGGGGTGGCCTTGAGGTTCCCGAAATCAATTTCGGGAACATCCCCCTCCAGGATGGCCAACTTCAACGCTTTCAACCGCTTACCTCGGACAACCTCATACCCATTCCGGCCCAATTCCTCGGGGTGAGCTTCCAGGTAATTCTCCACTGTTCGCACCGTCACCTCGAAAAAGGCGGCGACCTGCTCCTTCAAAACCACGGTCTTGCCCTCGAATGGAATCCCTTG
This sequence comes from Verrucomicrobiia bacterium, assembly GCA_030425355.1. Taxonomy (GTDB): domain Bacteria; phylum Verrucomicrobiota; class Verrucomicrobiia; order Limisphaerales; family JAJOIW01; genus JAJOIW01. The sequence continues at coordinate 18,182 of JAUIAG010000050.1, forward strand.
AATGCCGGCGGCTTTTTCAATCTCCGAAAGAGCGTACGGATTGTTAAGGATGTTCTGCCGGTCAATTTCCGAATTCGTGAGGTCTTTTTTCATGAGTGAGATTTTTTCCTGGGGTGTTTCCTTGCGTGCCTTGCCGCTCTCGCCCCCCGTTCGTCGCGGATACGGGAGAGGAGTTCAGTGGCGGGGTCATCTTTGGGGCCCTGTGGGACGGGCTGGCCGGTGAGGCGGGTGTGGGCATCTGTGGCTTTGTAAAGTGAGGGGAGAGAATCGCCGATGCTCTGGATCCATTTGATTTTGGCGACGGAGTAATCGCCCGTTTGTTCTTCAATAAGGGTGATATTCTGGCCGGGAGTCTCCTTCCTGGCCTCGATGACGCCGACGGGCTTGCGGTCTACGAAGAGCACATAGTCGGCGGGCCCGGTATCGGTCTGATATTCACGGATAGCCTGACCTTCCCCGGCGCGAAAGTCGAAGTCGTCTTTGTTCTGCACGGACCAACCGGCGGCACGAAGCATCACGTCGATGTTATCTCGTGCGATTTGCTCAGGATTCTGATTGGGCATCATGGGAAGTTAGAAATGGGCAGTTGCGATCCACGGATGGTTGGGAAATGCTCATGTCGAAGGCGCAACCGCCATTTACGCTCCTTTTGTGCGCGATAGTTGAGACAAAACCTCTTCGCGGCGGCAAGGACTGATGACGACTTGGTGCTTGCATTTTAACTGGCGGAATCTTTTGGGCTTATATTCTTTTTACCCTCAGCAATGGATCGGTTTACGGGCTGGTTGGTCCATAGCCTTTTTTCAACTTCTTCAAAGTTTGTGGATTATACAAAAAACCGTTTGTCAGTCCCTCAAAACCTTTGCTGAAGACCTGGCACTGCTCTCTGAATTTTTTGAGTCACGACCGGAGTAAATTAACCGCATCCGACAGCTCGGGAAACTCTTTTCAATCGACCCCGCGTTCGTCGGCGGGAATCAGATACGGCAGTAATTGATCATCCTCATAGGGCAAAAATGAGACCAGCCCAACCCCGATCCGATCCGACTGAATAAAACCATTCCGCTGAATGGGCAGAGTAGGAAATTAATGGAATGGGTGAAGGAGAATTGAAAAGTGGCAAAAAAGGATGGTGCTGACGAGAGGAGTCGAACCTCCACCCCATTGCTGGGACTAGAACCTGAATCTAGCGCGTCTGCCAATTCCGCCACGTCAGCTTCGGACTGCGGAATATCTCAGGATTGGCCTGATGGATCAACAGAAATCTGCAGGAATATTTGGTGGACCGTTTTCGGGCGGTGGTATTAAATCTGCGAATGCTCCGCAACCTATCAGGAAACATCATCCGGGCAGCATTGCTGGCCGTGGCAGCGATTCACATCTCAATGTCGGGTGTTCAGGCTCAGGACCGTCCGAAGCTTCGGGTTCTCCTCGTCACCGGCGGATGCTGTCACAACTACACTTTCCAGACCATGTCACTGATCAACGGCACCCGCAGGTTTGCCGAAATTGACTGGACTATCGCCATGCAGGGAGGCTATGGGACCACCGGCAAGGCTCCATTCTACTCCCGCGAAAACTGGGGGGAAGGCTTTGATCTGGTGATTCACAACGAGTGTTTCGCCAACACCAACGACGAGGAATACGTCAAAAACATCACCGAGGTTCACAAGGCGGGCCTCCCGGCCATTGTGATACATTGTGCCATGCACACATACAGGGCGGCTGATTTCGATGACTGGCGGCAGTTCCTTGGAGTGACCAGCCGGCATCATGAACACCAGAGCCGGTATCCCACCCGCGTGCTCAAGCCCGATCATCCCACCATGCAGGGATTTCCTGCCGACTGGGTCTCCCCTAAGGATGAACTTTATGTGATTGAAAAAGTCTGGCCCAACACCACCCCGCTGGTCCTCGCCAAAAGCGAAAAGGATGACCGTGAACATCCGGTCTTCTGGGTCAGCGATTACGGAAAAGCCCGGGTGTTCGGCACCACTTTCGGTCACACCGATGAAACCTTCTCGGACAAGGTCTTTCTCGACACCCTGGGCCGCGCCATGCTCTGGGTCACCGAAAAAAAACCCTGAATCCTCCTGCGGGTCCCGGAAACCGGATTTGCCCGCTCCTCCGCATACCGGACAGCTCACATTTTTCACCGGCGTCCCCTTGCCAAACCGATTCGGCAGGGGGACTTTTCTCTGCACCACTGACACCAATTCACGGACAACAGTCAGTGACAATATGGCCCTGTGCGCCGTATTGTCACTGCTGGAGGAACTCAAAATCCGGGGCTATTGTTGGGTAAAGGCCAATAAATGGGGAGAAAACCGGCGGGAGGGCATTGATAATGGTCGGCACGTTATCTGCGGCATGAATGGCAGAAATGACAATTATGAATACGCGGATTAACAGAAAGGAGATGGAGTAACGGTTATGAATATGAATCAGATGACAGAGAAGCTGCAGGAGGCGTTGCAGGAGGCGCAGCAGCTGGCATCCCGTGAGAGTCATCAGGCCATTGAGGTGGAGCATCTGGGGCTGGCGCTGGCGGAGCAGTCGGAGGGAATTTTTCCGCGGCTGGTTGAGAAGGCCGGCGGCAATTCCAGGTTGCTGAAGGACCGGCTGGCCGAGGAAGTGAAGAAGTTTCCGAAAGTGAGCGGGAGTGCCCCCGGCAGCAGCGAAGGATCGACTTATGTGACCCAGCGGCTCAATACGCTGCTCGGGCGGGCGCAGGGCGAGGCACGGAAACTCAACGACGACTATGTGAGTGTTGAGCATGTGCTGCTCGCGATGCTCGATGAATCGGAGTCCACAGGTGTCCGCAAGGCCATGAAGGCCGCCAATGTGGACCACGACCGGATCCGAAAGGCGATGAAGGAACTGCGTGGAAACCAGAGGATCACCAGTCAGAATCCTGAAAGTACATACGAGGCCCTTGAGAAATACGGCCGGGATCTGACAAAAATGGCCCGGCAGAACAAGATTGACCCGATTATCGGCCGGGATGCTGAGATTCGGCGGACTATCCAGGTGCTGTCACGGCGCACCAAGAACAACCCGGTTCTGATCGGGGAGCCCGGTGTGGGCAAGACGGCCATCGCCGAAGGACTGGCCAGGCGGATTGTCGCCGGTGATGTTCCGGAAAGCCTGAAGGACCGGCAGCTGATTTCACTCGACATGGGAGCCCTGATCGCCGGTGCCAAATACCGCGGTGAGTTCGAGGAAAGACTCAAGGCGGTTCTGAACGAAGTCACACAGGCTGAAGGGCGGATCATCCTCTTCATCGACGAGCTTCACACCGTCGTCGGGGCCGGCAAGACCGAAGGATCGATGGACGCCGGGAACATGCTCAAGCCCATGCTTGCCCGCGGGGAACTTCACTGCATCGGTGCCACAACTCTCGATGAGTACCGCAAGTATATCGAGAAGGACCCGGCACTCGAACGCCGCTTCCAGATGGTGTTCGTTCAGGAACCCAGCGTGGATGACACCATCTCCATACTCCGGGGCCTGCGGGAGCGATACGAACTCCATCACGGGGCCCGCATCACCGACGGCGCCCTCGTCGCGGCGGCAACTCTTTCCAATCGTTACATCAGTGACAGGTTCCTGCCCGATAAGGCGATCGACCTTGTGGACGAGGCGGCTGCAAAACTCAAGACCGAGATGGAAAGCCGTCCCGA
>JAUIAG010000051.1 GCA_030425355.1 Verrucomicrobiia bacterium
GAGGCTTCCGGAATTTTTCAAACTTTAGGGCTATCTGTTATCTAAGGGCCGGTTCGATAGACCCGGCAGTGCCAAAAATCAACCCACAGTAAACAGCGAAGAACCTAAATTTTTCAATGAGTTTGTTTTAGTGGTGGCCAATTATCCGGGTCCTTCCCGTGATTGGCTATCCATTCTTTATGTAAAGTCCTGTATTTTTTTATCCTAAACTTCAGGAACCCGATACCAATAAGATAAAATGGTATCATGCATGCGAGTGCTTGCAGGCCTCCGTCCTCCTGTATGGTTCTTTTTTGCGCGAGAATTGTGATAAAAATTGTAAAAAGTGTTAATAGAATAGCTACCGGGAAAAGAATATATGCCAGAAGCCACATAGTTGAAGTGTTCGAAATAGATTTACCACACTGTCTGCATGTCGATATTGCGTCTTCACCGTGGCCTTTATGACAAACCTGGTCTATTAAAAGCGGTCTCTTACACTGGGGGCAATAACTTAGGTGCTGCCACTTGGATTCTCCGTTTTTTATTCTTTCTTTTTGTCTAAAGATACGGAATTCTCTAGAATTTACGCACTCATCGCCGCACGACATGCATGTTGGTCTGGATTTTTGGCTGTGGCTTCTTTGTCTACCTTCTTTTTTTATGAATTTATTGCAGCGAGTGCAGTAAGTATAATCAACCAGAGTATCAGATAGATTTTCCATAGCTTTTTCTTAACGATTTTCGGAAGATCATTCAAATGCAAATCCAAGAATTTTTTTATAATCACCGTTATAAGGCAATAAATGCCCGCAGGTATTCATTGCCGGGAAAAATATACCCTACTGCCACAGAAGACCGTCGGATCACCGACTGGCGATAATATTACACTGTAAGCTCTGAATTGAAAGGATTCGTCAGCATCCAGGACCCTTATCGTGAATTGATCATCGCCGTAATATTGGACACCCGGGGTATATGCTGATCGACCGGTTGAAGGATTGACCAAAAGGGCGCCATTGGATGAATATTTCTCAATGATGTCATTTTTTCCGGACGTCAGAATATCTGCGTTATCGATAGCACCAATGATACATTCCAATGTCGTATCTTCATCAAGAACGTAGTCTGAAGGCCCGCTGAAGGGTGCCGGATCGTTTATCGAAACAGTCATGAACTCCACAGTTGCAGCAATGGATTCCCTTCCGACCGACTTGAGACGGTACCGCAAACTGAGCCTCCCGCTATACTCAGCGTTTGACGCATAATTATAATTTCTGCTACCTTCCTGTATGAGTATACCGCTTGTTGGCAGGGACAAAATTTTTAGCTTTTTATGAGGATTCACAGCGTCGTTCCGCCACAGCCAGCAAGAGGTGGAATTGTCTCCGAATCCATCTGGCCAATAAATTTGAACACCAGTGTGAAAGTTAGAAAAATCTCGAAACAGTATACCCCGATAAATCAGTTAGATTAGTCGCAGTACTCGGAAAGTATGCAGACAGCGCCTTACCTGACGTTCATGTCGAAGTGACCCGGGTGACGTCGTAACAACGATTACATAATGGTTCCAGACCAAAACGGGAACTGCCCGTATTCGAAATCCGCGGATGGTCCCAAATTAAACGATTGAGAACTGAATCCAATAACTGGGGTTTGTAAGGAATAGTCTGCCATTTAACTTTAGAAGCTGACTAGAAATGCACCTTGAGGCCAGCTGAGAAACCCTGTAAATTTTATTGTAAATTTGTCTCCACACCCTGTCTAATATCGTGATGGTAGTTGAATCATCCTTTTCTTCATGCCTGAAGGACAGACAATGGGAACTCATTTAAGCCGGAATTCCAGCCCCAAAACGCCGGGGTAGGCCACCAGAATACCATATGCGGCACCTTATCAACACGCTCATTCACGTCCCCCGTACTAACTGCCAGTGGCACGGCCTGCCAAAGGATTTCCCCAACAGGGACACCTGTTTTCAATATTACAACAGGTAGGGCATGTAAGGCATGTGGCTCGTATTCCAATAAAAACTGATTGAGGAGATCCGCGATAAGACCGGAGTAAAGAAAGATCTTATAACTGCCATCATTTATTAACAAAGTGTCAAGCCTGCAGCACAGAAAGGCATCAGGGGCTGTGAAGCCGGAAAGAAGATCAAGGGAAGGAAGCCGCATATGCTGGTGGAATCCATGGGCAATACGGTTTTGCTGGATGTGCATTCTGCGGCCATCAACGACAGAGATTGACAAGCAGAATTACCGAAGCAGTTGAATCAAGGCTACGGCTGGTTGGCACCAATCCGGGGTGATTTAGGTTATTCCTGGCAATTGGCAGCAGTGCTATTGGAACTGGACCACCACAGAAAAATGGTGATGGAAGTGGTTAAACGTTGTGATGAAGCGGGCGCCCTTATCCTGCCGAAAAGATGGATAGTGGATCGGACATTTTAACGATTTCTGGCATATAGAAGACTTTGCAAATTTTACGAAGTGAAAACTGAAAATTATAAATACATGATTTTTCCGGAAATGATACGCAGGATGCTTGAAACTTTAACAAAATGAATTTCTAAACAGCATCTGAACCAAGTGCACGCGCCATCCCCTGCGCCACAACCTTCTAAAAATCTTTTTTGTAAGGCCATGAAATAAACAGTGCGCCCCATATTAAAACCAATGTCAAATAAGTTCTCCTCATAATTCTTTTAACAGATTACAAATAGCCAGCAGCCAATAATCCCAAGACATAAAGAATAATAAGACTGACACCCGATACAATACACCTCAATCTGTGTTTACCATTATCTATAATAACTAAATATAATAACAGAATAAAAACAGAAGTCAGAATTAAGAAAACTGGTATTTCCATCCAGTGATCAATGAAAGTCCCATTAATTCCTCTTATTGTATAATCAACAACCACTCAATAAACATTTAATTTGCAAGTAACGCAATCATACGAACGTTTCCGGGCATTCACTCCACACCAATACCGAACATGAACCTGATATCACTGCAGTTATGGTATTCATTGATTCTGGCCCTCCAGGCAAGGGCCAGTAAAACACCTGCATTTGACTGCTGACTGACGATTTCTGGCCAGTATAATTTTTCACAAATTGTTTCCAATACATCTCTGCTCATGTTTTCAACGTTAAGCTTAATGATTTTTGATTTATCCTTTATATCAACTATATTCCAGTTATTTGTATCTGACACAAGTCCCAGCATGGTTTCCGAGTCAAGATCCATCCAGCTCACGTCTTTGTATTTTTCTTTAAATTGATCCCAGAGGAGATTTATTGCACAGAAAGTCGCCCGGTCAGAGAGCCTTTTTTTATACCCAAGATCCATGAAAATAGTCATTTTTAGAAAATCTTTAATCCTGACAGCAGCTTTTGAGTTCCACTCACATTTGCTTTTCTATAAAATCGAAACTTAGCTCTACCCGGTATAATGGATTAAAGTTTTAAATTCTAACATCCCGAAATATTCACCTGTAAAAAACAATTTTTCTGACGTTGATCTTTAAAAAACAAGACGGGATAGGGAGTTATATAACTTATTTCTCATCAAGGACACAACTCATCCTTGTCTGTGCTCTTTCTGCCTCAAAATTTAATTGTTAATTACCCGCATTACATGAACATAAAATTCGATCTGACAGGCCCTACCAGCTTTTTCAGACACTCAGTTGCGAGTGGTATTGAAAGACAAATGTGAGCGTTTTAACTTTTTACACAAAATCGTGAATTACACAAAATTACAGGCGTTCTTTGATCGATTCATCATGAATTACCTGTCTGGATTGCCTGAGGCCCAAGAAAAATAGGGGGGGGGAATTCCCCCCCCAGTAACACAATATTTTTCTTAATTTCTAGTTCTTGAGACTGGCAATGATCCTGTAAAATTTCATCGTAGCTTCGCCTATCTCTATATTAACAAAAACAGTTGAGCCGTTTCCTTCAACTACCTGAATCAGGTTTTCCTCTGTCGGTTGCTGTGTCACGGAGTCAAGTGCGTATACGGAATAGTTATAACCATTGAGAGTGCTGAGAGGCATGGTCAGAACGCCATCCTTGAAAGAAGCAGCTGATGTAGTCGGATCCTGATCAATGACCTGGACGGTGAGCAGACCGGTGCTGATAAGTCCTGTCTCGTCTTCAACGAGATAGATAACAATATCCATACCGACGAACCCTTCTTCAGCCGTGTATGAGATCGTGCCGTCATTACCGGAACTTACTTCACCAAACTGAGCAGTGGCGCTGACAAGTCTGAAGCTGAGAGAATCAGGATGAAAATCATTAGCCAGCACATTAACACTGGACGACTGATTTCTATAGACTACAATTCTTTCAGATGACACCTTGACAGGATCAGGCTCAGGGAGGATGTCGATGATGACTGTCCCGTTTGCCTGACTGTTACCATCCGTAACAGTAACTTCAAGAGCGACTTCACCGTTCAAATTTCTTGTTGGAATGAAGGTGAGCAGGGTTCCATCGAACGAGGTTGTTCCGCCTTCAGAAGAGGCGGAAACGATGCTGAAAACCTCACTGTCGACGTCATCGATAAAGTCAATGATATCCAATTCGATGCTGAAATCCTCCCTCATAGTGACAGAAATAGGACGTAATGAAGGTGGATCGTTAATATTATCAACCTGGACCGAGTATTCGAGAAGAAAAACGGTTTCATTGCCATCATTAACAGAAACAAAGACCCCAAATTCATCATTTCCGTCATAATCGGTGAATGGAGTGTAGATGAGAGAACCGGCAGTGTCAGAAATTGCAATAGATCCATTCAGGGGTTCAAGAATTTCGATAATCTCGAAGGACAGTTCTGTAGAGTCGATATCAGATATCGCGTCAGCTACACTGAATTCAAGCGGAACATCCTCCTCAGTTGAAAGCACCAGACTTCCGGAAATGACGGTGGGTGAATCATTGATCTCATTGACGGTGATTTTTATCAATGAATAAACGGGGTCTGATCCATCTGTTGCGAAAATTGCAAGGTTCTCGGTACCGCTGAACTCTGTTGGGGGGATGTAGGTAAAGAAATCTTCATCGGGATCGAAGGTTATGGAACCTCCAAACTCCGACTGTGTCAAATTATCCAGCAGGACGAGTCCTTCTCCGTCAGGATCAATAAACACGCTGCTTAGACTGATTTGAAGAGGAGCGTCTTCATTTGTGATAAATGGCCCGGGAGTAGGGACTGCAGTAGGCTTGTCCGGGATCGAGTCGAGGATGATCAGGAACTCGTCAGCCACCACTGCTTCGCCGTCTGTGAACAACAAAGAAACTTTCACTTCGCCGGAAAAGTTGGCTGCAGGAGTAAATGTGAATTCAACACCTTCAAACTCAAATGAGCCGCCGGAATCTGACTCCATAGAGAGTATTTCAACATTATCCTGATCAATATCATTAAATACCAACGAAGCTTTAAGTGGACTGTCTTCAGAGCCTGAAAGAGATGGAGTTAGGAGTGTTGGAGGGTCATTGACCTGTTGAACATGGATGGAGAACTGTGATACTCGGGTCTCGACGATTCTTCCCGCCTGGTAATAATATGAAAAGAAACCATCAATTGTTCCTGAGAAATCCTGTGCAGGGAGTATGGTTATCAGATCTGCTGAATCGTGGATAACTGAATAATCCTCCAGTTTACTTCGATTGGACGAAGAGAAATAAATGTTAATTAGAGAAATGAAATTTTCATCATTGTCCAGAGCATCAGCAATGGATAATATTGACTCCTGATCCTCGTCCACCACGAAGCCAGAGTGGGATTGCGCCTTTACCAATGAAGGGAGCACCAGTGCTGTGGCAATCAGGACACTGTATATTAGTGCTGATCTATGTTTAATCATATTTTGACGTATTTGACTTGTTTGGTTTTGATTAGTGATAATAAAAAATCTGGCGATAGAAACCTCTCATCGATTACACTCCACAGTATGTGAGTGTGTGTGCGAACAAGAGATGCAAAACATTCATAATCATTCAAATTAAAATAATTCTTGATAATAAGAATTTCATCACATGGCTCGGTAAACATTAAATTTGTGATTCCATCGATAATGGAGGCGCAGAAACAAATACCTCTGTTCTGAACGTGAATAATCAATTTCGCATTGCCTCTAACAGGGACATAATTGTTCATTGAACAAGCAGGCTAAATGCTGATACGAGGGAAAAAGCAGCTATGAACAGGAGTGCAATTAGAGCGGATTTTTGACTTCTGGATCTTACGGGCTGATCAACTTCACAGGGCTTCAGACAACTTTGCTTAGATTTGTTTTTTTCGAGCCATTCAAGCGCGTAGGCATCGAAAACCTCTCCAATCACAGATACAGAGTGGCGCCCCGATTCGGCCGCCACTTTTTCCAGCAACTTGATTTGCTTTACTGAGAAACGGAAAGTAACGAACTGGCTTCCATTCGGGCCTCTGTGAATTTCTTCCTGTTCCATAACCATGATTTGTTTCAGTTCTGTTTTCATAATCCACGGGTGTGATACACCTGTCAACAATAATTCTCGCCAGGTTTTTTCAGGTCTTCCAAGGAACTCAGCCAGATGAAACTGGTTCAGTCTTCTTTGTCCTTGGTGTCGAGATATTCGAGGACGATCCTTCTGAGTAATTCGTGGCGGGTGCAGGTTTTGGACTTCCAAGACTCTTTAATGAGCTGCCGATAGGTTTCCTCATCCACTTCGGCGGTGACGAGAAATAGTTCTTCGGCCTCTGAAAGAACATTTTTTTGTGCTGGGTTCTGACTCATAACCTCTAGGTGTGATACACCAATCATGCATTGTCATTAACTGATGTCAACATCAATTAAGGCCAACGAGGCACTTTCCATGCCAGAATTTTCAAATCATCCAATTGGCTTGGATAGGCATAATTTACCAGTTTCCGCCAAATCAATTTTTCAAAAACGGAATTAATTGCCTGTAAAAATTTCAGCACCCTGAAAATAATTCTGTTTTTCCTCACTTTTATTAAGATAAGATGTAATATTTTCCTACTTTCAGGATCTCTGAACCAGATTGACGACGCACTTTTCCTGTGTCAGTGAAGTTATTTTTTACAATTGGCCTTTGAAAAAAGGGGAGAATTTGACTCTGACTGCTGGCATAAAAAACGGACTATTGCAATACCGCAGACTTTTTCCCAGGAATGAATATGATGGGAGGATGAGGGAAAGGAGTGACCTAAACAGGGAAACGTGATTCGGATTTCGGTAGTTTTCCGGGACAAAGCCCGGCGGCGAAAAGAAGGGTAGTTAGAGCTGTGGGAGGCAACCGGTTTTGGTCAAAATCTTCTTGATAACAGCAGAAACTCGCGGTCGTATACTTGCCGGACTGGTGGTCTGAACGGGAAATTCTCGCATAAGAAAAGTCCTTAACTGTTCAGAGTGTCAAGGTGATTTCCTGCGCTTTCCAGGACCAACTCCCTTAACATCCTCTTTTTTCCGGTGATTATTGGAAATCTTCTCGTCCTCCAGAAATTTTTTGATTGCAAGCTGGATGAGTTCACTTTTGGTAATTTTGCTAGATTCTGCAGCCTTCTCGATCCGCACAAGCTCGTCTTTATTGGCCCAGAAACTCACGCACCTTTTGTCTTTAGCTCTTGAGTTAGGCATTCTATTCCAGCATACCAAGTGGAGCCTGTTGGTCAATAAATTTTTTAAGTCACTTTAATTGTGATGATCAAAATATGTTAATGTTTCAGCTGCTTCTTACATTTTGTTAATGAGTCGAATTCATGATTTGCAGCATTTCCCGGACATCCTCGAGGCGGATCATGCCGGAAAGTTCGGTGACGGTGTTGGCCATGCCGCAGGCGACACCCAGATGAAGGCATTGCTCCAGCGGTAGCCGGTGTGAGAGCCCGCAGGCGATTCCGGCCATCATGGAATCGCCACTGCCAATCGGGTTCAGAGCTTTGAGTGACGGGTGGGTGATCCGACCCGCACCTCCGGTGGTGGCGAAAAGCACGCCTCCCGCCCCGAGCGTCATCACAGCGCACTCGATCGCCTGGGAAGTGACCAGACCGGCCAGGCGTGTGAGGCAGGCCGACTCACTCTCGAAGTTCACACCGAGTGTGGTTTCCCATTCCTCCCGATTGGCCTTGACCAGAAATGGATCCATTTTGAGTGCCTCTGCAAGAGGCTTTTTCTGAGCATCAATCATCACCCGGTGCCCGAGGGTCTGGAACCGTCCCACCCATTGAGCGTAGAGTTCGGGCATCGATCCCGGAGGCGGCGATCCGCTGAGCACCACCAGTCCACCACTGGCAGGCAGGGCATCCTCCACATTTTCAGCAAAGATGGACAGTTCATCGTGCGTGAGGGCGGGTGATTCCTCCACCAGTTCGGTCACCACCTGTCGCGACTGGTCGATGACTGTCTGGCATATCCTTGTTTCTGCGGCCACTTCCACAACACGACAGGGAATTCCCTCCTGCTGCAAATGTGTGAGGAATCGCCGTCCTCTTTCCCCGCCGGCTGTGGAAACCAGGGTGCAGTCACCGCCCAGCTGGCCGGTAACCCGCGCCACATTGGTTCCCTTCCCTGACGCCGACTCAACCACCCGACGGGCACGATTGACGCCTCCAGCCCTGAGTTCGTCGAAAAACAGCGTCCGCTGCAGACAGGGGGTCAGTCCGACAGAAATCACCGGGACCCGATCCCCTTCCCTGCCGGAGTCCAGAATTCTCTGAAGTTCCAGGTCCGTCATCATGCCTTCCATGAAACAGGCAACAGCGGTCAGATCCAACCACGAATTCGGTAAACAATGCGGCCGATTATTTCATGGATGGCCAGATCCGACTTCACAAGGTTCTCTCGGAAGGGGAGGAGGTTTGGGTACTTCCATGTCCCAGCCTGGAGGCCGACCACGTTGAAATCGCAGGCGACCGGTTCGACGTCGAAACCGGCTTTTCGAAAAAGCCGCAGCGATCGGTCCATATGATAGGCGGAGGTCACAAGATAGTAGCGGCCTCCGTCGGGAAAGAGTTCCTCATCCAGTGCCTGCATGGCCATGGCTTCATCGAAGGTGTTGAGACAATGCGTGAGAAAACGGAGTCGGTTGGCATCGAATCCGAAAATCCCGGCAAGCCGGGCCATCCCGCTTTCGTATTCGGGACTGGCCGGGAAAACATCCGGATCAAACCCCGAAAGGAAGAGATACGTACCTTTTTCGAGTCTGGCGAGTTCGAGGCCGCAGAGGACCCTGTCGGTTGCGTTGTTGAATTCGGTGCCGTAGAGACCGGTTCGGGATGGAAGAGAGCCGCCGCCGAGGACGATAATGCCATCGCGGGGTTCGAGGCCATCCAGGAATGACGGACTTCCATGGGATTCCCACGGCCGTTCCAGACTCCCGAGCAGTGCATTGGAAACCGGCTCGAAACACACCAGCCAGTAAAGCACGGTCCATGTGAGGAGATAGAGACCGAGTTTTCTTTGTCTGGCCCTGAAGGCCCACAGCATACCCACCAGTCCGGTCATCCAGAGGAATCCCAGCGGGTGTCCGAGAAGAGAAACGGCGTTCAATATCGAGGTCATCAACTTCGGAACGGAACCTACTGGACACCACGAGGATAGACAACACTGCATTCGGAAACCGTTTCGGAGCACCCGGCCTGCCTCACGGAATTCACCTCCCCGTGAAAAAAAAGCGGCTGACTTCATGGATGTGCAACTACCTCTGCGGGAACAGCGTGCACATGCACCTGCGTTCATCCGGGCAGCCGCCCCCCGCAGATGCCTTGATGCCTCTGTTCATGTGTCCTAGTATGAGACACGCAGGTTTGATTCGGAATAATCGAAGACAGCGTCCATGACGGGAGCATCTCATGATTCCGATTTGATCCGGATGTCAGGTTAAACAATTGAAACACCAGAACAGTGTGAGACTGCCAGGTGAACATTTTCTCAGCGCCGCAGAAGGCTGGCTTGATCTGGGCATGGCTGCTGAAGCGATGGCGGAACTGAAATCCGTCCCGCTGGCATCCCGCCGCGATGCACGTTTCCTCGCGCTGATGCACCGGACTCTGGTGGCACAGGGCCAGTGGGAGGACGCTCTGCTGTTCGCCAACCGCTGGACACAGCGACTGCCGAATGACCCCGACTCGTGGATTGCTCTCGCATCGACTCTGGAGAAAGTCCCGGTGCCGCATGGAGGCCTGCAGGCGGCGTGGGATGTGCTGAGACCGAGAGTCGACACCTTTCCCGAGGATGGCCGTTTCCCGGTCAAACTCGCTTCCTATGCGATCCATCTGAACCGTCCGCGCCAGGCGGAGGAATGGCTGGCCATGGTGATGAAACAGATCAGCCACCCCACAATCAGCAGAATAGTCCAGGAGGACGAGGCTCTGAAAAAAATGATTGCCGGCGCCGGTTCATCCACTCAATCGGGCGCCTGAGGAAGAATGACCAAAACATGTTCCTGCAATGAGTGAAGATTTCATCAGGTCTCATGCAAGGGGCGTCCTCCTCACCCTCCGCATCCAGCCCCGCTCCAGCCGGGACAGAGTGGAATGGACCGGTCAGAATGGTCCACGAATGTGGGTTAAAGCCCCTCCGGTTGATTCGGCCGCCAACAAGGCCTGCCTTCGATTACTGGCTGAGAATCTGGGCGTCTCCAGAAACGCCCTGTCCCTCCACAGCGGGCAGACCTCGAGAACCAAGACCATCCTTGTCGATGGGATGACACCGGATGAAATCAGAGAATTGATCAGCACCGGCCGAACGGGGGAAACCGATTAACAGGAATCCCGATGCCGCACACCGTGTTTGGTGGACGGAGGGAAAACGCCCGCAATCAGCGCAATCAGAATCAGAGCCGGGGCGCGAACCGGATGCAGACCGGAGTGGGGACTCTGAGAGGATCACCATGTGGCGTGAGTGATCCACTGGCGGGGTTCACGGTGAAAAGCGTAATCGAGTCTGAGTTCTGATTGGCGGCAAGCAGCCAGTTCCCGGTGGGATCGAGCGTGAAATTCCTCGGAGTGCGCCCGCCGGTGGGAACGATGTTCAACAGTTTCAGGTCACCTGTCGAGGAGATGGCGAAGACGGCGATGCTGTCATGCCCGCGGTTCGAGGCATACACGAATCTGCCGTTCGGATGGATGACCACCTCCGCCGTGCTGTTGGAGCCAGCAAAGTCTGAAGGCAGCGTCGATTCCTCATCCACCTGATCCATTCTTCCGGTCACAGGGTCAAAGTGCATACAGGTCAGACGGCTTGAGAGTTCATTGAGAACCAGCACCAGCTTTCCTGCCGGATGGAAGGCGAAGTGCCGCGGACCTGCCCCGGGAGCCAGCGACGCTGCAGGAAATGGATTGTCGAGGATTCGCCCATGCGTGCTGTCGAATCCATGCACGTGGACACGGTCAAGACCGAGATCGGCGCTGAGAACCCTGCTGCCGTCCGGGGAGAGGTGGATGGAGTGGGCATGGGGTGACTGCTGCCGTGCCCGGTTGATGCTGCTGCCGGTGTATTGAACAAAACCTGTCAACGCACCCGGCTTATGGTCATCAAGGATTTCCATGCAGGCGATGCTGCCGCCGCTGTAGTTGGCGAAGAACACGAACTTCCCTGACGGATGAATTTCCAGATGGCATGGCGCGGCCCCGTATGTGGGACGGGAACCGGCGGTTCTGAGTTTTCCGCCTTCCCTGCGCATCAGGGCCATAATGCCGCCACTGTTGGCGATGCCCTCCCATTCAGCAGTTTCCAGAACGGCATAAATGGCCCCGCCCGAGGGGTGCACCGCGAGAAAGGAGGGGTTTGTGCATTCGGCTGCCAGGGAGACTATTCCGGCCTCACCGGATTCGTCATCCCATGTGAAATGATAAATCCCGCGGCTGTCGCCGCCGGTGTACGTGCCGATGTAGGCGTCCCAGGATTCCGCTGGAACGGGAGCGGTCACGGCGATAAAAAAGCCAATTACCAGCAGCGGAGCAAAGAGTCCGCTGCGTGAACCGGATGGATGCTGCATGTGGTGATGGTAATGGGCCGGCCCGTGATCCGCCACTCAATAAGCGGCTGGGCAATTCTTTTCGCGGAGCGCGCACTCCATGCTATAATGATCGGCGGAGTTGACCCGTGGATTCAGCCAAAGCAAGAAAGATACTAGAGAAGGTCCGGAGCGGCGAACTGGCGGTGGAAGAGGCGCTGGACGGTTTCCGGATGGAACCGGTGCAGTCACTTGGATTCGCCACCATCGACACCCATCGCGGCATCCGGAACGGATTCCCGGAAGTCGTTTTCGGCCAGGGAAAGACGCGGGAGCACCTGCTCGGAATCTGCCAGTCCATCCTCGAGCGACGGGAACGCCTTCTGGTCACGCGTGTCGCGGCTGATGTCGCTGAATTTGTCCGCGAAGCCCTGCCGCAGCTCGACTACCACCCGGTGGCCAGATGCCTCACCCATGACATGCCTGTCGAATCGGAGAGCGACTATCCGGGGTTTGTAGGCATTGTCACAGCTGGAACCAGCGACATCCCCGTCGCCGAGGAGGCATCGCTTACACTGCGGATGATGGGACACAGAACTGAGCTGAGGCACGATCTCGGGGTGGCCGGCATCCATCGGATTCTCGGGGCTCACCAGTGGCTGCTGAAGGCGCATGTGCTCATCGTGGTTGCAGGAATGGAAGCCGCTCTTCCCAGCGTGGTCGCGGGACTGACTGAGAAACCGCTGATCGGCGTCCCGACCTCGGTGGGATATGGCACGCACTTCGGAGGCATCACCTCATTGCTGGGAATGCTCAACAGTTGCGGCAGCGGGGTCACCGTCGTCAATATTGATAATGGTTTCGGGGCCGGGTATGCTGCAGCCCAGATCCACCGTCTCACAAAGGTCTCTCCCCATGAATAAAGCGCTCTACCTCGACATTTTCAGCGGAATCAGCGGCGATATGTTCATCGGTGCCATGCTCGATCTGGGCGTGGACTTCGATCAACTCAGCTCCGAACTGCAAAAGCTCGATATCGACGGCTACTCGCTCAGGGCTGAACGCCGCGATAAATCCAACATAGTCGGCTACAAGTTTGACGTGATCCTCGATGGTGAGGCTGATTCAAAAGCGGCAGCCGGGAAAACCCCCGAGGCTTCGCATTCACACGACCACGGCCATTCACACGACCACGGCCATTCACACGACCACGGCCATTCACACGACCACGGCCATTCGCACGACCACGGCCACTCGCACGATCACAGCCACTCACATACTCACTCCCATTCGCATGGCGGTGGATCGGCTCTCGATCATGGCCGGAATTTCGCCATCATCCGGGACATGATCGGGAAAAGTCCCTATTCCAGCTGGGTCCGGGAGAAGGCGACCGCCATCTTCCGTCGGGTGGCGGAAGCGGAGGGAAAGGTCCACGGGATGCGCCCCGAGGACGTCCACTTCCATGAAGTGGGCGCGCTGGACTCCATCATTGACATCATCGGCGCCTGTCTCTGTCTCGAGATGCTGGGCAGACCGCGCGTGTTCTGCGGACCGGTCATCGAGGGCCATGGATGGGTGGACTGTGCACATGGCCGCTTTCCGGTTCCCACTGCCGCCACGCTCGAAATTCTTTCCGCCCGTGGGATCCCCCTTGAACAGTGCGAGGAACCGCATGAGCTGGTCACGCCCACCGGAGCCGCGATCATCGCCGAGCTGGCCGAGTCATTCGGCCCGATGAAAGGCCTTTCCGGCAACCGGATCGGTTACGGACTGGGAACCAGAGACAACCACACCCGGCCCAATGTCCTTCGTGCCATCATCGGCCACATCAGCACCAGCCCGGCTTCCTCAGAGGATCAGGCCGCCGCCGGCCATCCGCTCTGGGAGAACGATCAGGTCACTCTCCTCGAAACCAATCTGGATGACTGCCATCCCGAATGGATCGGCAATTTTTATCAGGTCGCACTCGATGCCGGAGCACTTGACGTGACTGTCACAACGGCTTTGATGAAGAAGAACCGTCCCGGATTGACCCTGCAGGTTCTCGTTCCGCCGGCAAAAACCGATGAACTGGCAGAACTGATCTTCCGTCATACAACCGCGATCGGCATGAGAGTTTCCACGGGAAACCGCTTTATTCTGCGGAGAAAGGAAGAGGAGATTTCGACGCCCTACGGGCCATTGAAGGTCAAATCATCGTGGCTGGGGGCTGAAAGGCTGCACTGTGCTCCGGAATATGACTCTGCCAAAGCCCTTGCGGAGGAAAGAGGAGTGTCCGTGCGCGACGTCTATCAATGGGTCCCCCCGCGGGACCGGTCAAAGTAGTCGCCAGAAATTGATTACCTGGCACTGCCCGGAACACCGGAACGCACAATTTAAAAACGCCAACCGGGTCAGGGATTGACAACCTGGCGGAGAAGCGGATCGAGAAGGCGTATCTCCTCCTGGAGCTTTTGCCAGACAGCATCCCATTCACTGCTTCTGTTTTCACGGGCGAGCTGTTCGAGTTCCCTGGCCGCAGCAAAAGCCCGATCGGCCCCGAAGTTACCGACCGACCCCTTGAAGGCATGGGCCGCCTCGACCAGCTGAACCGCGTCACTCTGACTCAGCGATCGCTCAATTGCCTTCAGTTGATTGGGATAATCCTCGAGAAAAATCTGGACCATATCGGCGAGGAGTTCCTCATCCCCTTCCATCCTGCCGAGGGCAGCTTCCCTGTCAAAAACCTTCCGTTCTTCCGTCACTATTTCTGATGATTGAATTGACACCTCAGCGGAATGCTCGCGATGCCGATGACCATTTTATTGAATTCACACTGCCTTCATCAGGTCGCAAAGGACCCTGTCTCCTGTTGCCATCGGATCCATGCTCCAATAGTTGACCCATTGATTCACCGGAAATTCGGGGACCGGGATGCCTCAATCGGGCAGAGCCGTGGTTCAGGCTGTCCGCCATTGAAATACCTGTCGCCTTGAATCATTATCCTGTCCATGGATCAGCACAAGATCGGAATTATCGGGGGAAGCGGATTATATGAAATAGACGGCCTTGAATCAGTGGAGTGGCGGGAGGTTCATACTCCATTCGGCAAGCCCTCCGACGAGCTGCTGTGCGGTCGACTGGAAGGCCGGCAGGTGGTCTTTCTGCCCCGCCATGGGCGGGGTCACCGGCTCATGCCCGGGGAACTCAACCACCGGGCGAATATCTGGGCCATGAAAAGTCTCGGAGTCCGCTGGATTATATCGGCCAGTGCCGTGGGGTCGCTGCAGCCTGAATACAAACCCACTGAAATGGTGATGATCAACCAGTTTTTTGACCGGACCAGACAGTCACCCCGCCACACCTACTTCGGGAACGGGATAGTGGCACACGTGGGATTTGCCCATCCGATCGAGGAAAATCTGCGCCGGATACTGCTTGAATGCGCCCGGGACAACCACGTGCCCTGCCATGACGGCGGAACCTATGTGAATATGGAAGGGCCGGCTTTCAGCACAGTGGCGGAGTCCCGGGCCAACCAGAAAATGGGATTCGATGTGATCGGCATGACCAATCTGGGCGAGGCAAAATGCGCCAGGGAAGCCGAAATCGCTTACGCCACTATGGCCATGGTCACCGACTATGACTGCTGGAAGGAGGACGAGGATCCGGTTGAAGTGGACATGGTCATCGCCAATCTCACCAAAAACGCAGGCAACGCGCGGAAGATCATCCGTGCAGCCGTCAGCCGCATTCCCGAAACACCCAACTGGCCAAGCCACACCGCTCTCAAGTCCGCCATCATGACTCCACGCAAGTTATGGCCGCTCGAGACTATCCGGAATCTCCGTCCGATTCTGCAGTCCTATCTTTGAGGCATACTCAGGAGTTTCTGCATGGCAGGAATGAGCACGTGCTGGGTTTCCGGAGCAACTCTTGATGCCCCCGGGCTTGCCTCGTATCCGCCCTGCGCGTATTGAGCCTCCATGCAGATGTATCCGGGGCCATAGTCCCCGTAGGCGGCAACAGCGACAAACCGGTCCCCGCCCATATCCTGAGCCTCCAGCTGGTATTCGACAACAGCTTCACCGGGAAGGAAAAGAATATCAGCAGGACCAAGTCGAAGACGGCTCAACGTGACTTCGACTGTCCCGCTTCCGGGATCGGCGCGGTTCATCCATGCGAGATATGCAGCTGAGGCATGGCGTGTCAGGGTGTTTGAATCCGCTGCATGAAGGCGTGTTTCCAGCTCGTCCCGGCTCACGAATGGAGAAACCGGAAGGCCCACCGGGAGGGCATCGAACTGCAGATCGTCTGCCCCCACTTGAACTTTTTGAATCTGATCCCATGCACGCTGGATGCCATCCGCCAGTTTCATGGCCAGATGCATACGGTTGTCAGGTGACCCGTCATTCCATTTCCCCGCTCCGATATTGCCCCCTGCTCCGGCAAAGTGAATGTGGGGAACACCATTGTGCCAGGTCTCGAGGAACTCCCGTGCCAGGCCGGGGAAGTCCGGACTGGCACCTCCAGTACGGTAGAAACTCTGGGGATGGGTGGCGTAGAAAGTGAGCACCGCCAGCGTCTCATCATGATTCCAGAAACTGATCAGCCGTGCCATTGGGTCGATGGTCCCAACCGGCTCGGCCCGGACCTCCGGATCACCGGTTGCCGTCCACCGGGTCACCCGGACTTTGCCATCCTCTCCCAGAATCCGTCGGTTCGATGCGACTTCCCGCACCTCCCCGGAGGCCGTGCCGACATGCGTCACCGGTTTCATCTCACGGCAGGCTTTCTGCACTGCGGAAGCGGTACGGGCAATGGCCTCACGGGCAAAAACAGGGTCCATGAACTCCTGATGCGCGCCGGCACCAAAAAGTATTTTCCAGGACGAAAAATCGCATACCGGCGCATCATGCTGGTGCACTGAATGGATCATCACCCGGTCAGGAGTCGTCTGTGCCGCTTCGGCCAGCGCCGTCTTCCACGCTGTCTGTCCCTCATTGGCGATTCCAATCCAGTCCACGGAACAGAGCACAACCGGAGAATCCCCGCCTTCAAGAACCACGCCCCGTGCACTCAGCGGTTTGTCAATCCATGTCATCCGGTCATAGGCCAGCGGAGCCCCCACCGGCGGCGTCACATCCGCCCCAAATACTGCGATTCGCAACGGCACTGACAGTTCGGCTTCACTCCCCTGCTCCTGCTCAGCATGAACCGGCATCGCCGCAGCCAGCACGGCGGCACAGGCAAACAATGCAACAGAACCCTGCAGGCGGAGAGCAGCGGAAAATACACGATGGATTTCTCCGGATTTCATATGAATGGAGGTATTGAATCAGACCTGCCACAATTGTCAAAGCCGGGAAATCGGTGTGTGGCCCTGTGTCGATGAGCCCGGGCCAGCTACTGTGGCGCGGGTGCGGATACCATTTTCCCTCTTTCCTCCTGGATAAGGGGTATTAATTCCTCAGGCTGGAGAATGATGGCGGCTTCGACCAGTGACATTCGCGCAAAGTTGATTCCCCGGATGAAAACCACTGCGTCGTTCCGGGACCCGGTATTGGCCCTGACGGTGCGCAGCGCACGCTGAAGTGCCGAGTCGGGGATGGTCTCCCCCGTGATGTCTTCAAAACCCCTCACCATTCCCTTCAGGAAATCCTCGATCTGCAATTCGAACATCTTGGCGACAACCGGCTGTCCCGGCTGCAGGTCCGACCAGTCGTCTCCATGAGAGAGGTCCCAGTTCCTTTTTCCGTAAAAGACCAGGCTTGGTTCCCGATACCCGATTGCCGCCGGGGTGATCTCAGCGGGGATTGCCTCGAGAACAGATCCGATTTTTCTGGACAGTCCCCATGAGCGGCTGTGGTGTGCCGCATAGACCATCGCCACAGCGAGTGCGGTTGCGGAGCCGATGACTGCCGCCGGCCCCGGATTCCGGTGCCAGAAATACCAGATTCCCTGAAGACTCAAAAGGACCACCGCGATAGCGAGAAGATAGCCCGAGAAAAGGGACTTTCCATCGGCTGCGAAAGATGGCTTTCCGGAGGGATCCATGGTCAGAACCCACAGCCACGCCCCCAGTGCGACCATGCCGGCCAGAAGAAAAGCCGCACCGTAAATTGTCTGGAATGGTTTCCACTGCCGGCGATAACGGTCGCCGCCCCGGAATCCAATGACCATGAGAGCCGGAAATGCCGGCAGCGTGTAGTGAATCAGCTGGGTGGCGTAAAATGAAAAAATGAGGAACGGTCCGATGGCCCAGCTGAGCATGAAGGCATCGATGTCATCCCGGCGGCGCACTGAGTGGACAATGCCGATCAGAATGACGGGAAACAGTGGAAACAGACTCAGCAGACTGGCTGGAGCGTAAAAGCCCGGGATGATGATCCGGTCGTTGAAGGACTTGAAGCCCCGGTCGATGACATGGGTTCCCATGCCTTCATCCCAGTAGGCGCCGCCAGTGGAAAGCAGAGCCGGAAGGCCCCATGCCGCTATGATGGCGAGGGTCACACACGCACCTGAAAACACCTGCAGTGAGGACCATTCGACAGGTTTCCGGAAAAGATACCGATAACAGAGCACTGTAACTGCCGGGAAAAATACGGCGATTGGCCCTTTGGCGAGGAACCCGACTCCCATGGAAACCCACATCAGCCAGAAGATCCGGTCGAAGCGTTTTCCAGCCGGGCCGGTCAGGCGATGCCACAGCGCCCAATGGGTCGCCACCAGCATGAGAATCATGGGCATGTCGGCGAGAGCAAGCCGGCCATGCATCAGATTCTGAAGGCAGATGGACCACCCGAACACAGCCCCTACAGCTGTGGCCTGGTCAACGATTTTCCGAACCCACCAGAAAATTAAAAGTCCCACTCCGATACTCGACAGCACCGAATGAAAGCGGGCGGCAAATTCATTGAATCCGAAGAGTTTGTAATGAACTGCCATCCACCAGTAGGTCAGCGGCGGTTTATCGAAGCGGTAATTACCATTGAAGGTTGGCACGACCCAGTCGCTGCGTTCCATCATCTCGACGGTGGCCCGTGAGAACCTCGGCTCATCGCGATCCAGCAGTGGCAGCTGAAAGGTGCCGGGCAGCAGCATGAGGAACATCCACAGGACAATTCCCAGTGAGACCCTGAATGGATTCAAGTCATTGAGTTTTTCTGAGAGCATAGAGCAGCAGAGCCAATCCTTGCCGAAGACCGGATTCAGATCAATGAATCATTCCCATGGGGAGGCCCGCCCTGGCCGGCCCGGGAGGTGAGTGGCTTTTTCCTGATTCCCGGATCCGGCCAATGTCATGCAGCTGTTACAAATTTTCTTTAGGTAATCAGGGGAAGCTTTGTCAGAATGGATGCATGGAGATTCATTCTGAAATGAGTGTTCGCAATGGGCGCGGGTGGCGCATCCGCGTGCGTGTATTTATGGCGCTGGCTGTGACCTTGGCTTTGTCAGCCCTGACCCTGACATCTTCTCGGGCAGAGGCAGGGGACTCCGACCGGTTGATCCTGATCAGTCTCGACGGAGTGCGCACCCAGGAGATTTTTCTGGGCCTTGACGAGGAGCTCCTGATGAAGTCCAACGAGGGGAAGAAAAAGGAGGATGTCGAACTCTACCGGCGTTTTCACGGATCCACTCCTGAGGAAAGCCGTGCGAAACTGATGCCGTTTTTATGGAATGAATGGATTCCCGGTCATGGAGCAATCCTTGGAAACCGCCACAGGGAGAATGGTGTTCCCATGAAGCTTGTCAACCGTCGGAGGTTTTCCTACCCGGGGTATGCGGAGATCCTCACCGGGTCCGCTCATGACGCGGAGATCACCAGCAATGATAAAATTCAGAACCCTTTCCCGACGGTGATGGATTATCTCAGGCAGCAGTGGGAATTGTCTGATACCGGGATAGCCGCCTTTTCCAGCTGGGATGTGATTCCCTTTATTGTCAGCCGTGAGGCCGGGTCCATTTTCACCAATGGCGGGTTTCAGCATTATCAGTCCGAAGATCCCAGAATCAGGGTCATCGACGAGGCACAGTTCGAGCAGCCGACGCCGTGGGATTCGGTGCGTCATGATTTCACCACCTTTTCCTTCGCCATGGACTTCCTCAAAAAGAATCAGCCAAGGGCACTCTATCTCAGCCTCGGAGAGACGGATGACTGGGCTCACATGGACCGCTACGACATGGTTCTTGACTCTCTTTACAGGACGGACAAATACCTCCGTCAGCTGTGGAATTTTCTCCAGAGCAGTCCTTTCTATCGAAACCGCACCACTGTGATCCTGTGCACCGACCACGGCCGGGGAGACAATATCTACAACTGGAGTTCACATAACTCACTGCTGCCCGGTGCGGAGTTCGTCTGGATGGCCGCCTTTGGACCCGGCATCAAACACCGCGGGGAATGGGATCCACAGGAACCGGCAACCCAGAGCCAGATTGCAGCCACACTCTGCGCCACGGCCGGCCTCGACATCACAAAATTCATTCCCGGAGCCTCAGGGCCGGTCAAAGGCCTCATCTCCAGCGATTGATAAAACACCATCCGGGAAGCTTTGATTTTCTTTGTCTGCCTCCGGTCTGACTGCCGCAGGCCTGATGACCCGGCCGGTTTGATGAATGCCCCGAATCAATAGAACAAAAACAAAGACCGGGAAAAACCTTACCGACACGGAATCCAGGACCCCGGTGTCCATTTCTCATTCTCATGAAAGTGAAGATCGCCATTTTTGCACTGTTTATCGCGGCAGCGGTTCGGGTGACCGGACAGGAGCAGGCGCCGAGGATCAACCACATTCAGATTATCGGCACGCACAATTCCTACCATGTCGCTCCACATCCATCGATTCTGGGCCTGATAGCCGCCCATCGGCCGGATGCCGCAGCCAGTCTCGACTATACTCACCCTCCGTTGTCAGATCAGCTCTCTGACGGGATTCGTTGTTTTGAACTGGATGTGTTCCCGGACCCTGCCGGTGGACTCTATACAAATCCGCAGGCCATCAACAGGGTGAAGGAATCCGGAGTGGGTGAATTGCCGTCTTCACTGATCCCATCGGAATGGAACCAGCCCGGATTCCCGATCTTTCACGTTCTGGACTATGATTTCCAGACACGCACCCCGAATGTCCGCTCCGCACTCACCGAAATGCTTCGCTGGTCGGAGAGCCACCCGGGGCATTTTCCCATCTGCGTTA
This sequence comes from Verrucomicrobiia bacterium, assembly GCA_030425355.1. Lineage (GTDB taxonomy): Bacteria > Verrucomicrobiota > Verrucomicrobiia > Limisphaerales > JAJOIW01 > JAJOIW01. Next base: position 21,136 of record JAUIAG010000051.1, read on the forward strand.
TGCTGGAACTGAAGGACCCCGGCGAAACGGAATGGAATGGCGTGCCGGTGCGTTGGGACGAAAATCAGCTCGAACGGCTTGAGGAAGCAGTCCTTTCCGTTATTCCGCGGGAACGCATCATTTGTCCGGGCGACCTCACCAAACCGGAAAGCACCCTCAACGAATCGATCCTCGAATCAGGATGGCCCACAGTGGAGTCATCGCGGAATATGTTCCTGTTCGCAATGGACAATGAGGACGGAATTCGCGACCGGTACCTGCAACTCAGACCCGGCCTCGCCGATGCTGTTCTTTTTCTCTCCCTTCCGGAAGGGCACCCACAATCCGCATTCATCAAGATCAATGATCCGGAATCCCGGTTTGAACAGATTCAGAAGCTTTCCGCCCTTGGGTATCTGATCCGCACCCGTGCGGATGCCGGCACGGAGGAGGCGCGCCTTGAGGACCACAGTCGAAAGGAGAAGGCCTTTGCCTCCGGTGCACACTGGATTTCGACGGATTATCCCGAACCGGACGCACGTTTGAGCCGGTATTCCGTCGATTTCAATGACCCCGCCAGCCCCTATATGCGCTGGAATCCGGTTTCGGCCGCTGATCTGCATTCCCATGCTGTGCCCTTCCCTTCAGGGTTTTTGAGGGGCCACTCCGGCATTAATATCGAACTGTCCCCGGAGACAATATCCCGACTGGCTATGGAGGCTCACAGTGATCGG
>JAUIAG010000421.1 GCA_030425355.1 Verrucomicrobiia bacterium
TGAAAAAGTTCAGCCACATCGTGTCGTTGTTGTCGTATTGGGCTCCATCGCCTCTTGAAAAGCCGATGATGGCCAGTGCCATTGCCAGAAGGGCGATTCCCGCCCGATTCGATGTCATGGATTCCATCAGAAGCAGGGTGGATGCCATCCGGGATCAACACGCGCGCATGCGGCTTCATTTTGTGCATTTATCAGGGATGCCGAAACCCCGGCCCCTCAGCCGCAGTGAGAAAGACTGCAGGAAGCTGCAGAACCTCTGCAAGAAACTGCAGGCCGGCGCGGCCCGATGGAGATCCCTTTGCCATGGAGAAGCGGAAAACTACGGGGATCAATCCACCAAATCTCAGGACTGCCACATGACCGAATTCTATCATTTCAAGGATTTGGCGGGCATTATGCTTCAAATGCACCATGTTGGATAAAAGTGCCGTGGTTCGGTCCGGGAGTGGTCTCAACCCTCTGGCATATCTTCTGCTGTTGTGATTGGACAATATGGTATTGAAGGCAGGAGCACCGACCGGAAAGGCTGCAGGCAGTCGAGAGGACAATCTGCGGCATATGCTGGAGCACGCTGCTCATTTTCTTCCGTCCCAGGGACCGATTACGGCGTTTGTCCATCACAACACGCTTCATGCATTTGAAGACCGTCCATTCCTGCAGGCGGTGGTGGACGGTGCGGATTTTCTGGGGACGGAGCCATATCTTCCCGAGTATCGGTATCGGCTGAAGTTTTCGAGAGGTCGCATTCGAGCTGATGATATACGCGGGGTAGTTCTCCGTGAGCTGGGTGAGCGTGCCGCGGACCGGGTCGGTCCTGCCGGCACCCGTCTCGATCTGTGGATGAGCCGGATGCTTCACCCGAGCCAGGTCGGGACCGTTGAGGAACTCCTGTGGACCATTGAGGAAACCGATGCGCTTCGCCACTTCATCCCGGCGGTGGCCCCCGGTCAGAAGGACCAGCAGCTGGAGTCGCTACGGCACTGGATCCTCCGCGATGTCCGCAATGGCCGGGATGGAGATCTGCTGACAGGGGTTCTCCAGAAGCTTCCCTCACATCTCCGGCTGGAAAGTGTTGACCGCTGGGATGAATCCCGCTGGGAGGAATTCTATCTGACTCTGTTGTGGCAGCTGTGCGTTGCCGGAGTCGAACTGGCATCGCTTCCCTCCACCGGGAAGTCCGGCCATACCAGACTGATACGCCTGGTGGAAGCAGTCCGCAGGGATTACGGCGTCGACTGTGACGAAATGGTTCATGAAGTTCTCATTCCCTTCACCAGCGCATTCATTGATCAGGACTTTGCCCGCATGGGGCTTCCCGGTAGAAAGCTGGGCTTTCTGCGGGCATTTGCCGGGCTGCATTGTAATTCGTCCCGCTGGGACCGTCCGTGGATGTCGGAAGCACGGAGGCAGATCCGTGAGGCTGTGGCGAATTCCCTCTCCCCATGGGACATCATCGACCGGTGTCTTGAGGACTTTGGTGTTCAGCCGGAGGAGGAGGAGACATTCATTGCCCAGACACTTTTGAGTCTCCGCGGTTTCTGCGGGATGATCTGGCAGATGGAAACCAGGGGCGACCGGATCGCCAAGCCGGTTCCGGACGGGACTCTCGGAGAGTTTCTGGCTGTCAGACTTGTGCTGGAGCGTTCAGCCATTCAATGGGCCTGTCGCCGGTTCCTGAAATCCGGTCGCAGTCTCACCGATATCAGAGGTCGGGCCGATGATCGCGGCGGGGCGCACAATCCCGGCATTGAGGAGCGAGCCTATCAGCTTTTTCAAATCTCGCAGGTGCTGGAATGGGACCCCGAAAGTCTTTCTGCTTATCATGACTCCGACTGGAGGAGGCTGCTTTCAGAAGTCGAAGCGATTGACGGGCTGACACGTCGACGGATCTTTCATCTCGCGTTCGAGACGGCCTACAGACAGAGAGCCCTCAGTGCCATTTACAGTCACAACTCCGACCATCACAGTGCGCTCACCGCCTTCCAGCCCTCGGATCCCCCGTCTTTTCAGATCGTATGCTGCATCGATGACCGGGAAGAATCATTCCGGAGGGCCATGGAGGAAACGGATCCGGACTGTGAGACATTCGGTGCTGCGGGATTCTTCGCCGTCGCCATGAATTTCCGCGGTGCAGCTGACGCGCATTTCACGCCGCTGTGTCCGGTCAATATCAAACCGCGCCACAATGTTTCGGAGAAGGCCATTTATTCGAAGCGTCAGGACGAGAGTGAGAGGCGGAACCGCCGCCGTACAATCGGCACGGTGACGCACCGGGTTCACATCGGAAGCCGCACTTTTGCCGGTGGATGGATTACCGCTCTGCTGGGATCACTGGCATCCATTCCGCTGATTTTCCGGATTGTATTTCCGCGTCTGACCTCGAGGTTCATGAAACTGCTGGGCGGCACCGTGCGGCCGCCGGAGGCGACGACACTGGAACTCAAGTGCGAGCAGAAATCCGATACCCCCGATGCCGTTCAGTTCGGCTACTGCCTCGACGAAATGGCGGATATCGTCCAGCGCCTTCTCGTCGACATCGGCCTGCAAAGCGGCTTCTCCAGAATTGTGGTGATATGCGGACACGGGTCCTCCAGTCTGAATAACCCGCATGGAGCCGCCTATGACTGCGGAGCCTGCGGAGGCGGAAAGGGGGGACCGAATGCAAGGGCCTACGCCCGGATGGCCAATGACCCCGCGGTCCGGAGAATGCTTTACGGGCGCGGAATGGTCATCCCCGACGACACCACTTTCATCGGTGCCTATCACAACACCTGTGACGACAGTGTTGCCTTCTACGATCTCGATCTGCTGCCTGAATCCAGCACGGCGCATTTTGAAATAGTCAGATCCGTCCTTGAGCGGGCGCGGATGCTGAATGCGCACGAGCGCTGCCGGCGTTTTGAATCCGCTCCGCTCGGATTTGACGCGGAGGATGCGCTTCGTCATGTCGAGGCGCGATCCGAGGATCTGTCGCAGGCGCGCCCCGAGTGCGGGCATGCCACCAACGCCCTGTGTTTTGTCGGGCGCCGATCGTGGTCGCGGGGTCTTTTCCTCGACCGTCGGGCCTTCCTGCAGAGTTACGATCCGAAACAGGATACCGACGACTGTGCAATCCTCACCCGAATCCTCCAGGCTGTCATTCCGGTCTGCGGCGGCATCAACCTCGAATATTT
>JAUIAG010000422.1 GCA_030425355.1 Verrucomicrobiia bacterium
CTTGAGCTCTGGAAAACCAAAGGAGCCAGAGACCTCGCTGAGCTGATAAGGCCGGACTGGGCTGAATCGATTGGTCCGGTCGCACCGCTCATCTCAGTCATCCCGGAGCTTCACCCATTCATGCGGATTGAGATTCGCGAGAAAGCACTCTGCAGACCGGTGGCCGACCTCAGGATAATGGTGGAGAACCATGGCAGTAACCTACCCTGTCTGATGTGGGAGAATCTGCTGATTCTCGACGTGGTGCGCCTTGGTTTCCTGTCCCGAACAGAAAAGTTCAAGCGCTTGCTGGGTGAACTGTCAGCTGCAGGATGGCTGAATACCCCGCCCGCCAATGCACTGAGCCTGATCGGCAATGCCCGGATGGAGGAACTGCGGGCCTATGTTGCCAGTGGGGCAACTCTCGCCGAAAAGCTGCTGCGCGCAGTCGGTGGCCGAACCGAACCACTTTTCGGGCTTCTCGGTCCGGTCGCTGAAGCTGATTTTATTCAGGACTGCGAACCTGAAAAACTGTCTGAGCTGGTTCTTGCCCAGCTTGGCCCGGTGGTGCTTCGATCCCTGAGATCCGAGATGGAGGCAGAGGGCCTGCGCCCGCCATCAAAATGGAGACCTGCAGAAGCGAGGGAATTTGTCGCTGCTATCGGGTTCCCTGATGAATTCGCCGGCTCGGCTGAGGGTCGCCGCGAACCGGAGGAGTTTATCAGCGGCCCAATTCATCTGCCAGACCTTCACGATTTTCAGGAGGAAGTGCTTGATGGAATCAAGGCAATCGTCTCTGAAGGCATGTCCAGACGACGTGCAGTGGTCAGTCTCCCGACAGGTGGAGGGAAAACCCGTGTCACTGTGGAGGCTGCCATCAAACTGGTTCTCAAACCGGATGGCCCGCGCCGGCTGGTGCTGTGGATTGCTCAGACCGATGAGTTGTGTGAGCAGGCGGTGCAGGCTTTCAGGCAGGTATGGCTGAATGTCGGGGCCACCGATACCGACCTGCGAATCATCCGGCTCTGGGGCGGCAATCCCAACCCGTCCATGCAGGATCCGGGCAAACCGGTGGTGGTGGTCTCCTCCATTCAGACACTCAATGTGCGCATGGCCAACCCTGATCTGTCATGGCTTCAAAAGCCCGGGCTGTGCATCGTCGATGAATGCCACCACGCCATCACCCCAAGCTACACAAGCCTGCTGAAATTTCTGGACGCCGAGGCCCCTCGCCCCGGATCCACCCCGACTGACGAACCGCCTCTGCTGGGACTGAGTGCCTCTCCATTCCGCACCGATGACAGTGAAAGTCTCAGACTGGCACGCCGCTTCGACAGCCGGTGGCTGCCCTCCAATCAGGCTGAACTTCACGCCAAACTCCATCAACAGGGCGTCCTCGCCCATGTCATCAGTGAAGAACTCGAAAGTGGCACCAGCCTCACCGAGGCCGAGCAGCAGAAACTCGCCTCCACCATGGGATTCATTCGAATTAGAGAATGCCCTCGAATCAATCAACCAGCGTCTCGGCGGTGTTCCCGAACGAAATGAAGCCCTGGTTCAGCGGATCAGGGAGGCTTCGGAAAAGTCGATTCTGGTGTTCACCAATTCGGTGGACCATGCCAGCGAACTGGCCGCCCGACTCAACCACTGTGGTATCCCCGCCGCAGCTGTCAGCGGCAAAACCCCGGCTGCTGCCCGGCGCTATTTCCTCGACCGGTTCAAAGGAGGGGAAATCCGTGTTCTCTGCAATCACTCGGTCCTGAGCACCGGATTCGATGCCCCCAAAACTGACATGGTCCTCATTTCCAGAACTGTATTCAGTCCGGTTCGGTACATGCAGATGGTCGGACGTGGTCTGCGCGGGGTCAAAAATGGCGGCAAGCCCCGCTGCCGGATCGTCACCGTCATGGACAACCTTGGACGATTCAAGCGTCAGCACGCCTACCACTACTGCCAGAAATACTTCAATGAGACTTTAGGTCATTCATACAGGCATATCCCACAGCAAATATCCGAGGAGTCACAGCAGGCACGAAATCCGGAGACAGTCACTCCGTCCCCTCCCACCGGCGGAATTGATTCCACCGAGATAATTGCAGCGCAAAGCCGGCCACCTGAAGATCGGAATGTGCCTCCAGTAGCGGAACAGGAGCTGCAGCCAGCCAGCCGACATATTGAAATACAGCCCGAAAAGAAAAACCGGCATAGTATATTTGGAATATTCTTTCGACGGAAAAGTGATAGAAGATGAGCCATCCATATCCAAACCTGAAAAGAGCCAGAGAAGATAATATTGACCGTATCCTCGCCATCTGGGATGGCCACGGTGACGATGGGTACTTCTATCATATCTATTTTCAAAATGAGATGGAAATCACCGATCCCGAGAAGGAACCAGAATATAAGGAATCCATTGAGGGCGAGATAACCGGAATGCTCGAGGACAGGGATTGCAACTTTTTCGGTGAAATGTCGGGTTCAGTCGGCCACCTCGAACTGAACCTGGGATCCGGGCAGGCTGCATGGTTTGAGTCCAACCGCGGCATCATCGACCGCTATATTGAGATCCTGCACGAATTGCGAAGAATGAAACTCAAAAAAATTCATGCGGACATCCGGCTCCAGGTTGATGAATACTGGGAGGACCAGCAGGATGAGATCGAATTGAACGGCGAGTTATCCGGAAAGCATGACTGCCTGATTGTCACTGGTTCACGCGAAAACATTTATCTGGTCGATGCCTTTGGCAGGTTATTTCACATGGACGGGGAAACATTCTCACCAGCAGGAAAAGCCGGGAAAGGCATGGGATCGCACCAGGGACATAAGATTCCTGATGGACTTCAAATCCAGCCAGTCCCGGTTGAAATCAGATTCAGCCCGGGTAATGGCAATAACCAGTCCCATATTGAAAACCTGGTCGAATCCTTTCTGGATAGAATCAACTGTCGTGACTACCCGTATTTCGGCAGCGAAATCGACCGGGAACTTCACTTACTCAGCATGGATGAGCTTCAGGATTATCTGCATAATAAAACAGGTTCTGAATTTCAAACCACGCCTTTTATGCTCAGCTTGGAAATCGATGTACCTGCCGGCTGTTTTCAATTCTCCAGCCGTGATGGGAACTTCAATTGCTCCACAACCGTTCCGGAAAACCTGATGAAGCCGGCCAAAGAATTTACC
>JAUIAG010000052.1 GCA_030425355.1 Verrucomicrobiia bacterium
CTGAACAAGGGACAGACCCTGAACAAGGGACAGACCCTGAACAAGGGACAGACCCTGAACAAGGGACAGACCCTGAACAAGGGACAGACCCTGAACAAGGGACAGACCCTGAACAAGGGACAGACCCTGAAAAGGCCCCTTGCGGGGCCTTTTCAGGGTCTTATGAGCCGGTTGCGAAATCTGAATCTGGACGGTTGGTTCAAGGATGATTATTGATCAGCCTGCTGAGGAGCTGCAGATCGATCGGGGACGTATCGGTAGGTGTAGGGAGCTTCCTCTCCAGCCGTTGGTTGACCGGTGCCGAACTGGACTCCCGGGTCTGACTGGCTGTTGTCATAAAAAACTCCGACGTCGTCTCCCTGGGGGACCGGCTGAGGTGCAGGAGCCTGATAAGCATCAGGCTGGATGTCATATGAAGAGTCCATGGAGGAAGGTTGGCGGGTGCCGCGATTGAATGACCTTGATCCGGGTCTGGTATCCCGCTGGTTCCGCTGCTGTGAAATACCCTTTGATCGTTGATCTCCGTTCTGCATGGTCTCGGGCGACTGTTCGATATCGAGGAACTCGTCCATTTCCTCCCTTGAATAGGCCTGTTGCTGCAGGGTTGCCTTGCTCCGCTCCCTTTCAGTTATTTCAAGCAATTCCTCGGGTTGATTGATAATGTAGGGGGTCAGGAAGATCAGCAGTTCTGTTTTTTCATCCTGTTTGATTTTTCTGCGGAATGCCAGTCCGAGCACGGGGATATCCCCGAGGATGGGGACCTTCCTTTCGGAGGTGACCTTGTTTTTCTCCATTAATCCCCCGATGACGACGGTTTTTCCATTGGGGGTGACCACAACAGTTTCTGCCGCGCGTTTGGCGAAGACTGGGGCTTCAATCCCTGCAGAGATCTGGACCGTTTCGTCTGTGGTGGTTGAGATTTCAGGGGCAACGATCATTTCGACCAGGCCGTTGTCGGTAATGAAAGGAGTGACAGTAAGGATTATTCCAATGTCCTCATATTACACGGTATTGATCTGGTTTCCGAACTGATCAAAGCGGGAGTTGCGGATGAAGGGAACCTCCTTGCCAACGGTGATGGTCGCCTGCTGGTTATTTCTGGCGAGGATCGAAGGACGCGAAAGGATCTCCAGTCTTCCATCTTCCGCCAGAGCCCGGAAGGACACCTGGAGATCATCGTAGAACATCTGATAAAGTCCGCCCTGGGTCTGTCCCGCCAGTCCAAATGCGGTGGAGAACAGGTTTGTGGTGGTGCCGATATTTCGCTGCCATGATGCTTCGACACCGACGTCCAGGTCATTATTGTGGGTGATTTCGACAAAGGCGACCTTGATGAGAACCTGAGGCTTAGGTCTGTCGAGGTGTTGGATGACCTCTCCAATCTGTGTATTGGTTTCCTCGTCGGTGATGATGATCACCGATCTGGTTTCCGGGTCGACCTCAATCAGAGCCTCGCCGAGCATGGTGTTGTTGTAATACTGGCGTGCGGTCTGCCCGGCCTGCCCGCCGCCCTGTCCACCACCGCCGCCGCGATTTCCGCCGCCGCCCTGGCCATGACTCAATGGCGTGGTCCACAACAGTATGAGAGTCACGGCACTCAGGGCAGTGAGCATCGGATTCAGTCTGATTGCCATGCGTGACTTCAAATTTCTGAAAAAGATCATTTTGTGTCTATGTAATGAAAAGGGCGGGAAGGGAATCATGCCGCGCCGGATCACGGTGAGTGGAATTCTCCGTCGTGGACGACAGGGAGTGAACTGAACTGGCGTGCTGTGCTGATCAGAATCCGGTTCCGCGGGCGTTGCCTCCCGCATTATTTCTGAGAGCATTTCCCGTGTTGTTGTTATTGTTGAGTGCGCGGGTCTGAAGAGGGTTATTCCGATTCTGATTATTGCGGTTGGCGTTGTTATTGAAGTTCCCGTTCTGCTGCTCGAACATGTTTCTGAGGATGTCCGCGACTCCATAGACATCGCCGTGTTCCAGTGTGTAGGTATAAACCCGCTGTTTTTTGGCGGATGTTGAATCCAGCTGGTTGACCATACGGCCCACCTGGCTCATCAGCTCACTGGATGCCGAGACGATGACTGAGTTGGTCCGGGGGTCGGCGACAGCCACCACTTTCTTCTGTTGCAGCATGCGCTCACTGGTATTGTCTGATTCGCGGTTGTTTTCTCCACCGCGTCTGAATCGGAATCCGCCCCGGGTGTTTTCGACTTCCTCCTCATCTGAAAAAAGATTTGTCAGGATATCCGCCATTTCATAAGCATCAGCATTTTCGAGCGGAAAGACCCGGATTTCGGTGATGTCCTCGACATTGCGGTCCATCTCGGCGATCAGCTGCTCGATCGTGGGGAGGAGGTCGCTTGGAGCGGAGACCACCAGTGAGTTGGAGCGTTCTTCGGCGATGGCTATCACCCGGGAGTTGACGGCGAGGGCGGCGCTGTTGCCGGAGGAACGGTTGTTGTCATTTTCACCACCGCGTCCCCGGTCCCACGGGGGCCGGAATCCACCTCGTCCTCCACCCCGGTCGTTATTGGTCTGGGTGCCCTCATTTTCAAAGATGCCTTTGATGACTTCGGCGAGCTCGGTCGCGTCGGCATAACGAAGTGGAAAGACCTTCAGCGATGATACGCTGGATATTGACTGATCGAGAGCCTGGACGATCTGTGCAATGCGGTTGATGTTGGCCTGAGTGTCGGTCAGAATCAGCGCATTGCTGCTTTCATTGGCATTGAGCGTCGAATATTCCGGAAGGAGAGGGGAGATATTTTCAATCAGTGCCGCGGCATTGCCAAAGCGGATCGGGATGACCTGCGTGACCATCACATCCTTTTTGGGAATCTCCTCCGGGTCGGCACCCCTGTTGACCGGAAGGTCCTCCTTCGGGGCCGATGTCAGTGCCACTATTTTGAGGATTCGACCGTTCGTGCCCCTTCTGACAGCCGTATAGCCCTTTTCATTGAGAATCGTATCGAGCAGATCGATGGCCTCGTCCTTGCTGAGAGGCTGCCTGCTGATTACCGAGACATTGCCTTCAATTCTCGCTTCGGTGAGGATGACATAGCCTGCAGCCTCACTGAGGTATTCAAGCACCGTCTCCAGAGGCACATTATCAAAATTCAACGTGATACTGTCATTGCCCGCATTGTCCTGGGCGTGGATATCCGGCAGGCACGTCCACAGGACAACGCACGCCATCAGCAGTGTGGCTGCGACATTTCCAACTTGTGATCCCCGGACCGATATGCCCGGACATCCGCCGATATTGCTGTCTTCTCTCATTATTTTAAATTCCTGTTCCTGTCTGTCATTCTGCGCCTTGCGCTCAATCCTGAGGACTGAGTTTCAGTCCAGTTGCTGTTTCCGGCGTTCAAGCAGCTTTTTCAGTATGTCATTTTCCGCATTCGAAGACTCTTCGGCTGCTGAGCCGCCTGACGCTCCCTGAGCCGGCTCCGGACTGCGTCCCGGGGACTGTCCCCCGGAACTCCGTGAGGATCCACTCCATGCGGAGCGAAACGGCTGTCCGCTACCACTGGACTTTTTCCATGGTCCTTCATCCTGCCGGGTCAGGCTTTCCCCAATCTTCAAGACGTAGGAAGTGCCACCTTCGGTTTCACTTTCATCATTGTTTTTGGGGGCAGCTGCAGAGGCGAGGCTGACTTCATCAATTCCAACTTTTATGATTTTGAGGTCGCCGATGGACTCTCCAAGGTTGCGGACTCCCTGAAAGGAGCTGGATGATCCGTTGAAGATGGCAAGGAATTTCCCGTCGTAGCTCATGATGCCGCTCAATCCCACAGAATCGATCTGAGGCTGCCGCACAACCGGCCGTTCCTCACGCCTTTCGGGTGGACGCCATGGACGACGACCGGGGTCAAACACGTTGTTCTGGTAGATGATCCTGAAGTATTCGAGCTGGTCCGGACCGGCTGGTGCCGTATCGGAAGTCTGCCCCGTATCCTGGGCATGGGCGGTGACAGGGTGGCTGGCTGAGATCAGTCCACACAGAAGCCAGACCATGCTCCAATCGCCCCTTTTCAAGATCTGTTCGGGAAATCGCATCATGAAATTCTTTCCTTTTATTGCTGAAGATTCTCACCAAACTGCACACCGCTTATACTCATGGTGATGGCCAGGTTCTTCCCGTCCTTGTCACGGGATGCATATTCAATTTCCTCCACGCGGACGGGCAGTGGGTCCTTTTCGATGAGATGCACAAAAGTGACGCACTGGCGGATGTCGCCTTCGGCGGTGAGCCTGATATTGTAGGTGCTGAAGCGGTTGTCAAAATCCTGCCATTGAGGTTTGGCCGCAGTGAGACGGATGCCGCTGTCCGCCATCCATGTTTCCATGGCCTTGAGGACCTGGTTTTCAGCCAGCGATCGATTTTCATCGAGATCATCGCGCTGAAATATCCGCCACGATCGGCGGATTGAGCGCTCACGGTCCACCAGCTGTGTGCCCCGTTCCAGCTTTTCCCTTAGTTCAGTGATCTGATCCGATGTTTCCTTCCACCGGGCACTCAGAGGCTGAATGACAAGGCTGTCCCCTGCCAGAAGGGCCACAGCGACAATGGCTGTGAGTTTGAGAAGATTTTCACGGTCCCTAGTTTTCATTGGATGAATTGGCGCTGAGTGTCGGGGCTGATTCGGTGTTCTCCGGAGTTGCGGATTCCCCGGCGGAGACGGGCTCCGCTCCAGGCGTCCATGTAAACTCGATGGCAAAGAATATAGGGTTGTTGCCCTGCTGTTGCTGCAGTTCCATGTTCTGTATGCCGGGCGTAGATCGAAGTTTGTCCATGAGGCCGAGCAATGCACTCTGGTACTGTGCCGATCCGGAGCAGCGGACCAGATTCCCATCGCGGATGATGAAGTTTTTCAGCCAGATTTCACCGGTCTCCGGAAAAGCCTCGAATACCGCCTTCATGGTGGTTAGAGAGGCGAAATCCAGGGAGAACCACCCGCGGAACTCCCGGATCTGTCCCTGGATTTTTTCCAGCTCACCGACTTTACCCGAAATTCCCGACCATTTTTTCTCCAGCGCGGAGAGCTGCCGGTGCTGGAGGAAAAAGGCGGCTCCGGTGATGATCACCACAGCTGCCGCAGCCGAGCTGATCCAGAACGTGCGGCGCGAATCAAAGCGCTGAATTATTTTCTCCAGCCGGTTCGGTTTCGGGGGCAGGAACTCGATGCGTGGCTGGTTCCGGCTGAGGAGGTCCTCGGCAATGGCATCGAATAACTCACCGGCAGGATCTTCGCCGGCGTATTTCAGGCCGCAGGCATCAATGCCTTCAATCGGCGCATTCCCAAGTCTTCCGCCATCCACCACCGGCAGCATAATGGCCCGGATCCGCTCCATGCCTGCCTGAGTCTCAGCCGGAAGCTGGGCAATACTGATGCGGATGTCGCGAACCAGGGTGCTGTGGTCGAGTGCGCCGGCCGCCACGGGGAAATGTCTCAGTCCGATGATCGCTCCTCCACTCTGAATGGCGAGTGTCAGGTTGGCGGCCGAACGTATCAGCAGGCATTCTCCGGGTTTGCGGGTCAGCTCCGGATCGATGGCACCGGCTATGTCGATGGTCACGTTGGTGACCCGATAGCCGCCCGTCTTCAGGGCTTGAACAAGTGGTTGGATTCTTGATTTGCGGAGGGCCATGATCAGAGTCTGACCCTGTGTGCCGCGCCCTCCTTCGAGTCTTGAAAGAAATACCTCGCTGGCCGGGTAGGGGAGGCGCTGCTCCGCCTCCAGTTCGATAAAGCTGTCCTGGTCCTCACGGCTGAGTTCCGGAAGCTCCAGTTGGAATGAAAAAACGCGGTCACTGCCGAGGATCAGGCAGACTTCATGGCACTGCGCATTGAGCTTCTCCATCAGTGAGGCAACCGCTCCCGCCAGCGCATCGGTGGACAGCTTGTCGGGTGATTCCTCAAGGCGTAACTCGGCACTCTTCTGGCAGATCACCCGCTGTCCATCGGCGCGATAATGCATGGCAACAAGGTTTTCCAGATCTGAATAGACCAGAACTACCTGCTGCCTTTTTTTGGTCGGGATTTTGATCATGTCGGATTAAAACATATTGATATTGCGATTACCGGTCCGGGTCTGAGTGCTGAGCTGCTGTCTGAGTGTTTCGCCCAGGGCCCAACCGAATCGACTCATGTCGCGACGGTAGACAACCACCGGAGTCCCGCTGCTGTTATCTATGACATATCTGACGCGTCGATAGCCCAGTCCGTTACGACCGACTGCGGCAAGATCGAGGGTGAACTGATAGGACTTGTCAGTCAGATAGGGCTCAACCTGCGACCAGGTGTCCGCGTCTATCACTTCGCGGGCCCAGTCCAGCGTCGGGTTCACCTCCGCATTGCCGGTGCGGGCGGCCACAACCTGCTGAGCCAGACTGAGGTCCATGCCGGGAAGGCAGGACAGCACAACGGCGCTTGCGGTATTCACATTGACCTTGAAACCCGTTTCCGCGCTCTCATCATCCCCTGTGCCTGGTGGCGGCTGCTGCTGGAGCCTTGCCGCTCCGCCGCCGCCTGTAGTGTTGTTGCCCCCATTGTTCTGATCATCCTCATCATTCTCAGTTTCCTCCGGTTCTGCGGCATGGACGGTCAGATACTCCAGGATGCCGAAATCCAGCACTCCATCGGCATTGTCCATCGGCGGTGACTGGTTTCCGTCGTTTTCATTCGGGTCGAGTATTCCATTCTGGTTGATGTCCTCCCCATACAGCATTTCCGTGGTGGCACCGTATACCAGTCTCAGCTCTTCCAGAGTCTCAAAGGGCGAATTCTTGATGTTGTAGGCATTGTCGAGAAGGGTGTACATACTGGCTTCGGCACCGTTCTCGGTGAGTTCGTCGTCCTCGTCGCGCCAGTCGACAATGGCAGCTGCGAATTCAGGGGTGATCATCGGCAACTGCATGAGGACCTCGTAGGGAGCAAGGTTGATATTGATTTTGGAAGCCTCGTCGACCGGCCCGAGGGTCGGAATATTCGAGTTGAGGTTATCCTCTCCGCCTGACCTCCCGATCATGTAAACAGTTGCCTCTCCAATTTGAAGCTGATGCGTATAATTCAGCGGATCCGGGATTTGCCCTGCATCCGTGCTGTTCATCAGCACAAATTTGAAATATCTGAGCGCGCCATCAATCGCCTGCTCTGCCTGGTGCCCGGCATGAAACTGCGAGGCGCCGCGGTATTCAAAATGCATGGAATGGCCAAGGTAGATGGCAACTGTGACCAGTCCGAAGGCAATCCACATCACAATAATCAGGACCGCACCTGAACACTCCCCGGGTTTCGGGCGCCGGCTCGTGCTTCCTGAATCTGTTTGTGTGAGCTTCATGCGGGGAGGACGGAGCGGACTGAATTCACAGGCCGGCGGACTGACCGGCCGGGGGCTGATCATCCGATTCAGCTGACTCATCCGTCTCTGCAGCGGCCGGCTTGGTTACATGGATCGGAACAAGAATTTCCCGCATCGTGAGACGCTGATCCTCGAATGTTGAATGGTTCATATGCAGCTGCAGAGTGACCCTGACTGCCAGAGGCATCGCCGGGTCCGAGGTTGTAGAGTCCCAGCTGTTCAGCCAGGTTACACCGTCGAATAACTGAAAAGTCATGGCTTCAACCCTGTCCAGCACCTGGGTTGTCTCCGGGACATCCTGAATTTGAGCCGCGATATTGCGCTGGACATCACGGAGCAGTCCGAAGCCGAGATTGGTCGATGAGTTGATGACAAAATTTCCGATGCGTGGCTGTCCGAGCGAATACCGGACACGCTGAATGTCACCCCACGGTGCCAGGTCGGATATGATCCCGGTGGTGGTGAAAAACTCCATTTGCCCACCGTTCTGCCCCATGCCTCCCGAAGGGTCGGCAAGGATTTCTCCGGCCAGCGCACCACCGGAAACAATCATCCCTTCGAGGTCCTTTTTCAGGATTGTCAGCCCGACTGTGACACGGTTCTCCCATTCCATTCGCGATTCGAGGCGGTTCCGCATGGTCAGTGCCCCCGAGAAGGTCATTTTCATCACCAGAACAATGACGGTGAAGGCGAGCGTCGCAAAGATCACCTCAATGAGTGTGAATCCTGCCCGCCCGGGCCTGAACTGTATCCGCCCGGGCTCTGTTCTCATATCTGCCTGCATCGATCTTCCGGTTCTCCTGAGTCTGTAGAGCGGTAATAGACACCACCCCGTATTTCCTCACTGCGTTTCATCCACCAGGGTCGAAAGACTGATCTGCAGGGTCTGTCCCTGCACGGGGTAGAAAATGGTGAGGTTGATTTCCCGCATGGTATCCTGTGCCCATCCTGACTGCTGCATGGTCCAGGTGTAATTCTGGAATTCCGGAGCGAAATTGCCTGATCCCGGAGCGGTCTGCCACAGATTGCTCAACGTGTACTGATGGAGCAGGTTATTGCCGAGGCGGCTGGCGATGGTCTTGCGTTCAGCTGCCACTCCGGCGCGATTTGCTATAGCCAGTCCCTGGAGGATGACCGGAATCAGAACCCCCATGAACACCATGGCGGCCAGGACTTCAGCGAAGGTGAATCCCCGCCGGCGGAATCTGGTTAATCTGCGGCTGTTGTATAAATTGCAGTCGGTTGTCATCGGGAGTGAGCAGGAGATATTCAAGCTGCCCGGGAATCCGGGCAATGGTGAAGGATCGTTCGGTATTGTCCTGATCCCTGAGTATGATCAGCGGCGGATTGTTTGGTGCCGGAGTGCCGTCCGGAAGGAAAGTAAGGGCATGGACATTTGCCCACAGCGGAGGGAATCTGTTGAAGTCGATTTCAACCCTGTCCGCTAATTCAAATGGTCCGGGAAAAGCCCGCTGGATATTCACAAAACCATCCTCCCGCCGAACACTCAGACGGCGGAGATCCATATCAAACAGAATCTGGATCGGAACACCGCTCGAAACCGCTTCTCTCTGCCCGAATTCAATCAGGGCCAGAATCCGGCGTGATTCCTCAACCAGCTGCCTCGACTTGAAAAAGTTGCGCAGCATCGGGGTGGAGACGGCAACAACCGCCGCCAGTGTCACCATCACCGCAATCAGCTCAAGCAGCGTGAAGCCGGCTGTGCGCCGGCTCCTGACACCGATGCCTGACAGACAGTCAGTTCCGGTTGTCGTCAAGCCAGTTGGTGATGTCATCCTCGGTTCCGGCTTTGCCGTCCGGGCCAGCGGAGTAGAGATCATAGGAGCCCTGATTGTTCTTTCCCGGATAAACGTACACATAGGCATTTCCCCATGGATCGAGTGGAATCCCGCCTTTTTTGAGGTATGGCCCCTGCCAGGCGGCGGTGTTGTTCCCGGAGGGTGAGTTCACCAGTTCCTGCAGGTTGTTCCCACTGCGTGGAAACTCCCCCATGTCCACTTCATAGGAGTCTATGGCCAGTTCCATATTGGAGATCTGGGTTTTGGCCTGGGTTTCCTTTGCCTGTTTGGATCGTCCCGCAAACTTGGGCACCACCACAGCCGCCAGAGCAGCCAGTATCACCATCACCAGAATCATCTCCACCAGTGTGAATCCATTCCGGTTTCCTATGTGCCGGTAACTGCGAGGTCCTTTCTGATTTCTATATTCGATCTTCATTGTGCCTTAATTCCTTTGCTTCCTGTAAAAGTCCGGTGCTCCCGTGAACCTGGCGGGTCCGGGCGCTGAATAAAATCTCATTTTATATAATCCTGAATCGTGAAAATCGGTATGACCATGCCGACGAAGATGGTGCCGATAAAACCCGCCGCCAGAAAAAGCATCAGGGGCTCCATCAGAGCAACGGCCATTTTTAATTGTTGATCAAGGTCCTTTTCGGTGACTTCGGCCAGCCTCAGAAGCTCATTGTCCAGTCGTCCACTCTCCTCGGCAATGGAAATCATCTCGATGGTGGCCCCACTGAACAGTGTGCGGCAGCTGGAAAGGCTGCGTGCCAGTGATTCGCCCTTTTTGACTCTTTCTATGGATTCGGAGGTGGCGTCCGTCAGGGTCTGGTTGCCGAGGGAACGGCGGGCCACGGTAAGACCATTCACAAGGGGGACCCCGGCATTGATCAGTGTGCCAAGCATCCTGCAGAAACGGGCAAGTGCGAATTTGGAAACAAGAGGGCCAATAACCGGTGACTTCAGCAGAACTTCCTCAAATCGCCGTTTGCCGGAAGTCGACGCAAGGTATTTGCGCGCCAGGATGATCGCTGCGACCAGCCCGCCGAGCACGTAAAGCCCGTACTGCATGAGAAATTCGCTGGTGCCGACAACTATCCGGGTGATCAGTGGAAGGGCCGCCTGAAAGTCCTCGAAGAGCGTCTTGAATTTGGGAATAAAGAAAAGCATGAGGAAGATTACCGCCCCGACCGCAAGGAAAAACAGCACCGCCGGATAGATCATGGCCGTCATGACCTTCCCCTTGAGGTCCTTGTCCCGGGCCTGAAAATCGGCAATCTGCCCAAGAACCAGATCAAGAAACCCGCCGGTTTCTCCCGCTTCGACCATCGCGGTGTAAACAGATGGAAAGGTCTCGGGAAAACGCTCCATGGCATTTGAAAGTGCCATTCCGTCAACGACGAGATCATGCAGTTTTTTCCATTGTTGGCGGGCAGCCGGTGCGCCTGTTTCCTTGCACAGGACGGTCAGCGCTTTGCTGAGCGGGACGCCGGCGGTCAGCAGGCTTGAAAGCAGGCGGGTGAAATTCTCCAGCATGGCAAAGGTGACCTTCTTGCCGGTCCATGGCAGCTGCATGCCTCCGCCTTTCGGCTCCGCCCCTCCCTTTGTTGCTTTTTTACCTGATACCTCATCCAGCCTAACGGGCTGGAGTCCCAGCTGCTTGATCTTGCCGATGGCTTCAGGTCTGCTTGCAGCCTCAATGACACCCTGGTCCCTGGCCCCTCCGGACCCCATGGCCTTGTATTCAAAAAACGGCATGTGCGTCAGGCCTTTCTGCTCAATTCACCCTTGGTGACCCGCAATACTTCGTCCGGTGTGGTAATGCCTTCACGAACCAGTCGCCATCCATCCTCGGCGAGTGTCCCCATGCCCTCATTGATGGCAAGGTCCTTGATCTGATTCGAGGAACAGCTCTGAAGAATCAGCTGACGGATTGCCGGGGAAAGCGCCATCATCTCAAAAACCGCCTGCCGGCCCCGGTAGCCGGTGTTCCGGCATTCCTGACATCCGACCGGTTTGAAAACCGTGTCATCCGGGGCAATTCCAAACTGATGCTTGAGTGCCCGGGTCTTGTCTGACTGGTCCGCTTGTCTGCACTTGGGACAAAGAACTCTCACAAGGCGCTGGGCGAGCACACCCTCCAGTGAGGAGGCTACAAGGTATGGCTCAACACCCATGTCTATCAGTCGGGTGAGAGCACTGGGGGCATCATTGGTGTGAAGAGTGGAAAATACAAGGTGACCGGTCAGTGAAGCCTGCACGGCAATTCTCGCCGTTTCCTGATCCCGGATCTCACCGACCAGAATGACATCCGGGTCATGCCGCAGTATGGCCCGCAGACCCGCGGCAAAGGTCAAACCGGTCTTGTCTGAGACCTGGATCTGGTTGATTCCCTTGATCTGATACTCAATCGGGTCCTCAACCGTGATGATCTTCCGGACCTTGTCATTGATCTCACTGAGTGCTGTATAAAGTGTGGTCGTTTTTCCGCTTCCGGTCGGGCCGGTCACCAGAAAGATGCCGTGTGGCATTGCCAGAATTTCACGAAAGAGTTTCTTCTCTCTTTCTCCCATACCCAGGCGATCCAGACTGAGGACAGTCCCGTCCTGCCTCAGCAGTCGCATGACTACCGCCTCGCCATGCAGCATCGGGATAATCGATACTCGGACATCCACCTCCTGGCTCTTGAGCTTCAGCTTGATGCGGCCATCCTGGGGAATACGCTTCTCAGCAATATTCAGATGGCTCAGGATCTTGATCCGGGAAACAATCGCCGGCTGGAAGCGTTTGATTTCCGGGGGGACCGGGATTTCGAGAAGCAGTCCATCCACGCGGTAGCGGATCTGCAGTTCATGTTCAAATGGTTCCAGGTGAATATCGGTGGCGCGGAGTTCGATCGCGTCACTCAACACCTGGTTGACAAAACGGATGATGGAAGCGTCCTCCGCTGCCTTGTCCAGGTCATTCTCATCCAGATTGTCCTCGTCGATGACCTGAAAGGCTTCATCATCTTTCAGTGAGTCAATGGTATCGGCGCCAACGCCCAGTCTCTCCTTGATCTCCCGCCGGATGATATCGCCCGGGACCAGCACTGGATTCAGCGTCAGTCCGGTCAGCACCTTCAAAGTGTCCAGCCCCTGTGTGTCGAACAGCCGGCTGGTCGCCACTTCGACGCTGTTACCGCTTCGCCGCAACGGCAGGAGTTCCTCCTTGATAAGGATTCTCGCTGGAAACAGCTTCAAAACCTCACGGTCAATGTCCTCACCCTCCAGTTCACTATACTGGACTCCATATTCCCGGGCGACCCACTGCAGTATGCCCGCCTCCGTATCCATATCCGGGACGGCGTGCCCGTTGGTCTCACGGACCAGCCGGTTGGCATCGGCCGCCGTCAGACTCCGGGACTCTTTCATTTTTTCAATAATCTCACTCATTTCGGAGAGCACATCCCAAAATTATGACTCCTGCTGAAGGTTGGTTTGGCGAATCCCTCAGCTTTCAGGGCTCTGGCTGGTATCAGCAGGTGATAGCACATGTTTTAATCTTCAAATCCCGTCAACGAAGCCGGTGTTATTCCACAACCGGGACGGGCCATAACCCGCCCCGGTCCTGGGCTGACGATCGGAAATGTTGGATTTCAAAACCCTCACTCAGATCGCGTGTCAGTAAATCGTCAGATGGAAAAGGAAGCGGTTAATCGTTTCCTCTTTTCCAGTCTCAAAGACGAATCCCCGAAGGGTTAGGGAAGCATTCCGTCAAGGATGGCCATGGCTTCCTGCTTGAGTGTCAGAAGCTGTCGCAGTTCATCCTGTGCCTTTTTGAGCTTGGCCTCGTTGGCGGCCTGTTCAGCACGATAGGCTGCGATTTTCTCTTTGATGACTTCAGCCGAGGCACCATCTTCAATGGCCTTGTTCAGGGCGCCACGGGCCGAGGTGTCCTCCTGATCACGATCGCCGCGTCCACCGCGTCCGCCACCAAAACCACCGCGTCCGCCAAATCCCGGAAAACCACGGCCTCCCCGCTGCAGCTCCTGCACAGCCGTAAAACGTGGCCCGACAACTTTCCATTCCGCTTCGGAGAATTCATAGCGTTCGCGCATGCGTTCCTCCATGCGCTGACGGAACTGCTCCGGGTCAAAGTTGCCCCGGCCGCCCGGCCCTCCGCCCTGTCCGGGCCCCTGTCCGCGCTGCTGGGCTTCCACCTGTGGTGTGGTGCATATCATTGTGACAACCGCCAATGCAATTGCCCCTGCAATCAATCTGATCTTGTTCATTTTTCCTGTGTATCAGTTATACTCCTCCTCAGACCGGATCCCCCGACCCACGGTTACATTTTATTTCATTTTGCAGGGACAGTCCCTGAGTCCCCGAATCCTGAATCCCCGGCCCTGGGGACAGTCCCTTGAGCCGGGTTTATCAGGGACTGTCCCTGCATCCGGTTCCTACCGCAGGGACAGTCCCTGAAACTGAGGGTAGGGGGCACAAAAAGAGGCAGCCTTGGGCTGCCTTTTTGTTGGAATCATTTGGAGATGTGCTGAGGGATATCAGTAATTGGTCATTTTTCTGAGTTCATTCATCCGCTGATCGATGTCATGCCGGGTGGTGGCAGTGGTGGTATTGAGACCGAATCCCTGACAGCAGAAGCTCGCTGTGACGCTGCCGTAGATCATGCCCCGGCGCAGTCTGTCTTCAATATCCCCGTCCGGGTTGTTGGCCAGATATCCCATCAGTCCACCGACAAAGGAGTCTCCGGCACCGGTCGGGTCGGTGAGGTTTTCGAGGGGATAGGCAGGGGCAAGGAAATATCCCTGTGGCGAGGAAAGTATGGCGCCATGTTCCCCCTTTTTCACGATGACATAGCGGGGGCCGGCGGCGTGAAGTTTTTTGGCTGCAATGACAATGTTATCCTCTTCGGTGAAGAGATGTGCTTCGCTGTCATTGAGGACCAGGCAGTCGACGTCCTTGAGCAGTCTCAGCAGCTCCTCCCGGGCAATGTTGAGCCACAGATCCATGGTATCCACTATGGTGAAGGCCGGTTTGTCCACCTGGTCCAGCACGTGGTGCTGCAGCTGAGGGGCGCAGTTGGCAAGCAGAACATACTGAGCCGCCTTCTGTTTGGAATTCAGGCTCGGATTGTATTTTTCAATGACGCCCAGCTCGGTTTCCAAAGTGTGTCTGTTGTTCATGTTGACCTCGTATTCACCGGACCAGTGAAAGGTCTTTCCATCGGCCACTTCAAGGCCTTCGATATCGATATTGTGCTTCTTGTAAAGGTCCAGATACTCCTGTGGGAAGTCATTGCCGACAATGCCGAGCAGTTGGGGACTGCAGAAAAAACTGGCCGCAACGGCCGCATGGCTGGCCGATCCGCCAAGCAATCTCGGATTTTCACTATACGGGGTCTTGATTGAGTCCAGGGCTGTGGTTCCGACTATAAGTAGGCTCATTATGCTTTTGGGGAGGCAGGCTTTGACGGGAGGCTGTTCCGTCCGGCCATGCCGGATTTTATTTGATTCAGTTTAAGTTTGAAGGATTCAGTCTAGGAATTTCCTGAATTCTTTGCAAGTGCGGGTGATATTTCCGGAATTGAGGATGGCCGAAACCACACAGACCCGGGTTGCACCGGCGCTCAGCACATCTCGAATGGTATCAAGATTGACACCGCCTATGGCAAACCATGGGATTGAAACATTTTCACGTGCCCATCGAACGTAATCGAGATGAACGGGCTTGTATGACGGTTTGGTCGGGGTGGCGAAAACCGGTCCGATCGCGATGTAATCGGGAGCCGCGTCGATGGCTCTTTGAGCCTGTCTAGGCGAGTGGGTGCTCAGGCCCCAGCATATGGGGTTGGCAGGATCCTGCAATTGTTGCACGTGGGTATGCCCGGCGTCGAAGAAATCCTCCTGGCCAAGATGGCAGCAGTTGGCACCGATCTTTCTGGCGATTTCAGGGTGATCATTGATCACCAGGGGGACATTATAATTTTCAACGATCTTGAGTATTTTTTCTCCTGTCGCTGAAATACGGTCAGGATCCCAGTCCTTGGCCCTGAGCTGAATTATGTCAGCCCCGCCCTCACAAAGCTCAGAAGCGACCCTTGCCGGATCCATTGAATTCAGGTAGGCAGTATCGACAAATGCGTACAGCCTGCACTCCCTGATTGTCCTCATAATCCCTTGGGAGGATTTGATCTTTCGAGCAGTTCTTCAATGAAGTGTGTCGTGTATTCACCCTGGTGGAAAGCCGGGTCCTGAAGAATAACCTGCTCAAACGGAATAGTGGTCTTGACCCCGGTGATCATGAATTCGGAGAGAGCTCTGCTCATGGTTTCGAGCGCATCCTGTCTGTCCTTGCCGTAGGTCACCAGCTTTCCAATCATGCTGTCATAATGGGGAGGGATGGTATATCCGGCGTAACAGTGTGAATCCAGACGGACATTGCGGCCACCCGGCGGGTAATACATTTCAATAAGCCCGGGACTTGGTCTGAAATTGTCATACGGATCTTCGGCATTGATCCGGCATTCAATTGCATGACCCTTGAACTGCACGCTGTTCTGTGAAATTTTCAATGGTTCACCGGTGGCAATCAGTATCTGCTGTTTGATCAGGTCGATACCGGTCACTTCCTCGGTTATGGGATGCTCGACCTGTATTCGTTTGTTGACTTCCAGAAAATAGAAGTTCCCCTTGTCATCCACAATGAACTCCACTGTTCCGGCGTTGGTGTATTCAGCCGCTTCAGCGATCTTTATTGCAGCCTTCCCCATCGTTTTCCGGAGATTCTTGAATTTGCTGTCAATAAAGGGGGAGGGGGTCTCCTCAATCAGTTTCTGATTTCTCCTCTGGATGGAACAGTCGCGCTCGCCCAGGTGGATCACATTGCCTTTTGCATCCGCCAGGATCTGGAATTCGATATGACGGGGATTTTCAATGAATTTTTCCACATAAACGCCAGCATTGCCGAAAGCCGTTTCAGCTTCTGAACGGGCGGTGTGAAATCCTCGAATCAGAGAAAAATCATTGTGAGCAACCCGCATTCCCCGGCCGCCTCCTCCGGCCACGGCCTTGATGAGAACCGGGTAGCCAATCTCCTTAGCGATCTCCCGTGCATCCTGCTCGTTGTCAACCAGCCCGGTGGAGCCTGGAGGAATAGGCACACCAACCCGCTTGGCCAGCTCTCTGCTGACAGCCTTGTCTTCCAGGAGATTCATGGCTCTTGGACCGGGTCCAACGAACTGGATATTGCAACTGGAACAAACCTGGGCAAACTGCGGACTTTCGGAGAGGAACCCATACCCGGGGTGGATGGCGTCCACATCTGCTATTTCAGCAGCGCTGATGAGTCTGTCGATCCGCAGATAACTGTCCGAGCTTGGGGCGGTGCCGATACATATCGCTTCATCCGCGAGTTGTGCATGCATCGAATTGGCATCTGCTTCTGAATAGACGGCGACCGTGCGTATATTCAATTCTTTACAGGCACGAATAATTCGGACCGCAATTTCTCCGCGGTTGGCGACAAGCAGTTTTTCAAACATTCGATTTTTTTATCAAATCAACGGGATTGTAATCTTGAGGAAAGGAAGTGACCATTTCCGGCATCACAACGAAATATCAGAAATCCACCGGATTTGAGCCTTGGCTCCGTTTTCCCGAAATTCCGGGACGGAATCTTATCGAAAAGGGAGCCGGCTTAAAGCTTCTCTATTCGGGGCGGATTTCGAAAAGTGGCTGACCAAACTCAACCGGTTTGGCATTCTCAGCGACGAGTCTTACGATGACGCCCTTCTTCTCGGCCTTGATTTCGTTCATGACTTTCATAGCCTCAATGATGCAGACCACCGTGTCGGGCTCAACCCGTGTGCCTTCGGAAACGTATGGCTCGGCTTCTGGAGAAGCTGCCGAGTAGAAAGTTCCGATCATTGGCGAAACTATCTCCTCAATGTCGCCATCCTTTTCACCGCTGCCGGACGAACGGTCCCCGGCATGGTCAGGGTGTCCCTGGTGTGCTCCTGTCACATTGGCACCTGCGGGCGACCCTTGAGGCAGATAATGTGGTGGCTGTGGAAAGTAGTTAGGAATGTAGGTGCCTTCAGTGCGCAGCTCACCTGAGCTGGTTCGTTTCAGCTTGACTTTGTATTCCTTCTTCTCCAGTTCGAACTCAGAAATACTGTTTTTCTTCATGAGTTCGATGATGATTTTGATGTCCTTCAGGTCCACCGTGTGCTGTTGAGATCGTCAGTTTCTGTTGTGCAGGAAGTCCCTGGCCCCTTTGACTACTGGTGCCCGGACCGACCCCTGACCGCCCATGGTAGATTAAACGGTCACGAGGTCAAGAAGTATGAAATCCCGCCTTCTTATCGAAGCATGTAGGAAAACATGGCGTCTCTCAGCTTTGGTTCGAACCATGTGGACTTGGGAGGCATGATCCCGTCCTGATCAGCAACCCTCATGAGATCATGGATACTGGTTGGAAACATTGAGAAGGCGACCTGGAATTGTCCGGAATCAACCAGTTTTTCCAGCTCGGCATTTCCCCGGATGCCCCCCACGAAGGAGATGCGCTTGCTGGTTCGGGGGTCATCAATGCCCATCAGGGGGGCGAGGACGTTTTTTTGAAGAAGCGTGACATCCAGAAGCTCGATTGGATCTCCGGATTGAAGGAAATTATCGCGGAAAGTGCCACGGTACCACTGGCCAGCGAGATACATTCCGAACTCATGCTTGGCATCGGGAGTGACCGAACTTTTTTCAGGTGTCAGTCGGGCAACCAGGTCCATCCGGTCGAGAAGCTGGGATGGTGAAAGTCCGTTCAGGTCTTTTACAGCCCTGTTGTAGGCCAGAATCTGCATCTGGTGATCCGGAAAAATGACGGTCAGAAAATAATCGCTGTTGGTGGCGCCTTTTCGGTCGAGGAAGACTCTGGCTGCCGCGGCACTTCGATGGTGTCCGTCAGCAATGTAAAGGACGGCGATCTCGCGGAAATGACTCGCTATGGCTTTTATGGTTTCCCCGTCGTCGACAACCCAGGAGGTGTGCCGCACCCCGTCGGGGGCTGTGAAATCAACTTCCGGGGCATTCTGACAAATCGAATTGAAGAGCTTGTCGAGCTCCGGAATAGCTCTGTAAGTGAGGAAGACCGGGCCTGTCTGCGCGTTGAGTGTGTCTATATGACGGACCCTGTCGTTTTCTTTGTCGGGACGGGTGAACTCGTGTTTTTTGATGACGGAGTCAAGGTAGTCCTGGCAGGAGGCAGCCGCGACGAGCCCTACCTGTGAGTGGTCACCCATAACCTGACGATAGAGATAAAATTTCGGCTTTTCATCCTGAAACAGCGCCCCCTGATCGATAAGTTTCTGCAGGTTCTCCGCTCCTTTCTGGTAGACAGCGTCCGAATACGGATCGGTGTCAGCTGGAAGATCGATTTCGGGTTTGCTGACGTGCAAAAAACTCAGGGGGTTTCCTTTGGCCAGCTCGCGTGCTTCCTCGGAGGACATCACATCGTAGGGCAGCTCGCAGATTTTGTCAGCCAGCTCCGGTTTCGGTCTCAGTGCAGCAAATGGTTGAATGTCAGCCATAATCGGCTATACGATACCTTTCCCGTTCCAAAAATCACGCACTTTCTGACCGGCTTGACCCGGCTCCACCTGCAGTGCACCATGCCCGCGTTGATGCATAATATGCCTCCGCCAGTTACAAAGGTTCTTGAGACATTCACCCCGCAGTTGTTCAGGCACGCCGTTGCCGAAACTGTCAGTGTCCTGCGCAGTGGTCAGGTAGCCGCCATTCCCACGGAGACGGTTTACGGCCTGGCGGCTGATGCCTTCAACCCTCAGGCTGTCCGCAGGATTTTTCAGATCAAGGGCCGGCCTGCAGTGAATCCCCTGATTGTTCATGTTGCCAGCATGGCGATGCTGCGTGATTGTGCCGGAACAGTTCCTGAATCCGTGCACCGTTTGGCTGAGTTTTTCTGGCCGGGCCCTCTCACAGTCGTCCTGCCCCGCAGTGAGAAAATCTCCGACGATATAACCGGAGGAGGCGGAACGGTTGCCATCCGATGGCCCGGTCATCCTTTTTTCAGGGATGTAATCCGTGAACTGGGCAATCCCGTCGCCGCCCCCAGTGCAAATCTTTCCAACCGCCTGTCGCCGACAACCGTTGAGCATGTTCTCGATCAGTTGAATGGCCTGATTCCCCTGGTCGTCGACGCCGGCCCCTGTGCCGTCGGTATTGAATCCACGGTTCTGGATCTTTCAGGGACAGTCCCTGCAATCCTCCGCCCGGGCATAATCAGCGCGGACGCCCTGCGTGCTGTCCTGCCTGATCTTTCTGAAGGAATTACTTCCAAGGATCGCACCGTTTCCAGAAGTCCTGGCACGATGCCGATCCATTACGCACCGGTCGCTCCATTGAGGCTCTTTCATTTCACTTCAGAATCCGACCTGATCCAATTAGCCGGGGAAAATGATGCCGGGCCGGGTCAGACAATTATCATGACTCACCTTCCGAGGCCATTGGCCGCGCCATGGAAGGATTGCATAGTTTTTCCATTCGATCCGGAGGCGTATGCCAGAGCACTCTATGGAGAACTGTTTCGCAGCGACAAGGCCCAACCCAGACTTATTCTGATTGAATCCCCGCCTGATGGCACTGAGTGGGCAGGGGTCAGCGACAGGATAAAGCGTGCTGCTGCACCCCGTTCCTGAGGTATCGATTTACACACCTCCACCGGTTCTCCGGGGATACACCGAACTGGCAGCTTCAGGGACTGTCCCTTCGAGTTGTTTTTTGTCTTGACTTTATATTGAAATTTGAAGATTCAAGACGCATGAGACTTGCAAGGTGTGTTCAAGTCTCCAAGGATTGTGTTCAGACATTTCATGTGATGAGCCGCGTTGTTGATAAGCGGGCGATCTTTGGAGAAGATGAGAAAGACTGTTTTGTAGGGTTGTTACGGGCATTGGAGGCCTTTTCAGGGGTTGAAGTAGTGACCTTCTGCGTGATGTCCAACCACTTCCACTTACTGGTTAACGTTCCGGTCCGGCCGGAGCACTTGCCGGAAGACGAGGTATGGCGTCGAATGGGGTTTATTTACAGTGAATCACGGATGAACCAGTTCCGCCGGGATATTGCCCGGCTCGAAGCTCAGAATAACAAAAGTGATATAGAGGAGTTTTATGATTCTTTCAGACGGAGAATGTATGACCTTTCCAGTTTTGTGAAGGATTTAAAGCAGAGATTCACAATGTGGTATAATGTCCGGAACCACCGCAAAGGGACGCTTTGGGAAGAACGGTTCAAAAGCCTGTTACTGGAACGAAGCGAGGGAACTCTCCTGAGGGTGGCCGCATATATTGACTTGAATCCAGTTCGCGGAGGTCTGGTTGAGGATCCGTCGGCGTATCCATGGTGTGGATTCTATGCCGCTGTCAATGGCGACATGAGGGCTTCAGCCGGGATCAGTAAAGTTTTTCGACATGGAACTTCTGGTCAGTCTGCCAATGCAATTGTTTCATCCTACGGACGGATTCTGAAATCAAAAGTTGTTCAAAGCAGCGGAGGAAAAAACGCCCATTGCCGCTCTAAGAATCCCGGAAATGAGGAGGAACAACCGATCACTCCCGATGATCAATGTTTTCGAGAGGCTCTGGGGAATGAAATAAGACACATGTCATCCGGTCTTGCACTGGGATCAAGGAGCTTCATCCAGGACTTCAGCAGGGCCTTGAAAATGAGGTTTGACTTAAGTGATTGCGGGACAGGGGAATACCCTGTCCCGGGAGAAGCTTTTCGGGGAATATACACGGCGGTGAGGGTCAGGCCCGAACGTTAGTGAAGATTATGGCGGCGGACTGCTCAATCAGGCCTTTTTCTCCTGTCTTTCAGAGCCGGAAATTTCATTCTCCATTCCCTGCAGACCTCAATGTCGATTTCAAAGTTCATTTGTCCTTGTTGATCGCCCATATCCGCACAGACGCTTCCGTGGGGATCAACAATCATTGATCGCCCGTTGTAATGGTGAAATGGATCCGATCCAGTCCTATTCACTCCTATAACCCAGCACTGGTTTTCAACTGCTCGTGCAATAAGAAGATTCTTCCAGTGATCTATTCGCTTGCTGGGCCAGTTAGCAATGACCACGAAAACTTCCGAACCACTGTCAGCGGCCTCTCTGAAAAGTTCTGGAAACCGCAGGTCATAGCAGATCATGTGGCAGATTTTAAATCCTTTATAGTCAACAATCAATTTTACGGTCCCAGACCCATAAACCTCATTTTCACCCGCCAAAGTAAAGGTATGGCGTTTATCATACTGTTCGAAATTGCCGTCGGGCCGCACAAAAAAAAGACAGTTCGTATAACGGTCATTTTCATAGA
>JAUIAG010000053.1 GCA_030425355.1 Verrucomicrobiia bacterium
CGGTCTCCGTGGCATCCGTCCGGACTTTGCTGAAGAAATTGACATTGGCGACAAGATCGAGTCGCCCGAGTCCGTATTTTCCCAACTCAATGAGAAAGTTGTCTTCTCCATTGCGGTGAAAATCATTGCGGAGATCCTGATAATCACCGGTTCCATACTTTTCGGCGACCGTTGTGCGGTTGGAGACACCGCAGATGGTGTCGTGCCAGCCCATGGTGTCTGCCGCGATGGAGCAGAGAATGCGGCCCATGTCGGAGTAAAGAACGTATGGGGCACAAAGTCGTGCGATGTGCTGAGCCTTGAGTGTATCCGGCATGTTATAGCGTTCGGAGAAACAATCGGCGTTGAAGAACAGAGCCGAGACATTCGCGCGGCCATCCACATTGACGATCCTCAGCGTCGTCCGGCGTTTCATAATGTGCGACCACATCCCGCCCGGATGAATCGAATCAGTAAACCGGATCTTCTCCGGGGCAATTGCGGTCTGAGGTGATTCGCTGTTTGTCTTGTCCATATGCATGTATGATGTCGGGTGCTGCATCAATCCAGCTGCGGGCCTCCTTCGGGCTGATGCAGCGGCGGAATAACAGTCTGCGTCAGTGTGAGCCTCGCAAAGGCCACTCCCTTGATTGACGCGAAATTCTCCTTGATGCGCTTGAGCACCGGTGGTTTTCCCTGAACCAGAATCGTCTCCAGCATCTTGTTTTCAAACAGCAGGACCTGAAACGAACTGATGACTTCGCGGATATTCAGGCTCTTCGTCCTTGCCAGCCGGTCAGCAACTCCCCTCCGTGACTGGTCATAGATAATGGTGATGGTCCCGGCCATGATCTTGTCGCCGTGTTCCTCCCGGAGGTTCACCGCTGCCTGAGTAATCAGATCCGCCACAGCCTTTGAACGATTGTCATAGCCGCCGTCCGCCACCAGCTCCTCGAGCATTTCAAAGGTCTCCTGCGGTATCGACACGCTGATCCGCTGCAGCCCCCGCCCATTATCGCTGCGGCCATTCTCATCTTCATTCAGGGATGGCTTCATTGAAATTCTCCGCCCGTGATTTCCGGCACACCGTCACAGCATACCGGCATTAGTATTACATTTTTTAAAATTCGTATTACCAGAAGAATCTGCGAATTCCTGATCGTGGCAAGCATCGGTTGAGCGGGATTAGGTTTTTAGTGTCGTGTTGGGGCCTGCTGTTTTGAGCGGGGGCGGAATTATTCCGGGTCGTCCCCGACATCGGTCATACGCAGGGAAGTGAGGCGGATGGGTTCCTCCTTTTCCGGAGGGTGTATCAGGTCTTCCAGATGTTTTTTCACGGCGAGGAATTCCGGAGTGAGAAGCTGTTCCGGACTGCGGGGTCGCGGCACCGGATTTTCGACCACTTCGAGAACTTCTCCGGGATGCGGTTTCAGGACGAGGACGCGGTCGGAGAGATAGACGGCTTCATCGAGATCATGGGTGATGAAGAAGACGGTGACATCGAGGCTCCTCCAGATCTGGAGGAGGTGGGCCTGCATGTGCGAGCGAGTCTGGGCATCGAGGGCACCGAACGGCTCGTCCATGAGGAGAATCCTTGGTTTATTGGCGAGTGAACGGGCGATGGCCACCCGCTGCTTCATGCCGCCTGAAAGCTGGTGCGGGTAATGCTCTGCGAATTTTTCCAATCCCACCAGTTCAATCCACTGGAGTGCCTCCGTTTCAGCGAGGTGGAATGCATGGCCGGCCATTTGCAGTCCGAACATGACATTGCGTTTGACGGTCAGCCATGGAAACAGGGTGTATTCCTGGAAGACCATGCCGCGATCGGGACCGGGTTTGAGAATTGGCTCGCCATCGAGCAGGGCGGCACCGGAGGAAGGTTCGATCAGACCGGCCAGAATGCGGATCAGAGTCGACTTCCCGCATCCGGAGGCACCGATCACGCAGATGAACTCACGGCGGTGGGCATCAAAGCGGATATTTCTGAGTGCTGTGATTGTTCCCTTGCTGGATGAGAATGTCCGGGTGAGATCGCGGATACTGAGAATGACAGGTCTGGAATAGATTTCCTGAAAGCGCTGGCGAACCTGTGGGGACTGTTCGCGGTAATCGGGAAGCTCAAGATTATGCATGGCGTCCCTCCTCGTTTTTCTTTGGCGGGAAAAGCATCTCGTTGCGGGGACCGAAAAGCCGGCGCATGAGTATGAAAAACCGGCTGTGTTTTCCTGTGCGCCAGGGGAAAAGCTGGTTTTCGAGCCAGCCGAGGAGCCGGTCGGAAGAAAAGCCGATGATTCCGATCATGATGATGGCGGCGTAGACATTTTCAAAGACGCGGTATTTGGCCTGGCGGTAGATGAATTCCGAGATCCCGGAGTAGGCACCGACGATTTCCGCGATGATCAGGTATGTCCATGCCCAGCCGAGGAGAATCCGCTGGTTTCTGTAGACGTCAGGCATGATCCCGGGAATGACCACGCGGGTCACCAGCTGAAAAGGATTGGCACCGAGTGTCTGGGCCGCCTCAAGAAGTGACATCTCAAGCTTCCGTGTGGTGTTCGCGATGACAAGCAGCTGCTGAGGCAGCGTCCCGATGATGATGATGGCCACTTTGGGAGCATCGTTGATTCCAAGTATGGCCACGGCAAGAGCGCCGAAAGCGGGGGCCGGCAAATACCGGAAAAACTCCACAAATGGTTCCAGCAACCTCGAAAAGAAGCTGAAAGTCCCGCAGAGGATCCCCAGCGGAACCCCAACCAGTGAAGAAAAAATAAATCCATAGGCGATAATCTGAATACTGTGCAGCAGACTCTGATACACCCATGGATCGCCCTCCCGGGGCGGCGGAAGAAACAGCCCGCGGAAGAAGGCACTGACAACCTCATGCGGGGCCGGGAGGTATATGGGATTGGATGGAATGCCGACCGCAGGCTTCCTGCCATCTTCAAGAGCCTGCTGGTTGTATGCGGAAAAATCCTGCCTGTCCACGAGGTCACCGACCTTGAGAAAGGCCACTTCGCCCTTGTCGGTGACTTCCATCTTGGGATGCCAGAGAAAGGGCAGGTAGCTGATGGCACACCACAGGCCCAGCGGCAGAAAGAACGAACAGATGCCGATGACAGTCCGTTTGCCCTGACTCAATTCCTTGCGAACCGGAAACCAGTGTGAAAGTGCCATACCGATATGAATACGGTTAATTATTCCTGGGTTTGAGCGGGATTAATCCTCCAATGCACCCAGGCGGACAGGGGTGCAGGTCCCGGTCAGGAAACTCACAGCCCTCCGACTATGGACGGATCGTAATAGGCGTCGATGTCCTGCGCCTCTTCATAAACCTTGTTGGCAACATTGAAATCATCGACGACTTTGCTTGAGCCATAGATGGACTTGAATCCATCCGCCTTGACGAAGGCAGCCTTTGCCTCATCGAGTGAGAGAATTCTGGTTCCGGCCAGAAGCGGTTCGTACTGCTCCGGAGTCAGGTTGACCCGTGCGGAGAGGATTTTGAGAGCTTCGTCCTTGTTGGCGGGATCGGCCATATAATCCACGATACGATACCAGACCTTGACAACCTTTGCCCACTCCGCACGCCGGGTGGTCAGACTGGAGGGGCTGACACACAGACAGTCGTAAATGAGGCCTGGCTCATCGGCGCTGGTATACACCGCCATGGATCCGGGAACTTCCTTCAGTGCCTGACCGGAATTCGGCTGCCATGCCACAATTGCCGATACCTCGCCGGAAGCCAGAGTCTGTGGTGTCTGATCGGTGGGGACATTCTGGAGTGTCACATCAGATTCGCTCAATCCGGCTTTTTCAAGACCGTTTAACAGCAGCAGGTGACCGACAAAGCCTTCCTCCACCCCGATCTTCCGGCCTTTCAGGTCGGCAATGGATGCAATACCAGGCTGGGCCACGACCATATCATTGCCGTTGCTGTAATCATTGATCAGGATGGCGACATTGGCGCCACCGGCAGCACCCGTGACCAGTGCATCGCCGTTGGTCATGCATACCGCGTCCACCTGCCCGGCGGCAAAAGCCTCCATCGATGGCACGTATTCGAACCATTTGAAATCAACATTCACACCCTCTTCCTCAAACCACTTTTTCTGAAGAGCGATCTCCCATGCCACCCAGCCCGGCCAGTCACTGTAGGCCACCAGCAAAGGCTTCGCAGATGAACCATCGCCTGCGTCACCGGCCGATCCGGAGTCAGAGTCGCCCCCGCCGCCACAGCCAACCGCCATCAGTGAGACGACCCCGATCCATGCCAGCACCTTTCCAATGCCAACCCATTCCTTCCGCTTCCGATTTTCTTTCATGTGTTACCGGTAATAAATTTATTCAGTTTCGTATTACAGCATACTGCCTGCCATTCGGCCCGAATCCGACTGTTTCCAGCTAAAATGAGGAATAGGGCCATTCTGGGCTCCTCGCGACTGATGGTCCATTACAATAGCCTGAATGTTTTTATACACCCTGCCCAATTCCCGCCACACACAGTGCATCGAAAGGGGATTATTCTGAAATAGTGAATCCGGTGCCAATCAGGACGGCGCACCGGACTCCGCTGAGAGCCAGGCTCCCTGCAGTGGCATAGGCAATATGCAGAAAGGGAATGTTTATAGAGGTTTCGATATCACCGGCAACCTTGTGCATGGTGTTGGTGCACAGAACCAGAAAATCAGCGCCGGCCCAAACGGGGTTCTGTGCATATGCCTCTGCTCAACGGAAAGCCGGAAAGTTGTCACCCTCAGTCAGTTTCATCAAGGCGGAGAGCACAGGATCGATCCACGATTTGTCCCATCGGTGGGGAGAAGGCACATGGATGTCATAATGATGAAGAACGCCATAATCTGACATGAGTTTATGGGCCGCTCTGGTATGGGTTTCTCCGACCGGGGATTGGATGAGATTTCCCCACAGCTTCTCACCGCTGAGCACAATGCGCGCACGGGTTTGAAAGTCACCCTGATGTCTGGCAATCAATAGATCGGGCCGGTATCTATCCAGCTGATCGCGGGTTCCATAGACTGCCTGCATGCCATAGTGAAAATCCCTGAAGAGAAGCGGCGCATCCCATGTGGCCGCGTAGCCAAAATAGTCCGGATACGAGAGGATGAGACTGAGTGCTCCCCATCCGCTCTTGCTGAAACCGAAAAGCAGGCGGCCTTCAGACGTTCCCGAAGCGGCATAATTTTTCTCAATGAATGGGACGACAAAGTCCTTCAAACAGGAAGCCTGGCGCACTTTTATGTCGGTGGCGTGGTCCCCGAACCACGGTTCGTTTTCAAAGCCTGGCTGAACGACTATCAACTGATATCTGTTATGGACGCCCATTTCCTCCATCGTGCCGAGACCATAACCGAAGTGATTCTCAAACCCCTTCTCAACCGGCAGGACGAAGAGAACCCGGTAACATCCTGTCCCCCGATAATCATCTGGCAACAGCACCCGTATTTCCTGCCTGCCATTCTGGTATTCACTTTCAAGCCTGTGAACCCGGATATCACCGGCACCGGGCAGTGCGGAAAAAACCAGCCACAGAGAGAATATTGTGAGCTGTTTCATACAGGGCGATTGGGAAATTATTCAATTGGCTGCACCGGACAATATCAGATCGCGGTCAGGCCCGGCTTTGGAAGATCTGTCAACAGGCGTGGACGGACTCTCCAGCCATCCACATTGAAAAGGAAAAAGGCAGCTTATGCTGCCTTTGCCATGGAACCGGACATATTCATGCCGATAATAAAATAAGGTTCACTTCATGCGATTGAATGACTGCTGCAGAATTTCAGCAGGCTTCCTGCCGACAAATTTAGCGGAACTGGCCTTGATGATATCGGCTTCATTTTTGTTCTTTGTCGGCTCATTGACCTTGTAGAAGATACCGAAGTAACCGGGAAATGGCTCGGCTGCGAGCCGGTAGGCGGCAAACTCGTCGGTGACATCATGGTCGGCCGGGACTTCGTGAAACTCCCCGCCCTTGCGCGGGTTGGACTTGTCAAAGGCACCGGGATAGAACTCCACGCATTCGGAGAGGCACTCGATCACGCTGAATCCGTCATGATCCATGGCTGCCTCCATCATGGCCATGAGGTGATTCGGGTTGGTGTGTGTGGTTCGGGCCACAAAAGTCGCGCCACTGGAAATCAGCTGCTTCATCGGGTTGATGGGCCGATCCTTGGCTCCCCACGTGTCGGTCTTGGACTTGAAACCTATGGGAGAGGTGGGCGAGGTCTGTTTTTTGGTCAGGCCGTATACATAATTATCCATGATGACATAAGTCATCTTGATATTGCGGCGGGCGGTGTGATTGAGGTGGTTCCCGCCGATGGAGAACGCATCGCCATCACCTCCGAAGACAAAGACGTGGAGGTCCGGACGGCTGAGGGAGACACCACTGGCAAAGGCGAGTGCGCGGCCGTGGATAAAGTGGGCACCGTGAGCCTGAACGAAATACGGGAACCGGCTGGAGCAGCCAATGCCCGCCACGGTGGTCACGTTTTCGTGAGGCACCTGTCTTTTAGTCAGGAGCTTGTAATAGAAAGCGAGGACTGAGAAATCTCCGCACCCGGGGCACCACGTTGGATGATCGGCAGTGAGATCCTTCTTGGTAACCGGGGCCCGGTCCTGTGGCTCGGCAACCGCGGATTTATTCTGGTCATTCATGGTCAGTGAAAATCTTGTTGAGTTTGGTGATTGATTGAATTCTCAGGCGGTGATGGCGAGAGCCATGCGGTCGGAGACAGCATCGAGGATTTCGCGGACCTTGAATGTCAGTCCATCCGTTTTGTTGATTCCCTGGATTTTCGGATTGCAGAATCGGGCCCTGAGAATCATGCAGAGCTGCCCGTAACCGTAAATCCCGCCATCATTGGTTTCCACGACGTATATATTCTGGAAACGGTCAAACAGGTCGCCCAGTTTTTCGGGCATCGGGTTGAGGTGACGCATGTTGACGGCGCTGACAGTGAAGGACGAATCGCGGGTTGCGGCCACGTTGACTGCTTCACTGACCGGCCCCCATGTCGAGCCCCATCCGACAAGCAGCACATCACCGGAGTCCGGTCCCTGGATCTCAGGCAATGGCAGTTCGGAAGCCAGTTTCTGGAGTTTGCGGCGACGCTTGGCTGTCATGGCCATATGCATTTTGGGTGCTCCGGACGGGTGCCCCATCTCATCGTGTTCGAGCCCGGTGACGACCGGGTATTTGCCGTCGAGGATCCGGGTTCCCGGAGGCACGTGGGGCGACACACCATCCTCCGGACTCAGATCATAGGGCCGGTGCGTTGGAACCGGAGTGAAATCCGGGCCGATTTCCTCACAGAGCGCGGAGAGATCGGGTTCAGCAAATGCCTCAATGCGTGTGGCAATGGCCTGATCACTGAGAATAAATACCGGAACACTGTACTGGCGGGCAATGCGCACAGCTTCCATAGCGGTGTAGAAGCAGTCTTCCACATCGCGGGGGGCGAGCACCACCCTCGGGGAATCACCATGACCGCCGAAGCATGCAATATTCAGATCGGACTGTTCGACGCTGGTGGGGAGCCCTGTGGAAGGCCCGCCCCTCTGGATGTTACAGATCACCAGTGGTATTTCCGCCATCACCGCCCAGCCAATGGCTTCGGACTTGAGTGAGATTCCCGGGCCGCTGGAACCGGTGACTGCCACCCCTCCGGAATAGCTGGCACCGATCGCCATGGACACTGAAGCGATTTCGTCCTCGCACTGGATGAACATTCCCCCGTATTTGGGAAGTTCCCTGCGTAACAGCTCCATGATATCTGACCATGGGGTAATCGGATAACCGGCACCGAAGCGGACACCTGCCGCAATCAGTCCATAAGCAAGAGATTCATTACCGCTGCAGACCACCTGGTCCTTGTCGCGCCGGGTTGAATCAAGAAAATGAAAAGTTTCGAGGAGATCGCCGACCTCGTAGGCATAGCCGGCATGGTAGGCGTTGAGGGCATTCTGCAGAACCCCTTCGCCCTTGCCGCCGAAACGCTCGTCCATGAGCTTGAGCAGCTTGTTGGTATCGAGTCCGAAGACCTTGGCCAGCAGTCCCAGTGCGAAGATGTTTTTCCCTTTGTCCTTGGCGGTGCCGCCGATGGCTTCGATGGTCAGCGAGGAAATGGCAACCCCGACATGGGAGAATCTGCCGGCCCACTCTTCATTCACGGTGACGTGGTCGCTGTCATAGAGGACAATGCCTCCCTCGCGGAGGTGTGCGATGTGTCCCTCGTATGAATGCTGGTAGAAAGCCAGAAGCACGTCGGCCTCATCACCGGCACTTAAAACCTCGCCACTGCCGATGCGCACCTGAAAAACCGATGGCCCCCCCGAGATAGTCGACGGGATCGTCATGAATGTCATGACTTCCTGCTCGCTGCGTCCAGCCAGCCGGGCCAGGAACCCGCCTATCGACTGTATCCCATCCTGTGAATTACCTGCTATCCGAATGACTATCTCTGATATGGAACGCCCGGGTCGGGACCCGGGCTCTCCAGAGGCGGAAACCGTTTGTTCGCTCATTGGTCTTCTGTTATCGCTGAATCTGATTCAAACATACTTCGTCCACAAATCCTGAGTCGACGCGATGCGCCGCAAGGTGAAGTTTTACAAGGTGATAACATCTCCCCACCCATGTCAATCGAAACCCATGAAAAACACCGCCTTTTTTTCATGAAAATCCTTCAGGAAAGAAGCGGGTCAATCCTTCGAGGAGACCCTCGCCACAGGGCATGCCGGCGACATGCCCGCAGGCCTGTTTCCCCACCCGGTCTCTGACTGCGTCGATGGCGCTGGAGGGCGCAATCCACCACTTCGCCACAGCGTCATCAAACATCGACATGTCGTTCCAGTGATCGCCGGCCACGACCACCCTCCCCCGATCAATGCCGAGAATACGGCTCAGTTCTGCAAGCGCCGATCCCTTGTGGTAGTCCTTGTGGGCGAAACGTCCATAGATCGAATTATGCACGTAGATAACACCGTCCATTTCCCCGGCCTGTTTCTCCATATGCCGGTGGATCAGAGTGGCCTGCTCCTGATCATCGGCAATGACGGAAAAAGGAGAATACCTGTCCTGATAGACCGTGGCACGGGCGTGAAGGTGGATCCATTCCACAAGGACGGGCCATCGGTCGCGGTAGCGTTCAAAGACTTCGGCATGGTGTTCGGTGCACAGCCGGTACCATGGGAAGACCGGTTCGTACTGACCATTGTCGTAGCGATGGATTTCGCGTTCCACCACGATGGCGTAATCGGGGACGATACGAAGTCCGGCCTGCCGTATGCCATGCATGAGGTAGGGAAGCTCACGGCCGGTGTTGATGGCCCACACGCCGCCGGCAGCGCGGAAGCGCGTTATCCACTCCACCAGCCCGGGGGGAACAGCCGGATCCGCCTGGTGGTCCACCAGTGTCCCGTCAAAGTCAGTCGACAATAGCCATCCCTGTGCGTCCAGTCTCTGTCCGTTCACTCGGGATAACCAACCAGATTCACGGCCATCAAACCAGCCTTTGCTGAGACTATTCGAAAAGTGCCGGGGAAAACTCCTGCGAGGCGGGAATATCGAAGAGCACCAGCCGGTAGTTGAGGTGGAATAGACTGAATTGCTGCACGGTGGTCCTGACGTATGGCTCGCGCCGCCCCTGTGGCTGACGCGGAAAGGGATTGGCGACCAGCACCCCGTAATTGCGGCTGTGTGCCCAGCATCCGCCACTGCTGACGCTGTCCGGGTGAATCCCGATTCCAAGCCGCCGGCCATCACGCAGTCCCGAGTAGGCGATCCAGTCAAAGGCTTTTCCCCAGGTGCCGGCTTCATTGACGCCACCGTGACTGGACTCTATGACGCCGGATCCGCCGCGGACCCGAAGGTCGTCCGCGATCCGTATTGCCAGACCGGATTCCTCCTGGTCGCCGAAATCAAATGCCCGGTCGTCATTGTAGTAGCTGACATCCCACTGCATCAGCACTCTGTCACCGGCTGCAACCAGAGTGATATCCATCACCTCGTAACACACGGTCCCGACGCCGTCGGAATGTCGGTATCGGTTTTTGATACCGAAGCGCAAAGTCTGCCCATCCTCACTGACTGTTGCCGGATGGGTGAAAACCAGATGCTCGACCGGTGCCTTCATTCGCCAGTAATCATGCCCGTCCAGCCATCCGTAGCTGATACTCAAACCGGGATGCATGAACCGGTGATCCGCTTCCTCCCCCGCCGGAAAACCCCGGGTCAGAAGCCGTCCCTGCAATGAATGAACATTGGCAAAGCCCGGGCGGGACATCGACGGGTGCCTCATCCAGTATGTCATGACTGACTTGTCACCGTATCTGATTTCAGCATGATCCTCCTTCTCAACGAATGACCACGACTGAGGCGGCGGAGCCGGACTGCGGTCCTCCGGGGCAATCAGATACGCGGTGATGTCCGCTACATCCTGAGGACTGAGCATCGCCGCAAAATGTGATGGCATCGCCGAAACAGGCAGAGTTTCCCGGCTCTCCACCTCATCCCGATCCACAACCAGCCGGTCGCCATTCAGAAGGGCCATTGTGATATTTCTCCCCGTTTCATTCAGGATGATCCCGGACACCACCCCGCCATCAACACCTGTGAGTGCCACCTGGTGAAACCCTTCTGTCACAGCCGCATCCGGATCGAGGATGGACTCGATGATAAAATCAGGAGTTGAGCGGGAGCCTATGCCGGCGAGATCGGGCGCATGGGCATTGCCAATGCCTTCCAACTGATGACACACCGCGCAGGCGGCCCTGTCCGCCGAGAGGAAAAGACTGCGGCCTCTGTCCGGATCGGCACCGGCAAGGAGGGGCAGGACTTCGGTGCTTCGGGTCAGGGTGATATCATCCGCTGTATCCTCCGCAACGGACGCACCCGGTGCAACAATGACAAAGTAGTTGGCCAGGGCATAAGCGGGGTCTGTATCCCCGACATTCGGGCCGAGCTGCACCACGCCTGGACCAGCTGGACGGGCATAAAGCCTGAAGCTCGTGTCGTCGGTGACAACAGTCTGACCGGTGGGCTTAAACTCCCTCAGCCACTCCGGGATATGACGGGGATGAATTCGGGCATCATGAGCCACCACCAGACGGGAGGGATCCTCGAATTTCAGGAGCAGCCGCCATTGAGGATTCCTGTCATCCTGATTCGCAGTCTGGAGCAGGGACGCGCCCTCCAGATCCCGGGGAAGACTTCGTATCTGATAGCGGCGGTCCACATAGACAGGGGATCCCTGAGCAGCCGGAACCCACTGAGGAGTGCCGCCGCCATTCCGGGAGAAAACCTGCGGCCTTGAAAATTCACCCACTGGCCCTTTTTTCTGATTCCCGCCGGACTGAGGCAGCGGTCTCCCGCGGATGACATAGCCGTCGCCGCCACCGGCCCACTTGCGTGCCAGCGCCGCGATTCGGGGGTCCGGGTCATCCATCATCAAACGGACTTCGCCCGCTGATACATTTCCGGACTCCAGGGAGGCGAGGAGTGCCCCGAGGCGTCGGGGGGCGGAATGATGGCGGAAGTTCTCAGTTATTTCGGCGGGGTCGCAGACCTTCTGCAATGCCCGCCAGAGGCTGTAGAACACGACGCGATCGGACTCGCTTTCAAGAGCCTGCCACAAGGCATCCCGAAAGGAACTGTCGCCAGTCCCGGCGACAGCGAGGACCATGTGGTGTCGCAGGCGGGCGTCGGGGTGGGTCAGCAGCGTTGCCGCCCACTCCGGGTGATCTCTCAGCAGGACGGTCCTACCGGCCGATGATTTCAGTATCTGAATGACGCGGTGGATACTTTCAGCATCAATCGGATTTCCCTGCTGCCGGATGGAGTCCACAAGGGCTGGAGCATGTCCGGAGAGGGCCAGTGCGTGAATAAGCCATGTCGATGCCCGGCGGCTGAGTGTTTCCTCCAGCAGCATCCCGGGATCGGCTTGAGTTCCGGAAAGTTTGTCTATCAGTTGCTGTTGAACAAGCCGAAGACGGACCGGGAGCCATTCCTCATCCAAAAGCCGAACCAGCTGCCGGATACCTGACAACCGCAGCTGGTCCATGACCTGGGGTCCCCGGTTCAGCAGGCCCGGCTTTACGGATGCCATGGACGGCATCACCCGGTAAATTCGGCCTTCGTTGACCAGCTCGCCTCCCTTGAAACGGGCACCGTATTCACGTCCCCAGCTGCTGATATACACAGCACCATCGGGACCGACTTCGATGTCAACAGGATCGAAACTGCGGCCTGAGCTGGACTTCATATCCCGTCCGGAACCCGCTGTTGCCAGCACAGTGAGAGGAGTGTTTTCCGGGACCATCAGCGCACCGTCCCATGACGGGCGATAGACATACACCTGCCGCTGAAGCCAGTCATTCACCAGGAAGACTCCACGAAACGAATCCGGCATCCCGGGCACGTCCCACCAAGTGACACCGGTTCCCGAGCCTTCAAAGAGGGGCCCACTGGCCGGAACTGTCGGCAGATGATCGCGCCCTTCCCAGTCCGAACTCCAGGCATGACCCCAGCCAAAGTGTGCGCCTTCGAAGGGTGCGATGAATTTGTCGCCGAGAGTCTGGTCATTGTCTGTGGCAAGAGTGTTGAAGTCATTGTCAAAGGCCATGTCCCACGGATTGCGCATTCCGGAGGCGACGATTTCAAGATTGCCGCCGTCGGGGTCGCAGCGGAGTACGCCGCCCTGACGCCCCCAGTCATCATCCGGATCGTGATAATCCCTGGCATACTCCGCAGCGGAATAGACGCGCGGCAACGGGGTGTCGGGCACCCCGTCCATCTCCACCCCCCACAAATCCCGGAATGGCTTTGGCGCAATTCGGTCCGGCGGAATGGAAAGCCCTTTTGAATTGCCTTTGGACATGTAGAGCCTGCCGTCCGGACCCCAGTTCAGGCCATGAAGGCCATGTTCGAGATTACCGAGGTCGACGAAGAGTTTGATATACTGATCCCCAACATCGTCCCCGTCGAGGTCCCGCACCAGGGTGAAGTCCGGAGCGTTGGCGACATAGAGCCCCAGTTCTCCCCACAGCAGTCCCTGAATGCTGTTGAAACCGGCAGCGAAGAGATGTCTCCGGTCAGCCTCGCCATCACCGTCGGTGTCGGTGAGAATATAGACGCTGTCGGGCGGTGTGTCCGGCTCGGGCTTCCGGTATTGCGGCCCCATGCCCACCGTGACTCTGCCCTGTGAGTCGAAGGTGATGGCGCATGGGTTCCTGACCAGCGGATCCCGGGCAAACAGGGTCGCCTCAACCCCCTCAATGGTCATGGGAAAAAGATCAGGACCAGTCAGTGCCGCATCAGCCCCAGATGCTGAATGGATGAATGGCTGCCAGTAGTGTCCCGTGCACAGGGAAATAAAAAGCAGCCATCGGGGAAGGCATACCGGAACCGGGGGTTTCATCCCCCAAGTCTTTACCAGTAGATGCGCCTGTCAATAAAAACCGGGCCCATTGGAGGGGGCACATTGCCCATGTACTGCTGGTTGCCGTCCACGAGATTCCCGCTCTCGTCAAAAGTGAGGATGACCTTGTCCAGTGCGCCCCATGCCGAGGGGATGTACCAGCTGTAGGTGGTCAGGCCCGACTTGAGTTTCATGCTTCCCTCGGGCGGGCCAAGTTCGCGGACCGCCTCCTCGAAGGTCAGACTCCCAACCCGCTTTTTCCATGGATCCGTCGCACAGCCACTCCCGACTAGAACCGCCACCATCAGCAATGCACAGACAGGAATCGCCAAACGGGAAAGGGAAAAACGGCATAATTTCTCTTCATGATCCATGATCACAACAATACCACAGTCCAACGGTGATGCCATTGGGAAAACCCCGGAGCATCGGATCAGGAGACCGGGATCATGGAGCGGCGAGACCGGCTTCGACCATCCGGGCACGGCTCCAGCGGGGGCGGAGTCGGGCGGCGGTCGGTCTGCCGGTTCGCCGGTCAAACTCATCCGCAGTGCGAAGGGATGGAATGTAATCGC
The DNA here is from genome assembly GCA_030425355.1 of Verrucomicrobiia bacterium. GTDB lineage: Bacteria > Verrucomicrobiota > Verrucomicrobiia > Limisphaerales > JAJOIW01 > JAJOIW01. The sequence continues at coordinate 13,988 of JAUIAG010000053.1, forward strand.
CGGTATCGGAAATCCACTGATTGAGCATTTGATGGAGCCTCATCTCGACCATGGCGGTTTCCGGGTTTCCGGCGAGGTTATTCAGTTCAAATGGATCGGCAACAGTGTCGTAGAGTTCTATTGCGGGACGGGGGACAGTGAAGATCTGCCGCTGGTCATCCGGGATGGTGCCTTCCTGAAACATCGCCAGCATCGACTGATAAATCGGGCTTCGAACGGCATCGGCAGGCGGGGTATTGGGGAGATCCGTGTAGCTGTTGACAATCAGCTTGTAGCGACGGTCCCGGACAGCTCTGGCATGATCCTCATAATCGTGCCAGTTCTTCTCGGCAAAGATGTAATCGCGAAGGGATTGTTGAGGTGTCTGCAGCAGCGGCAGAAAGCTGATGCCCGCCAGGAAGTCCGGCACATCAGCCCCGGCAAGGTCAAGAAATGTCGGGGCTATGTCAACGGCACTGACCAGCTGATGACATACGGTTCCAGACTTGCAGCCAGCCGGCCAGCGCACAATCCACGGGCTACGGATACCACTGTCATACAGACTCGTCTTGTCGCGCGGGAACGGTTTGCCGTTGTCGCTGATAAACAGGACAAATGTGTTGTCGGAAAGTCCGCCCCTGTCCAGTTGGTCAAGTATCTGCCCGACAAAGAAATCCAGACGGGTAATTTCGTCATAATAAAGGGCATAATCCTTCCGGACCCCGGGCAGGTCGGGGTGATACGGGGCCACTACGACTTCATCCGGCTGGTGAGGGTCCGCTATGGCATCCTCATCATAGGGCCTGTGCGGGTCGAGTGAAGCCAGCCAGAGAAAAAAGGGCCTGTCCGTTGGTCGGGCATTGAGGACTGAGAGCCAGTCCGCGCAGCCGCTTCTCGCATCGCCTTCGTAGGTCTGCGCGAATTTGCCCTCAAGCCCTTTTGAACCCGATGGAAGCTGGAAACCGGAGGTATCGACTTCCCGGACCAGATCAAACCGGCTGCGCATGGCATCACCGAGGTGCCACTTGCCGGCGGCGGCCGTCCAGTAACCCTGTTGACGAAGTTTCTCCACGAAGGTGACCTGACCGGCGGGCACCGGCCAGTGGAGTTCCTCAGCACCGGTATTGTGAGGGTAAAGTCCGGTTATCAGACTGGCACGGCTCGGGCTGCACGAACTGGCGGTCATGAACCCATGGGTGAACCGCATGCCCTGCGCGGCAAGCCGGTCAAGATTGGGAGTCCGCACCACGGGATGCCCATAGCACCCGGCATCATCCCATTCCATGTCGTCGGCCATTATCAGAATGATATTCGGAGCAGCCGGAGCGGACGATTGGTTGCCGAAGGCGGAAACCAACACACCATGCCAGGCAATGAGCAGAAGGAGGCCATGGACAATAAAACACCGACCCGCGAATGGCGAACCGGTGTTGGAAAGGAGGAGAGATGCGATCGTTCCCCGCAGTGACAGGGAGTGATGGATTGAGTCCATGCCCTCTTTCGGGGTCACTTGTCGTAGGCGTCGAGTGGCCGCACCCAGATATTCCGGAACTTTGTCGGGTTGCCGTGGTCCTGAAGAGAAATGGTCCGGCTGCGGTTCACCCGCGAATAATCAGTGGCGGACCGGTGGCCGGTCGGACCGTTATAGGCCTGGCGGTGGTGAAGCAGCACGCCATTATGCAGCACTGTCACATAGCCCGGACTGATGAGTTTGCCATTGTCATCCCACTTCGGCGCCTCCCAGATGACGTCGTAGGTCTGCCACTTGCCAGGCGGCCGGGATGCATTCACACGGGGTGGCCACTGGCCGTACATGGCACCCGCCTGCCCATCCGGGTAAGTCGGGTTTTCATAAGAATCAAGGATCTGGATTTCGTGTCTGCCGGGCAGGAAAAGACCGCTGTTGCCACGGCCCTGGCTGTCGCCCTTGACGATGGCCGGCGTCGCCCACTCGATGTGGATCTGAAAATCCTCCCACGGAACCTCGGCGGAAATGCTTCCTTTGGTCACCTCCATGTAGCCGTCGCGGATAAGCCAGTCCCCTCCATCCCAGCGATCCAGATTCGTTCCGTCAAACAGCACAAGGGCATCCGACGGTGGAGGTGCAAGATCACTGAACGTGGCGCCGGGTTTGACCAGGTTGGGGTAGGGGCGGTCGGGATCGTGAACCCGCCATTCCTGACCGGGGATCTTAGGGGTGTCCGTGTAACCCGGCCGGTCCTGAGCGGATCCAGTCAGGGCGGCACAGACAGACACAGCCAAAACAGCAATGGCCGCCGCAGGATGGGTTCTGAAATGCATGACGGAATTTACTCCTGTTCCCCCCGCAAGGACAAGAAAAACCCTGAACGGAGAAGGCCCGAACAGAATGCCGTTGTTGCACTGGCTTCACAGAGTTATCGTTTTGCCATGCAGTTCCCGATTGAAGCGCCCGACCGCCATGGCATCCCTCCCGGGGTTCATCGGGATGGATGGGCGCACCTGTGGGGATCGGGAGATTCCCGGGAAATTTCCAGCAGAGCAGAGAGACTGTTCAGAGTCCTCAATGTCATTCCGGGACCGGGGTTCCACAAGGCACATGCCGGATCACCGGTTTAACTGAACTGATTTAATCAAATGAGAGTAATGCAACCAATCCTTCAACCAGGGGCACCCGATGGCACCAGCACTCGAATAACTCGACGGAATGTTGTGGCGCGGATCATCCCCGTCCTTTCGGTCATCTGCATATGCCATGTCGGCGGGACTGCCGGGAGCGCAGCAGGGCAGAAACCCGAAGCCGGTGATCGTCCGAATGTTGTTGTTATCATGGCCGATGATATGGGCTACGGCGACGTCCAGAGTCTGAACCCATGGTCCCGCATTCCCACCCCGGCGATTGATTCACTGGCACATGGCGGCCGCCGCTACCTCGACGCCCATTCTCCATCGGCGGTCTGCACTCCGACCCGTTATGGCCTTGTCACCGGACGGTATTGCTGGCGGACACGCCTGAAGAGTGGAGTGCTGAATGGCTACGGATCTCCGCTCATGGATCAGGACCGGTTCACAATTGCCTCGCTGATGAAAAGGGAGGGCTATGCCACAGGAGTGATCGGAAAGTGGCACCTCGGACTGGGCTTCGCCCGACACGATGATGACACGACTCAGGGACAACGCTTTGACTACTCGAAACCTGTGTCCATGACTCCTGTCCACTTCGGGTTTGATCATTCAATGATCATCCCGGCGTCTCTCGATTTTCCGCCCTACCTGTTCGTTAAAAACGAAAATGTTCTTGAACTGCCTTCAGAGACACAGGACGCGATCAGCTTCCCGCGGTTCCTCCGGAAGGGGGAGCGAAGCCCAGACTTTGATCCGGAAACCATCCTCGACCGGCTGGCAGACATGGCCGTGGCATTCATCGATGAGAACGCCGGCTCAGCACGGCCGTTCTTTCTTTATGTGCCTCTCACATCACCGCACAAGCCGGTCTGGCCGGCCACCCGCTTTACCGGCACCACCGGCCTCGGGCCCTATGGTGATTTTATCGCCCAGACCGACTGGACGGTCGGCAGAATTCTTCAATGCCTTGACGAGAACAGTATTGCTGAAAACACCCTTGTCATCTTCACAAGCGACAACGGGTCCTTCATGTACAGAAGAAAGGCAGAAGAAAAGGGCCACCTCGATGACCCGTCAGTCCAGGCTTACCGCGAGGACCGCCATCGGTCCAATTTCATCTTCCGTGGAACCAAGGCCGACATCTACGAAGCCGGGCACCGTGTTCCTTTCCTTGTGCGCTGGCCGGCCGGAGTCAGACCGGGGTCGGTATCCAGCCGCACCATCTGTCATGTGGATATCTTCAGGACAGTTGCTGACCTGATAGATGCGGAACCTCTTCCGGCGGATGCAGCCGAGGACAGTTTCAGCTTCGCCGCAGACCTCATGGAAGAGCCTTCCGTACCGCCGAGACCGCCTGTAATCAACCACTCGGCCAATGGGACTTTTGCCATCAGGAAGGGGCCATGGAAACTCATCCTCAGCAGTGGATCCGGAGGACGCGAACAGCCACGGTCACGACCCTTTGAAAAACCCTATCAACTTTATAACCTCGACGAGGATCCGAGGGAGCAGTTCAACCTCATAGAAAGGCATCCGGACAGGGCCAGCGATATGGAGTCCACCCTGCTCGGAATCCGCGAGTCATCCACAGCCTACAATGAGAATTGAAGGCGGAGGGACTCCCTTCCAGCCGCTGTGGTCAGCCTTCAACGGCTGAGTATGCATAATACACAATGACACATGGCACGCACGGGTGCGCGACAGCTGTTAAAGACAATTCCACTGGCGGGGAGAGTTAATAATACGGATCAAAGTATCTATGACGGTTAAGTGACCCGCGGGTGGTATCTCTCTGGACTTTCAGCACGTCCTGATGCCGCATGATTTCAACATGGCCGTCCATGAATCCCATGTTGATCTTGCCATTGTGATAAGTGAAATCCCCACTGGAGGCGGAGCCACCGGGTGTAAAACTGGCGTTATGCATGGTCTCGGGGGATTCATCCAGAACGAGAAGTTTGATCACCGGGTTTCGGACTTTGATGAGTTCGACACCGCGGTCGGATGTTCTCCCGCTTCGGAGGCTCTTGTTGGGCTCCACCCAGGCATTCATGCTGTAGTTGACCCGGCGTGAGCGGCCCAGTTCCCCGGTGGACGGGCAGCGGTAGACCTTGTGAGTGCGGGTGTACCAGTCAGTGTCACGCCGGCCGGGACGCGGACGCACCCGCTCAAGGCCCGTGGCATATGGGAAAATGGCTCCCGATTCGGCATGCAGTGCCCAATACGGCCGATTCCATTCAGCCCTGTTCTGGGGGTTGGTCATCCTGTGGCCGCCCCACACCCAGTCCGGATCGAGGTTACGGTCGACACCGCCCGCCCATGGGAGAGTGTCGCGGCTTTCCTCGGCATAAAGCAGCATGGCCAGGGTTATCTGTCTAAGGTTGCTTTTGCAGAGAGCAGTCCGGCCACTCTCCTTGGCCTTGGCCAGAGCAGGCAGCATCAGACTGGCCAGAATTGCCACAATGGCAATAACAACCAGGAGTTCAATCAGTGTGAAACCCTTCTTTCCCCTGCCCGCCCGGGAAAAGTCAAAAACGCTTCCTCTTTTTAAATTATCAACCATCACAAGAAAAAAGATAAAACTACAATGGGCAAAAATGCCGGGATATCGGCCAGTATTGCACGGTGGAACCGATGGCTAAAGGAGGAATTTTCCGGGACCATGCCGTCTCCGTCATGCCAGCGGGCATATCCGCCGCCGCATCAGGACCTTGCATCAATGCATTTCAACATCGCAGTTCCCGATTCCACCCCGAAAATAATTGAACTGCACATTCGGATGGTCGGCCAGCAGGGACATCGGCACCGCTGAATCAGCCATGCCCTCCGAAATCATCAGGCATGTCAGCCTTTGGCCGAAGGGATTGTCATGGAATCCGGCATGCCAGATGGACACCTTATCGGATTTCCATGTCTCCACCGGCCCAACGGTGACCGCCTGTGTCGGAACCAGCGATACATTGCCGCCACCGCTGGTCCGTGCATTCTGGGTGATTGTCAGCGGGTGCAGGTCGACGACCCGTGTTGCCAGCTTCCGGTATTCTTCCGGCGGCGGCGGATTGTCCTTCCAGTCACCGGTCCGCGGCAGGGGGTCATTGAAGGCCCAGTGCTTGACATCGCCCTGCCCTCCCTGCATGACCGCACACCGGATCCCTGAATCCCATGTCCTGCGATAGTTTCCGACCTCGACGCCGGGAAAATGGAGATGGCTGTCCGGTATCCTCAGCGACTCATCGATTCGATTGAAACAGAGTTCCCGGTCTGCCTTCTCAAAGGAAAGCGGGTGGTCCGGCGGGACGACCTTGCCGTCGATGACCCACTCATCCATTCCCCAGAAGTGTCCGGAACGCAGATCGAGCCCAAGATCATTGATGACACGGGCCACAAGTGGCAGGTGCTCAGTCGGACCTATGGGACCGCAGATGCCGACCGGATTGTCAGGTGTGGACTGTTGCCATGCGTGAATATATTCGAGTGCCTCGGCGAGATAGAATTCTTCCAGTGTGTCATAGAAGACCACCCGGAAGCCCGGTCGGGAAAGACCTTCCATCCGGGCAGGAGTCAAAGCCGCGGCATCGCGTATAAGGTCATTGTCGAGTGTCGTGTAATCCCACCAGCCGGGGGCTATCGAACTTATTTTCCGTGCCATGTCAGTCAAGTGTTTGAGTTAAATCTGTTCCCTGTAGTGCTTCTGCCTGACGAAGCAGAATCGGCGCGGGAAGATCCCTGAAGGGATCAAAATCGGCAGAGCAGAATCCCACCCGGGAATGCGGCCGCCATCCTTCTGCATATTCAAAGCGGCCACTGAGCTGCCCGACTTCCCTGGCATTGTCCCTCATGGTCGAAAGATAGGAATCCATGCCCTGACTGGCATCGAGCCATGACTGCTGACTGCGGTGAACAGCAAGGGCTTTTTCCCGTGTGTCCATCACTGTGCCGACATCAACAAAAAGTGCCGGTCTGATAATTTTACCCATGGCATCGCGGTTCATGTGCGGCTGTGCATGATAGACGGCAACTTCCCCTTCGTGTATTGGCCGTTCAGGGTGGGTGCGGAAATTCTTCATCCCCCGGGAAAAGGCGGCGGTCACCGCCAGTCGTGCCGTGCAGGTATGGTCCTCCATGTAATCTTCCAGGGAGTGGGTCAGAATCAACGATGGCTGTATCTCCCGGATCAGGCCGGAAAGGTGGCGGATTGCGTGGATATCGTAGAAGATTTCAAGGTCGTGGAGGAAGGGCGGGTGCCATGTGGCCCCAAGGAGGAGTGCAGCAGCCCGCGCTTCATCCGCCCGCATCTGCGCAGTTTCATCCTCGTCATGATCCTGACTGCCGAGGTTGCCGGAAGAAAGATTGAGATAGTGCAGCTCATAGCCGGCTTCCCGGAAATGAAGCATGGTTCCCGACATGAGAAATTCAATATCGTCGGGATGCGCGGCAATCGCCAGTAGTGACCGGTTCATGGGATGAGCCTGGCTAATGAAAGTTCACAGTGTCCACCCCTCGCGATACTCCTTGTGGAGCAGCGCGGATGCCCGCTTGGAATTGGGTATCGCGCCGGTGGCACTGTCATAATTGACAATGTCGCCACTCCGATAACTGACGGCACCGAGCAGCACCGTTTCGGTCAGAGGTCCGGCATAGTCAAAGTGACATGTGGGCTGAACTCCATTGCGTATGCCATTCAGCCATTCCTGATGATGACCGGGTGACTCCGGGATGGATGGCTCCGGCCTGGTATAGTTTGCGAAGCGGTCCGTCGGCAGTAACATATGACTGCCATAATTGGAGAGAATCATCCCCTGTGTGCCGATGAAGAGCTGTCCACTGCCCCACTCAACGGGCCTGCCATCGGCATCCCGGAGTTCATTGAGAATTTCGGGCTTCAGGTTCCCATGCCAGGACAGGTGAACCGGTGGAGCCTCGCCCCGCGATGGATAATCATAGTCCACAACCAGCCACTCGGGAGTGGAAACATCGTCG